>CAJUFJ010000035.1 GCA_910585815.1 uncultured Oscillospiraceae bacterium | reverse complement strand
AATCCTCCGCCCCAGTGTGCGCACTGGGGCACCTCCTTTCAAAAGGAGGCTTGCCCTCTGCGGAGGGGACGAGGATAGGACGAAAAGGAACGCCCCGCCTGACAGTCCCCCTCCCCATTCCCCATTGACACAGAAATGAAAGATTAAAAATCCCTCAATCCGGTGGAATTTTTTGCGGAGCTGTGCTATGATAGGGATGTAAAATTGTATCCGCCGATTTTGGAAGGGAGGAATTGCTATGACGATTTTTTGGCTGGCCGCCTTTATTGTCTTCGCCGTCGGCGAGGCGGTAACGGTGGGGCTGGTCTCCGTTTGGTTTGCTGTGGGGGCGCTGGCAGCGCTGTTTGCTACCGCTCTTGGAGCGGGGCTCTGGCTGCAAATCACGGTATTTTTGGGGGTGTCAGCCCTGGCGCTGGCCCTGTTCAAGCCGCTGAGCAGCAAGTTCCTCAAGCCCAAGGTGTCCGCCACCAACGCCGACCGGGTAATCGGCTCCACCGCCCTGGTCACCGAGACCATCGACAACGCCCAGGCTCAGGGCCAGGTGAAGGTCAACGGACAGGTCTGGTCGGCCCGGTCCGCCCAGGATATCGTGATCCCCGCCGGTACGGATGTGCGCGTGCTGCGCATCGAGGGCGTAAAGGTTATGGTAGAGACCGCGTAAGAGAGAGTACGCACTGTAATAAATAAGGAGGAGTTAACAAAATGGAATATCTTATCCCCACCCTGATCGTCGTTGTCATTGCCATCGTTGTCTTTTCCCTGCTGGCCAGCATCGTACGCATCGTGCCCCAGTCCCGGGCCTACGTCATCACCTGGCTGGGCACCTTCCGCACCGTGTGGGGAGCCGGCGTCCACTTTAAGGTGCCCATCGTGGAGCGCATTGTGAAAAACGTGTCTCTGAAGGAGCAGGTGGTGGACTTCGCCCCCCAGCCCGTCATCACCAAGGACAACGTCACCATGCAGATCGACTCGGTGGTCTACTTCCAGATCACCGACCCCAAGCTCTATACCTACGGCATTGAGAACCCCATGTCCGCCATTGAGAACCTCACCGCCACCACCCTGCGGAACATCATCGGCGACCTGGAGCTGGACCAGACCCTCACCAGCCGGGACCACATCAACACCAAGATGCGGGCCCTCCTGGACGAGGCCACCGACCCCTGGGGCATCAAGGTCAACCGGGTGGAGCTGAAAAACATTATGCCCCCCCGGGACATCCAGGAGTCCATGGAGAAGCAGATGCGGGCCGAGCGGGAGCGCCGGGAGTCCATCCTCCAGGCTGAGGGCCAGAAGCAGTCCCAGATTCTGGTGGCTGAGGGCGAAAAGCAGTCCGCCATCCTCCGAGCTGACGCCGCCAAGCAGGCGGCCATCCTCCAGGCCGAGGGCGCCAAGCAGGCCAAGATTCTGGAGGCCGAGGCCGAGGCGGAGGCCATCATGAAGGTGCAGCAGGCCACCGCCGACGCCATCCGGCTGATTAACGAGGCCGCCCCCGGCCAGGGCGTGCTCACCATCAAGGCGTTGGAGGCCTTCACCGCCGCCGCCAACGGCAAGGCCACCAAGATTATTATTCCATCCGAAATCCAGGGCATCGCCGGCCTGGCCGCCGCCGCCAAGACCGTCTTCGACACCGAGGACCCCAAGGCCACCATCACCAAGACTGTGCCCAAGCAGTGAGGCGGGAATCATATGGAGGCACTACAGATGACAGACAAGCAGCTTGACAAGATCATTAAAATGATCCGTATGGTCCTTGACGGCTGCAAAGACCTGGAGGAAGCGAAGCAAAAGGTCGAAGAACTGTTGGAGGACAAGAAGAAGGAAGACTGAGAAAGGGCAGACAGAGCAAAAGGTGGTAAATGCAGTGCTTACTGAAAAGGATTATAAAGTAATCGAAAAGGCCACCATCTACGACCTGCGCCGGCTGTTTAAGAACAGCGACAAGGCCACGTATACCAAAGAAGAACTGTGCGATTTGCTGGACACCATCGCAGACGCTAAGGACCAGGAATAAACCAACAAGGGCCGGAGAATTTCTCCGGCCCTGATTGATAGAGGAGGCTGTACTATGGCTGTGCGCAGCATTGTGGTCAAGAAGCCGCTGATTAACATGATGGCCCGGCGTTTTCCCGACTTTCCCTATATTGACGAGTGGGCAGCGGACCGCGGCCTGTTCCGAATCTATGGCTTTGTCCGCAAGCGTCCGGGCTATTGGTATGACTATCTGACCATTGCAAGGCGGTTTGAGGACGGGAAGGGCGCTCTGTCCATTGCCTGGAACCTTGTGGGCGTCGGCTGTAACCCGGATTTTTACGCCTGGAGTACGGGAGACCGGTGGCGCGTGCGTACCGGCATCCACTATGACTGGGTCGACCTGTTCGGCCCGCCCCGTCCTCAGACCAAATTCCACGGCCCCAACCAGCCCGTCCGCTATCAGACCGGCGGCGAGGTTTTTCTGGAGGAAGCCCTGGAGGTGCTGGCGGAGAAAATTGAACAGTACACCCTCCCGGAGCTGGAAAAACTGGCCGCCCAGCCTCCCTCTCCCGAGCTGGCGCGCTGGCAGCGGCTGGCGGCGCAAATCATGCCTCAGATCGAGGCCCTGAAGCAGGAGAACCCGGAGGGTTATGAGGAGATAAAGCTCTGGGTGAAGCAGAAGGCCCGCCGGTGGCGGGAGAGCGTGGACGAGGAAAATATTCCTGAAATGGTCCGCTGGCGGGAGGAGATCGCCCAGCTTCCCGGCTTTGCGGAGGAGTGGAACAGCTCCCTGTATCTGCGGGAATGTGTGTTCGGCTGGTTTATTCACGCCTTTTATCTGCGGCCATAACAAGCGGGGCCGGGGAATTTCTCCGGCCCTTTCCAGTCTATGGAACCCCCTCCGTCCCCCCGCAGGGAAAAGCCTTCCACCCTCCGGGGGGAAGGTGCCCCAGTGCGCACACTGGGGCGGATGAGGGGGCGGGGCGGGCAAGCAGTTCTTTCGATAAGAGGCAAAAACCTGCCGCGCACCCTCATCCGTCACGGCCTACGGCCGTGCCACCTTCCCCCTGGAAGGGGGAAGGCTTTTGGGTGCGTTCTTTCACAGGGTGCTTTTTTGACACGCTGAAGGGCCGGGGAATCATTCCCCGGCCCTCTCCTCCGCCTGTGCGGTTTCTTCGCCGCCGGCTGCAAGGTACATTTCCTCGCACCTCCGCTGGGCGGCTATCAGAATATCCAGCGCCTCCTCGCTGGCTCTGAACAAATCCAGATACATTTCTTTATAATCGGGCATACTATCACCTCAACGCCATTATATTCGGTAACACCGATGTTTGTCAATATCGGTGTTACCGATATTGTATATTTTTTCAGGGTGATGTTGTGCTATTGCCGAGAATACGGGACCTCCGGGAAGATCATGACAAAAAACAGCTTGAGCTTGCAAGTTATCTGCATGTCAGGCCTAACACGTATTCTGACTATGAACGAGGAAAAATCAATATACAGATTGATACGTTAATTAAAATCGCGGACTTTTACAACGTCAGCCTGGACTATCTGGTGGGCCGGGACGACGTGCCCAACCGGAAACAGAAAAAATTTACAACGTAAGTTTTCCCCGCCGCCGCACATACTGACTGCAAACGGGTCAAGGAGGCGGCGGGACGGTGAAGTGGAAAAAATTCGGGGCTTTTTTGTGTGTTTTGGGGCTTGTACTCCTGCTCCCCGGGCCGGAGCCGGTCCGGACGGCGGGCGCGCCGGCGGAGGTGACCCTGAGCGGCCCCCCGCTGGTGGCCCTCACCTTTGACGACGGCCCCCGCTCCTCCACCACCGGCCCCCTGCTGGACGGCCTGGCCCTGCGGGAGGTGCCCGCCACCTTCTTCCTGGTGGGAAACCGCATCCCGGGCAACGAGGACCTGGTGCGCCGCATGGCCGCCGAAGGGCACCAAATCGGCATCCACACCTATGACCATGTGGAGCTCAAGGGGCTGTCCCGCCAGGACTTCGACCTTCAGGTGGGCAAGACCCGGGCCCTCATTACCCAGCTGGTGGGGGAGGGGAACTACTGGCTCCGGCCCCCCTACGGCCTGATGGACCGGCAGGCAGGCCAGTGGTGCGGCGGGCCGGTGATTCTGTGGTCGGTGGACCCGGAGGACTGGAAGGACGACGACATCGACCGCATCGTGGCCGCCGTGGTGGAGCACGTGTCCGACGGGGACATCATCCTCCTGCACGATCTTTTCCCCAGCTCCGCCCAGGCCGCCCTGCGGGTGGTGGACACCCTGCTGGCCCGGGGCTGCTGCTTCGTCACCGTGGAGCAGCTGATGGCCGAACGGGGCGTTACCCCGGAGGTGGGGGCGCGGTACAGAAAAATAAATTAAATTTCGGAAAAACGATTGTAATTTTTCCGGTTATCGTGTAAACTGGAGACAACTGTTTTTCATAGGAGGTGCCAACATGAAAGTTGCCCGCTTTGTACTGAAGATTGTCGCCCTGTCTCTGGCCGCCGCCGCCGCTGTCTGCGCCGTAATCGCCTACTGGGACGGCCTCACCGAGCTGTATGACAGCGCCCGGGGGAAGTTCCAGCGCTCCGCCTGCACGGATGAATACGACGACTACGAGGAGTAAGTAGAAAAGGCCGCCGGCTGCAAAGCCGGCGGCCTTTTTATCGGACGGTCAGCCCCCACCGTCCCCCGCAGGGAAAAGCCTTCCACCCTCCGGGGGGAAGGTGCCCCAGTGCGCACACTGGGGCGGATGAGGGGGCGGGGCGGGGACGCTGTCCTTTACGACAAGGGGCGGAAACCTGCCGCGCACCCTCATCCGTCACGGGCTTCGCCCGTGCCACCTTCCCCCTTGAAGGGGGAAGGCTTTTGGTGCATGATTTCACGTATTCCTTTCACCGCTCATACCACCGCAGGCTGGCGGTGTCGCCGGTGGTGCGCAGCAGGGCGGCGGTAAACAGGCCGTCGGTGAGCAGGGCGGCCAGGGCCAGCCAGCCCACCGGGGCGGGGATGTGGGCCAGCCAGGGGGCCAGCAGGGGGTGGACCCAGTACACCAGCCCCAGGGACAGCGTCCCCCAGGCCAGGGAAAAGGGCAGGCACACCCGGCCGTGGAGGCTGCCGGGCAGGTCGCCGTAGTCCCAGAAGGACACCCCCAGCGCCTTCTCGTGGTACAGGGCGGCCAGATACTCCGCCGCCGTGGCCGCCAGCCCGCCCACCAGAAACACCGCCGGAGGCTCCCCACGGACCGGGGCGGTGAGGGCCAGCACCAGGCAGGCCCCCGCCCCGTACACCGGGCACAGGGGGAGCACCAGCAGCCCCTTCCGGCCGGCTGCGCCGCCGGTGAGCCAGGCAAAGGCGGTTTCCAGCAGAAAACCGGCAAAGCTGTAGGCAATAAAACTCCAAAGCAAGAAAAACCCCTCCGTTTCTCCCCGTTAGGGTGTGAAATCGGAGGGGTTTTATACCTGAAATCAGGCCCAGCGGCCGCAACCGTGGCCGGTGGTGTAACAGCCGCTGTAGCAGAAGCCGTCGGAGTGGTCGTAGCCGCAGTAGCCCACGCCGTCGTGGCTGTGGTATCCGGTGAGGGTGCAGTCCTCATAGGGGCACAGGGCCCGGCAGGTGTTGTCGCAGAAGCCGTCGGCGTGGTTGTAGCCGCAGTAGCCCGTGCCGCTGTGGACGTGGCGGCCGGTGAGGGCGCAGTCCTCATAGGGGCACAGAGCCTGACAGGCGCCGTCGCAGAAGCCGCCCGCGTGGTCGTAGCCGCAGTAGGTGGACCAGCCGTGGAGGTGACGGCCCTGAGTCTGGCAGTCCTCCAGGGGGCACAGAGCCCGGCAGTTGTTGTCGCACACGCCGGCGCTGTGGTCATAGCCGCAGTAGGTCACGCCGCTGTGGGTGTGGCGGCCGGCCAGGGTGCAGTCGGAGTAGGGGCAGACTGTGATGGTAGTCTGAACAGTGGTCTGGACGTTCCGGGCGTAGCCGCCGTGGTGACCGCCCCCTCTGCCGCCGTGGCAGCCGTGGGCGGAGACGGGCACAACCAGCATGGCCGCCAGCATGGCGCACAGCACACCGGCAATCAAACGGCCCTTCATCCTGAACATGGGAATTACTTCCTTTCTGTCCGCGCATGGCGGGTGATGGCCCCATTATAGCACAGCCCCCGCCGGGATTCAAGACGGATTCGTTAAGTCTTACGCCTGTCTCATAACTTCAACTGCCGGATGTAGGGCAAGGGCTCTGCCCTTGCCTTTTCTCGTTTCCGTCTTTACCTCATTCCGATTCCATTTTATCCCCTTACGGGGATAGGCAGGGGTAGAACCCCTGCCCTACAGGACGTACCAGCCGGGATTTCCGAAGGGTTTCCGAATTTATGGGACAGATTCGTTAAGCCTTATGGGCCGTTATTCGCTGTAAGGCTTGTCGGTCTCCAGGAAGACGCCGGCCTCCTGGCTCCAGCCCACGTAGAAGTCCAGAGCCTTGCCCAGGTCGCGGAGCTTGAAGTAGTTGGAGCCGTCAATCTTGTAGACCTCGGCCTCTACCTTCTCGCCGTTGATGTAGATGGCGTCGTTGCTGGGGTCGGCGGTCTTCTGGCCGCCGGCAGGGGCCCCGGTGAGGTCGCCCTCCAGCTTGGTGTAGCCCTCGCCGGTGGTGGCGGTGACCGATTGCAGCTGGCTGTCGTAGCCCACAGAGAACTGTTTCCCGGTGCCGTTGAGGATAGCGGCCAGGTCGCGGATTTTGAAGTAGTTGCTGCCGTTGATCTTATACACAGTGGGGGTCTGGAGAGCGCCGTCGGCTGTCAGGCTGTCGTTGGTGGGGGCGGCCGCGGCAGGAGCCGCGGGCGGGGTGACAGGCGGAGTGACGGGGTCGGTGGGCTGCTCAGGCTCAGACACTCCACCGGGGAGGTTTACCCCTTCCCCGCCGGCAAAGGCCGCCTTCAGCAGGCCCTCGGCGTCATCCAGGGGGAGGGCAGCGTCCCAATCCTCCAGCGCGACGGACTGGATTACCCCTTTATTGTACAGGACCTCCACATACGCGCAAATCCAGGCGGGGGCATCAAAGAGGGCCTGCATTTTCTCGGTCCACTCCAGCGTCAGACGGGTGTCTTCCTCCATCTCCTGCTCCGTCGCCGGCCGGTCTTCCGGCAGCCTGGGCATGGTGGAGGATTCCAACTCCGGGTCTAATATCCGGACGATTACAGGTATCGCAGAGCTGTAGGAGACCGTCTCCTCCGGCAGGAAATTCCCCTCGGCGTCTCCATACATCCAGCCTGCGCCGCACACCGCCGTCACGGCGGCCTTGTCTTCCTCACTCAAGCCGGCACAGTCGGAGGGCAGCTCCCCCGCTGCTCCGCCCTCCGGCTCGGCGTACTGGACCAGCAGCCGGGCAAACGCAAGACGGGTCAGCGGCTCCTCGGCCGCCAGCGCGGGGACGGCTAGCCCCAGGCACATCGCCAGGGCCAGCACCAGGGACAGGGTTCTCTTTTTCATAAAATCCTTCCTTTCACTTAAATATGAGAAAACACTTGTGCCAAGCATAGCACAGGCGGGGGGAATACACAAGGAAATTTTTTACCGCCCGGCCCCAAAGCGGGACCGGGCGGCGGTTTATTCTGTTTCCGTGTCCATCATCAGCCCCACCCGGCGGGCGTGGCGGCCCCCCTCGAAGCCGGTGTTGAGGAAGGTGTCCACAATCCGCTCGGCCAGCATGGGCCCGGTGACCCCAGCGCCCAAGGCCAGCATATTGGCGTTGTTGTGCAGCCGGGTGAGCTCAGCGGAGAGCACATCGCCGCACAGGGCGCAGCGGATGCCATGCACTTTGTTGGCCGTGATGGAGATGCCGATGCCCGTGGTGCAGATGACGATGCCCTTTTCGCACCGGCCCTCCGCCACCGCCCGGGCGGCGGCCTTGCCGAAGATGGGGTAGTCGCAGCTGTCGGTGCTGTTGGTGCCGAAGTCCTCGCAGGTAATGCCCTTGGCGGCCAGATAGGCCTTGAGGTGCTCCTTGAGCTGGTAGCCGCCGTGGTCAGAGGCTATGGCGATCATAAAAATTCCTCCCCTGAAAGCCCCGAAGGGCATTTTTTCTGTCCCATTGTACCCCCTTTTCCGCAACTTTGCAAGAGGTGTGAAAATTTTGGGAGTGTCCTACCGCGCATTTTATCACAGTCAAGAGAATTGGAACGATTTGTAGGGGCGCACAGTGTGCGCCCGCGGGCGGACAATGTCCGCCCCTACATAAAATCTGCAAATAGGACACACCCGAAAATTTTTGCCCGCCATGTATAACCGCCCCGCTGCCTGTCCACAATAGGCTTCGGAGGTGGTTTTTTGAAAAACCGGAGCTTTTTGAATAAGCTGGGCGATTTCGCCATGGGAAAGGGCTTTTACATAGTCCTGTTCCTGTGCATCGCCACCATAGGAATTTCGGGCTATTATCTGCTGAAAACTGTAGTCAACGACACCCGCGCCACCGCGCCGGTGGGAGGCGGCGCCTCTGTGACCATCCCCGACCAGAGCGCGGCCAAACCCACTGTTCCCTCCCCCGGCGTCAAGGACGACACCCCTGTCACCCCGGCCAGGCCCTCCCCCAGCACCAAACCCGCCGCCCAGCCGGACGACCCGGAGCCGGTGAAGGACGACACTCCCCAGCCGGACACCCAGCCCAGCAAGGAGACCCTGTCCAAGGTGTTCACCTGGCCGGTGCAGGGGACCGTTCTGCGGGACTACAGCGTGGAGACCCTGTCCCTGGACCCCACCCTGGGTGACTGGCGCACCCACGGCGGCCTGGACATCGCCGCCGCCCAGGGGGTAAAGGTGCTGTCCATCAGCGCCGGCACCGTGGAGCAGGTGTACACCGACGGCCTCATGGGCACCACCGTGGTGGTGGACCACGGCGGCGGATTACAGTCCTGGTACTGCAACCTGGCCGATGATGTGCTTGTGGAGGCGGGCGACACCGTGGACATCGGCAGCGAGCTGGGCACCGTGGGCTCCTCTGCCATCGCCGAGGTGGGGGTGGACTCCCACGTCCACCTGGAGACCCTTCTCAACGGCCAGCCCGTGGACCCCAGAGAGTATTTGAAGTAAAGTTTGCGGACCCCTGCCAGCCGGCGGGGGTCCGGCTTTTGCTTTTTTTCCCCAAAAGGGCTATACTGGCGTGACCAATCCCCTCCCACAGCCGTAATTAAAGACAGAGAGACAAAGGAGGTGGCACGGATGGACCCGACTGAGGCCCTGTTTGAGCAGGTCTATGAGGCCTACGGTCCGTCGCTGTACCGGTTCTGCCTGCTGCAAATGAAAAACCCGGCGGACGCGGAGGACGTGCTGCAGGACGTCCTGATCAAGCGCCTGTATCAGGCCCCCAGGTTCAAATCGCCGGAGCACGAGCGGAACTGGCTGTTTCAGGTGGCCCTGAACCTGTGCCGGGACGAGTGGCGGCGGCACAGGCGGTCGGAGCTGCCCCTGGAGGCGGCGGCCGGGGTGGCCCTGCCCCCGGAGGAGCTGTCCCTGCTGGAGCAGACCGCCAACCTGCCCGAAAAACAGCGCACCGCCCTGCATCTCTACTACTACGAGGGGTACCCCGTCCGGGAGATCGCGCGGCTGCTGGGCGTGACAGTGCCCACGGTAAAAATGCGACTGAAGCGGGGCCGGGAGGCCCTGCGGAAAGAGTGGGTGGAACCATGAATCTGTATCACGACACAATGGAAAACTGCGCCCCGCCCGAGGGTATGCGGGAGCGCCTGAAGGAAAATGTCCTGTCCGCCCAGCCGGGAGGGGCCAGGACCTACCGGCCCCGAAAAAAACGGACGGCGGCCCTGCTGCTGGCGGCGGTGCTGCTGCTGGGCACCAGCGCCACCACCATCTGGGACCCCCTGTTTGTCCGCCGCTTCGGCCCCCAGGCGGCCCTGTCCGCCCTGGGCGGAGCGGTGTTCCAGGAGGTAAACCTCACCTCCGTCTGCGACGACGTGTCCCTCACCGTCACCCAGGCCCTGTGCAGCGACAAAAATATCCACTTTATTCTGGAGTACAAGCTGCCCGAGGGCGCCCCCCAGGGACACTATAACTTCCCTCTGCTCTACTACTACGGTACCGGGAGCTATACCTGGGAGGAGCTGCGGGACGCCTGCCGGGAGGACTGGGACAAACAGGACTGGTCGAACTGGCAGTCATTCAGCTCAGACTATATGCAGAGTGAAGCGAACCCCCTGTGGCCCTCCCGGCTGAGTAAAGACAGCAGCTCCGGCTCCTTCAGCGGCGAGCCGGAGGACGGTGTACTGACCTTCTGCTTCAGCGTCGATTTTCAGGCGGACGTGGACCTGACTGCCCAGCCCCTCACCATCCTGGCAACGCCCCCCTGCTTCGAGGGGGAGGACGGAACCCGGATTGCCGTCACCGACCACCCGGCCATCATCACCTTCCAGCCCGTCTATAACGGCCCCCAGGCCCTCAGGGCCGTGCTGGACGAGGGGGAGGTGAAGATCACCGCCACCCTGTCCCCCTTCTCCCTGGCGCTGGAGACCGAGGGCATGGGCTATCCCAGCTATGAGGACATGGTGAAGGACGCCCGTCTGGTCACCAGAGACGGCGGGGAGAAGAAGGTGAGCCTGATGGGCTATACTAACGGCGGCAGCGGCCTTGTGGATGCTGGTTCCGGAGAGGCAAAAGAGGTCAGCACCACCGTCCACTTCCTGCTCCTCACCGACATCAGCGAGTTTACCGCCCTGCGCATGGGGGACTATACGATTCCTTTGGAGTAAACAAAAACCGCCGCAGAAGCAATTCTGCGGCGGTTTTCAGCGTGTATAAAAGCACACTGCAAAAGAACGCACCAAAGAGCCTTCCCCCTTCAAGGGGGAAGGTGGCACGGGCGAAGCCCGTGACGGATGAGGGTGCGGTGAGGTTAGCGCCTCTTACCGTAAGAACTGCTTACCCGCCCCGCCCCCTCATCCGCCCCCTTCGGGGGCACCTTCCCCCCGGAGGGTGGAAGGCTTGCCCTGCGGGGGACGAAGGATTTCAGCGTCCTACAGACACAAGGTATCCAGAATATTTTCGGAAAATCCCTCCAGCCGCGTCTCAATCCCGGGCAGGGCCAGGGTCTCCCGGGGGTCCGTACTTTATATGGTTTAGTTCAGCTGCCAGACATCCAGGAACTGCTGGTACTGCTCCTGGCTGAAGTGCAGGCCCTCACAGCTCCACACCTCCATCCGGGCGGTGGCGCTGAGCACTTCGTCCCGCCGGTCCAGCCGGGCCAGGAGGAGCGGGACCTCCCGGCGGAGAAGCCGGGAATCTTTTTTTGAGAAAACCTTATATTTGTCCACAGTCTGGCCGTGAAAGACGGTCTTTTCCAGATCCTTAATGTCCACATTCATATAGGTGTTCCGGTCGGCCACAAGGTAGTAGAGGGTGGGCTGCTGGCCGTCCAGCAGCAGGCACATGCACCGCCCCTTCTCCCAAATCAGCTCCAGGGTGAGCCGGAAAGGTTGGTACACCGTCTTTTTCAGGCGGCGGATGTAGGTCCCCGCCCCGCTCAGGGAAAACTCCAGCTCCAGCCGCTCCAGCTTTCCGGCGTAAAATCTCTCCAGGGTCTCCTCCAGCTCCCGGATGGTCCAGCCCTCAAAGGGGACTGTCTCCGGGGCGGGCCGCTTTTGCGGGAGGAGGGCATACAGCAGGGACAAGGGGAAGGGCCAGCCCCGGCGGAGGGCTTTTACCCCGGTAAGGAAGGGCAGGCAGGTCTCCGGCCCGGGCTCCTTCTCCGGCGGGCGCTGTCGCATCTCCCAGTCGGGGGTGTTTACCTTTGGGGAGGAGGTGTCGGGCACCGGCGGGACAGGGGCGGGGGCCAGCTTTCCGGCGGAAAGGGTCTCCCAGGCCCAGGGGGCGAGCTCACGGAGGAAGCCCTCCAGCGGTTCCCTGCCCGCCCCGGTTCCCTGTGTCAGCCAGGGCAGCAGCTTCTCCCGGTCGGCCCGAAACCGCCGGACCAGCCGGGCGGCGTGCTGCTCCGGCGGGGTGGCGTCCGAGGTCTCTCCGGCTGTAAACGTGTCCTCCACCGAGCCCCGGAAGCACAGCTGATAGCCCCAGCCGCCCCCCTCCCGGAGGTAGAGCAGCAGGGCGGCACAGTCCAGCTTGGCGGAGGGAATGCGGGCCGCCATCTCGGGACAGACACCCCCCTCAAAGCGGGCAAGCGTCCCCTCCCGGCGCTCCGCCCAACGCAGCGTGGACATGTCCTGCCCATACAGCCGCATAACAGCGTCGGCCAGCCCGTCCACTGCAGGCTGGAGATGCCGGAGCCGCTGGTGGGGATAGATCAATATGGTAAAAGAGTCGCTCATAGTCAGCATCCGCCTTTCTGTCACATACACAGGGTATCCAGAATGTTTTGGGCGAAGTTGTCCAGTCTCCCCTGAATTCCAGGCAGGGCCAGGGCCTGGCCGGGGCTGTTGGCCGTCTCGATAAGGGCAAAGTTTTGGGGGAGATAAAAGGACTTGTTCATATTCATGGCGGCCACCACCTGCCGGGCCACTGTGTCCCCCCCGGAGTAGCCGGAGACCACAATGGCAAACACCGCCTTGTCATAGAACCGGGTCTGCCGGAACAGGGCGGTAAGGCGGTTGATAAAGGCGGTGAGGTTGGCGGACAGGGCGTCGTTGTAGTTGGGGCACAGCAGCACCAGGGCGTCCGCCGCCCGGACAGCGGGGTAGACCTCATCCTGCATCACGCCGCCGTAGAAGCACCCCCCCTGCTCCCCAAAGTGGAGGCACATGGTGTAGGGGCAGCCGGAGCAGTCGGACAGGGTGCCGTTGCGCAGGCCGATCTCCCGGAGGTCGCACCGACCCTCCAACCGCTCCCGCACCCGGGACCACAGGGCGATGGTGTTGGAGGTGTGGTGGCTGGAGGCGTGGAGGACCAGCACCTGGGGCCGCTCCTTTTGGTGAAAGACCTCCCCCTCCACCCGCTCCACCAGCTCGGCGGCGGCGGCGCGGTAGGCCCCCATCAGGCTCGTCCCCAAATTCCCGGCCTGGACGGCGAAGTTGGCCAGCGACCCGGTGCCCTCCACCAGCGGCCGGCCCACCAGGGCGCACCCCGCCATGTTCAGGGCCAGGGCCCCCTCGGCGGCGGCGGATTTGGTGTACAGCTCACCAGCACCGTCCACAATGAGGCCGCCGGTGCAGCCCCGGAGCAGGCCGGGCTCCCTCCGCAGCCGGGCCAGCAGGCGCATGTACTCCAAATTGACCCCTGTGTCACCCAGGGGCAGGGCGAATATCAGCCGCTGGCCCTCCAGCCCGGATAGCTCCGTTGCCCGCCCCACGGTGCGGACCTCCCGGCCTGCCAGGGCGTGCTTCAAAATGCCGTCCAGCCGCTGCCCCGCCCAGCCGGCGTCGGGGGCGGGGTGGATCAGGGTAATGGACATGGTTTCCACCTTCTTTCCGTATGTAGGGGCGGCCTGTGGCCGCCCGCCGTCAAACGTCCTGTAATTGCGGGCGGACAATGTCCGCCCCTACAAAGGGCTGGTAGGGCGCGACGACCCCGGCGCGCCGTTTTAAGCGTAGTGCGTGTAGGGGCGCGCAATGCGTGCCCGCGGGCGGCCACAGGCCGCCCCTACAGGTCACGGTCAAAGAATCGTCTTCAGATGCTCCGCCGCCTCCCGGACATGGGCAAAGAGGGGGTCGGGGATGCGGGGCAGCAGTTCGGTCTCCACCCCGGCGGGGGTGTAGCGGTTTTTCACGCCCATATACACCCCGTCCAGGAAGACGGAGCCGCAGTGCCACTCCCCCCGGAGGGTGAGCAGCAATGACAGCGCCCCGGAGGACAGGGCGGGGGCCACATAGGGCTTGAAGCCGATTTCCCGCATCTTCAGGTTGGCGGTAACGGTGAGATGGGTCAGCTCCTGGGACAGGGCCTCGTCGTAGTGCTCCACCGAGTTGGCGATAAACAGCCCCGTGCCGTGGGGGCCGAAGGACCGGCCCTCGGTGAGGAAGGAGGCCAGGCGTGCATCCCGCTTGGCAAAGTAGGCCGCCCGGGCGTTCATCACCCCCAGGCCGAAGCCCTGGACCTGCTCGGGCCGCAGGCCCTTGCCGTCAAAGATGCCGTTTTCGTCTTTGTTGCTCTCCAGATAGGCGGTCTTGGCCAGGGGGTCCACCGGGTCAGACACGGCGCACCACAGGCCCTGAAACCCCTTTTCCCGGGCCATTTTGGCGTAGTGGGCCACGATTTTGGCGTTGTTCTCAAACTGATACATCCGCACGTCCTTCACCTGGGAGCCCACCGGCGGGATGCCCTTGGAGGCCACAAAGACGAACATGTCGCAGTCGAACAGGTTTTCCGGGGCCACCACCTCCACCTCGGGAAAGAGGTCGTACTGCCAGGGCAGGCTGATCTGGCCCATCTCAAACTCCCACCGGGCGGTGATCTGGTCGGACAGGTCGCAGATGCCGATGGAGGAGATCACATCTCCCCCCAGCAGCTTCAGGCCGGTGAGGAGGGTGGAGCCCACATCGCCAATGGCCAGGATGTTTACCCGCTTCTTGCCGGAGCCGGGGGACCACTTTAAAAGCGCCTCCCAGCCCGGGCGGGCGGTGTTCACGGCGGTGAGACGGCCGTCGTCAATGGCCTGCCGGACATTTTCGTCCAGCTCCAGGGGGATGGTCGTGCCATCGCTGAGCACGGCGCTGGCAGGGCCGCTATCAAAATCGGGCAGGCGGGAGGCGTCCAGTGTCTCCAGGCCGTGGCCGGCCAGCAGCTGGCCGGGGTGGGTTACCTTGAAGGACCCCCGGCCCAGCACCGGGTCGCCGGGGACGGCGGCGAACAGCCGCCAGCTGTTGGCGGGCTCCACCTGGGGGCCGAAGCCCTCCAGCGGGGTGAGAGAGACCAGGGTCGCGCCGTTGACGTTGTAATAATACATGATGATATCACTTCCAGTATTGATTGTAGGGACGCATCACGATGCGTCCGTCTCGATTTGCGGGGCATTTGCCGGGGGGGGCGGCGGACGCTTCATGAAGCGTCCCTACATTTGCTCTACGGGTCAAAGAAGGTCTGCGCAAAGGTCTCGAAGGTGGGGCGGGGATACGGAGCGATTCGGGTATTCTCCGGATCATAACAGCGGACCCAGGTGACCCAATTGCCGCAGTTCCGGCCGTGCCGTCCATAGAGCCGGTCATAAAACCGTTTCACATCCGGATTTGTGGAGAGCGGGCGCAGCAGATGGTTTTCATCGTAGTGGATATACAGGCTCTTGCTCTTGGTGGACAGTTCCGCCGGGTCCGGGATGGCGTTGAGCAGCTTGACCACCCCGCTCCAGTCCTGGGCCTGGACGGCGGAAATAAAGTCTCGGACCTGGGCGCGCTCCCGCTGGAATTTTTGGCGTTTCTCAGCGGAGAGATTTTTACATACATCCTCGGTGCGGTTTACATAGCCCATGAAGTAATCAGCGAAGGTGTTTTTGAGCCACCTGTCCCGATAGGCGGAAAAGGTGCGGGGCTCGGGAAAGGCCAAATCGGGGTCGCAGTCGGTGGTGGCACAGTGGATATAGCCCCGGTGGGAGCCGTTGAGGATGATGTAGATGTCCCCCGAGCAGCCCTCGTTGGTGATCTGATGCTGTCCATGCTCGGTCAAAGGGAAGTCGATGTTCTCGTCGATCAGCCGGTCCAGCTCATCCCCCCATTCCTTCCTGTGCTCGTTCTGCCACCTCCGGTCCTTCCAGGACGGTGTATCAGGAAAGTAGTCCAAATACAAGGACCAGTCGTCGTCCAAGTCATTCCAGCGGATAAAACGCCGGACCACGTCCTGAAATTTCTCCTCCTGGTCCTCGCTGTAGATGCAGGGGCGGCGGAGAAGCTGGGCGGTCTTGTCACTGGGAAGGGAGAGGGGGTACAGCCCGTAGGCGGGCCCGGCCCCGCCGTTGCCCAGCTGGGTGAGGTAGGTCCGGTAGTCCTCCGGGAGGGTGACCTCCGCCAGCGCCTCCCAGGCCTCCAGCTCCTCCAGGGGGAGGACCGGGTTAAACAGGTGGGCGTGGCTCCAGCAGGCGAATTGGTCCAGATCCATATCCCACCGGCTGGCAGTGTCCAGCACGGCGCGGATTTTAGGGATGTCAAGCATGGGGGTGCCTCCTTACTGATTCTGCCGCAGCAGCTGTTCCAGGTCGTTCTCCAGGTAGACGGAGGCGGACAAGGTTGGGTCGTAGTGCAGGCAGGTGCCCTTGTCGGGGCACAGGGGGAGGATCACTGCCTCGGGCAGCCGGGCCAGGGTGAGGTTGCGGCCGTAGAGGATGCGGTACTCCTGCTCCAGGGTGCGGATCACGTCCAGCGCCCCCTCCAGGCAGGTGCGGGACAGGTGGAACACCGCCTCCCGGGCGCAGGGCTCCTGATAGACGGGCTGGGCGTAGGGCAGGATGTGGTTGATGCCGGGCAGCAGTCCGGGCACCGGCGAGCTGGGCCGCCGGACGGTGTTGCCGCCGATGAAGGGGTACAGGGTGGCCTCGATGAACCACTGCCGCAGGGTGGGCAGGTAATACACCGCGTCCACCGGCCGCTCCCAGTGGTCCATCAGGTCCTTGCCGTAGCCGGACAGCACCCCCACCAGCACCATGCGGATGGGCACCCCCTCCTGCCGGAGGATGGGGTCCAGGGCCTTGAAGCGGAAGCCGGGGTGCATCAGGTCGTCCACCAGAATCACCGGCCGGTCGAAGGACTTGATGGTGCGAATCTGGCTGGGGATGGGGGCGTAGTAGGGGAAGGGCTCCATCACGCTCTCCGACAGGTCGGGGGAGTACACCCGGTCGGTGTGGATGGTCTTGGTGACGGTGTTGGGCACCGTCTTGCCCCGCAGGAGCTTGCCATAGGGGACGCACATGTTCTCCCCCAGCACCCGGGGGGTGGTGGGCACGGCAGGCACGCTGTTGTAGGCGGTGATCTTCTCCAGCAGCCGCTGGTGGATGATGTCGGCGGACAGGGTGAGCAGCAAAGAGCCGGGGTAGAGCCGGGCCAGGGCCCGCTGGAGGCTCTGGTGGCTGCGGCGGATGGCAGCCAGCACCCGGGGGTTCTGGGCCAGGGGCTCCTGGATGGTGGTCTCCAGATTCTGGATCAGGGTGGCGGGGGCGTGCATGTCGGTCTCCCGGATGGGGCGGTCCCCCTCCCGGGCCAGGAAGCCGGTGCGCAGGAGCACGTCCTCCAGCTGGCTGTCCACACGGCCGTCGTGGGGGCAGAATACCCCGTAGATGCACCCCTCCTCCAGGGCCCGGGCCAGCAGCTCGCACAGGAGGAGCTGGTGGTAGTCCTTAAACCGCTGGTTGCCGCCGGCGGCCAGGGCGGTGATAAGCAGGGTCTTGCCCGCCGCCCGCAGGCGGATGCGGTTGGCCAGCTCGGTGTCCCCCAGGGCGGTAAAGAGCTGGGAGGTGGTGAGGGAGCGGTAGGCGATATAGCCCAGAATGTCCCCGCTCCCCGCCCGGCGGAGGAGGAGCACCCGGTCCCCCTGGTCGGTGATGGCGGAGCGCACGATTTCCCGGTCGGGCTGGCCGGCGGTGAGACTGTCCAGCAGCAGGGGGTCGGGCTCCCCCACCCACTGAAACTCCAAATCGCCGGCGCCCAGCATGGGCTTCTCCTGGCTGTCCCGGAGGTAGAGGCCGTTCTGGTAGATAAAGTCCTGAATCACCGGGTCGATGAAGTTGGAGATATCCCGGTTCAGGTCCACATTCTCCCGGATGCGGGTGGAGCTGATATCCTCCAGGTGGGGGGGCAGCTGGAGCTGGATCACCTGGCCGGTGATGGGCAGGGGGGCGGGCAGCTCGGCCTCCCCCGCCCGGCGGAAAATCACGTGGTTCATCCGGCGGATGGAGAAGGGCGCCGGTTCGGTCTTATAGGCGGAGGCGTTGGCCACCACGTCGCTCCCCGCCACGATATACACCTGCTGGCCGGGGAACAGGTTCACCAGCCGCCGCAGGTCGGCGGGGTTGGCGATGTTCACCGGGATGTCGTCGGGAAACAGGTGGACGTGGAAGTCCCCGGCGATGGACAGGTTGACAATCTGCCGGCGGATCAGGTGGGGCTGGGCCTTTTTGGACCAGGAAAACTCGTCCACCGCCAGATAGACCTCAAACCCCAGGTCCCGGATGGCGTGGACAATGCCCTTGTGGGAGAGGGTGAAGGGGTCGAAGGTGCCGGGGAAGAAGGCAATCTTCCGGGGCTTTTCAAAGGTGAAGGGGCCGTGGTCCAGCCGGCGCAGGGCGATAAAGCGGTTGATGTGGGCCAGGGCGGCCGCCCGGTAGAAGAAGGTGAGTCCGTCCTGCCGGGAGGAGGACTCCTGGGTGAGAAAGAGCAGCTTCCGGTAGCTGAGGGCAAACAGCCGGGCCTTCTCCTCCATGGTGAGCCGGGGGCTCTCAAACAGCAGCTTGCCGGTAACCAGCAGGGCCTCCTGCCGCACCGTCTCCCGGTAGTGGGCCAGCCCCTGGAGGAGCAGGCCCAGCAGCTCCTGCCGCCGCGCCTCATAGACGTGGGTTTTCTCCGGGAAGCGCTGCTGATAGGCGGGGTAGTGCTGGAGCAGCACGGCGATGGTGTTCAGCGCCCCGGCCACGGCGGAGTCG
Organism: uncultured Oscillospiraceae bacterium; assembly: GCA_910585815.1. Lineage (GTDB taxonomy): Bacteria > Bacillota > Clostridia > Oscillospirales > Oscillospiraceae > Lawsonibacter. Next base: position 17,901 of record CAJUFJ010000035.1, on the reverse strand, counting down.
TTGGGGGAGCCCAGCAGAGTCTTCAGCCACAGCACCTGTTCGTCCAGCTCGCTGGGGTGGAGGTAGAGGGCGGCCTCCCCCAGGTACTGGGGGATGTACTTGGAGATCTCATACTGGCCCATCTCCAGCCCCTTGCCCAGCTCCACCACCACCTCGTTGCGCTGCTCCCGGCGCAGGAAGGACAAGGTGTGCACCAGGGCGGAGCCGGCGGTGTGCCGCACCACCACCCGCTCGGACACCTTCACCAGGTTGGAGAAGTGGGTGGCGATGTGGAGCACGTGGGCCTCCACCCCCCGCTCCACCTGGTCCCGGAGCAGCTCCACGCCGGCCACCTTCACCACCCAGGGGGTGGCGATTTTCAGGTTGTCCAGAAAGACCTCGCTGGTGATGTCGGTGTGATACAGGGTGCGCTCCAGGGCGGACACGTCCCGTCCCGCCCGGCGCAGGATGCGGCATTTGAGGAACACAGTGGTGAGCTGGGGGGAGGGGACGGCCTCCACCAGGTCGGCGATGCGGGCCATCTGGGGGTGGCTGCGGGGGATGTTGCGCACCGTCTCCCGGAGGAACTGGAGGGCGGCGGTCACCAGCCGCAGGTCCGCCGCGGCGGCGAAGTGGGCGGCAAAGTCCACCAGCTTCTCCCGGGTCTCCTCGCCGTAGTGCTTGGGGGGCAGGTAGCGGGCGGCGTCGAGGAGGGTAAAGGCGGTGTCGTCGTCGGTGTGGGCCGGGTCGTTGTAGTAGCCCAGCAGGGCATCCAGAAAGCGGGGGATGTCCCCCGGCCGGGCGTGGTTCAGCATGGACTCCACCACCAGCTTCAGGGTGTAGCTGATGTGGGAGCGCTGCTGGGGGGTGGTCTTGTGGTCGGGGAAGATAATCATGTCCAGATACTGGCCCCACAGGGTGAAGGGCACCTCCTCCGCCGGGTCGTTCTGGGCGTCGGCGGGCACCTCCTTGCGGTAGACCAGGTGGAACCGGGCGATGATCTGGCCGATCAGCGCGCCGGCCTGACGGCGGATGTCGCCCTCGCGGTGCATCAGCAGCTCATAGAGGAAGGACAGCGCCTGGGTCTTCTGCCGCACCGACAGATAGGTAAAATACTCCTCAAACACGTTGAGGTAGGCCCGCAGCTGCTGCCAGCTCTTGGTGGAGCGGGCGGCCTCGATGATGTTGCCGAACCGCTGTTCGTTAGACAGCATGTGCATCAGCCGCAGGTTGTGCTCCACCGACAGGAGGATGAGGCCGTTCAGCGTCTCCTCCTGGCCCATGAGGGCGGGGTCCTTGGCCGGCAGGGTCTCCTGCCGCTGGCCGGTAAGGTCCACATCCACCCCCAGCCGGCGCATGTAGTCCTCGAAGTCGTGGAGCTTGCCATAGACAAACTCATACCGCCGCCGCTTCTTCCGGTCTACGTTGTCCAGCTTGGACAAAATCACTTGAAAGGACTGGTCCAGGGGGTAGAGGACCACAATCTCGTTGCCGTCCCTGTCCCGCTCCGACTTGGAGCGGAAGTCGGCGTAGATCAGCAGCAGGGACTCCACCGACAGGGATTCCAGCTCCAGGTCCCAGGTGGAGTGGTTGGAGGCGATGTGGCTGATGTCCTCCATCTTCCGGTCCAGCAGCCACTGGTCGGTGTAGTAGTAGTGCAGATAGGGCACCCGCTCCCCGGGGCGGCAGCCGAATTTGCCCACATCGTGGGCGGCGGCGGCGGCGGAGATGAGGGCCAGGTCCACGTCCACCCCGGCCTGGGCCAGCCCCCGGGCGGCGGTCATGGCGATGTGGTGGACGCCGGCGATGTGGCTCAGGGTCTTAAAGGGGGTGAACTCCATCCCCAGGCGCATCAGCTCATAGAGGAACTCCCCCCGCCAGGCGGCCAGGAAGCGGCGGTACTCCCGGGCCTTGTCGCAGGCCTCATACTCCTCCTCCGGGAGAAAGCGGAAGTCCAGCAGCGGGTCGAAGGGCAGGGCGGCGCGCTCCAGGTCCAGCAGCCTTTGCAGCACAATCAGGTAAAACTCCGCCCCCGCCCCGCACCGGCCGGCCTCGGGGGCAAAGCCGCCGTCGGGGAACATCAGGCCGCAGACGTATTGGTAGGTAAAGGCCCCCCAGCCCTTCTCCGGGGGAGCGGGACACAGGGCGTTGAGGATGGGGCCGCACAGCTCCAGGATGCGGGCGCAGCTCAGCCGGGCCCGGATGGGAAACAGCGCGGCCAGGCCGTCGGCCCAGGCGGGGGCCTTCATCAGGTCCTGGAGGTCCCGGCGGTTGGCGAGGACCCCCGGCCGCCGTGCGGCCAGCGCCTCCAGAATGTCGCGGTTCAGCTGGCGGATCATTTTGTTCATACCGTCACCCCATCAGCCGCCCCAGCTGTGGAGCGGCGAAATTTTCTCAGAATAAGCATAGCACATTTTCCGGGGTTTGGAAAGGGCGCAGGCAGAGAAAATGCGGGGGGCAGAGGCGCAAAAAACCTTCCCCGTTTGGGGAAGGTCGTAGGGCCGCTTCCGGGTTCGTTATGTAGGGCAAGGGTTCTACCCTTGCCTATCCCCGTAAGGGGATAAAACGGCATCGGAACGAGGTCGGGGCAGGCAAGGGCAGAGCCCTTGCCCTACATGCGGAAGCTATCCTAAATTTATAAGACCAGCGTGCAGAGAAAATGCGGTGCCCGAAAACGAAAAAAGCCTTCCCCCTTAAAGGGGGAAGGCTTTTCCCTGCGGGGGGACGGGGGCTTTTCGGTGCGGACTGGTCCAGAAAAAACACATGGGCGGCCAACGGCCGCCCGAATTTCCTGCGAAATAATCCGAAATAAACCTTGTATTTTTCGACAAAGCATGATACAATAGAGATAAGAGGCAAATAAAAGGGCAGGGCACGGGGTGGAGAAGACCCCGTACCCCTGTGCGGGTGCCAAACCACCCACACAACAGCATTGCTGCACCAGCCCCTATTATACCAGAGTCCTTCCCCGTTTACAAGTCTGGTTTTAGGGTTTGTGTCTTGAGATATGCGGTGTGGGATTTGCTAAATTCCGCGTCGCTTTTGTTTGTCTCGACGGGAAAACCTGCGGGGGGAGCTTCACCTCCTACCCTCCTGTGCACTCCCCCCGCGGGAAGAACCGTTGAGAAAACAGAGAGACAGCCGGGCGGCTGTCTCTGGAGAAGGGTGTTCCTATGGCGGATTACAAAGAGATGTACTATGCCATGGTCCGGGCCAGCGAGGACGCCATCAACCTCCTGGCGGATGCCCAGCGCAGGTGTGAGGAGCTCTATCTCTCCTCCACTGAGCCGGAATCCTCCGAGGCGGACCAGTAACGTGCAAAGGCAGCGCCGGCCTCCGGCGCTGTTTTTATCCCTTCAGCCGGTCCTCCAGCACCCGGCCCACCACCGCCCCCAGCAGCAGCAGGTTGCCGCACAGGTAGAGCCACACCAGCAGGATAATCAGGGAGGCCAGCGACCCATAGACCAGGGCATAGCGGGAGGACATCCCGATAAACCAGGAAAACAGCACCGACGCCCCCACAATGGCCACGGCGGCCAGCAGGGAGGACAGCAGCACCACCGGCCGGCGCATGGCGTCTCGGGGCGTCCCCGCCCGATAGACGATCAGCACCAGCATCAGCACAAAGCAGAACAGCAGCAGGTAGCGCATCCACCGCCACAGCCCGGACAGGGCGGACAGGGGGATGTGCTCAATCATATACCGGGGCAGCTGCTCCTCCAGCAGCCAGAAAAACCATTCGCCGGTGAAGATGACCACCACCGACAGGTAGATGGTGAGCAGGAACAGGGCGGACAGCCCCACGCTGAACACCGCCCGCCGGAAGGGCCGGGGGTCGGAGGCACCGTGGAGGTCGTCCATGGCGGCCAGCAGGGTGCGCAGCCCTGCCGAGGCGGAGATGAGTATGGTAATCAGACTGGCCAGCAGCAGCGCCCGGGACTGACTTTCTGACACGTAGCCCAGGTAGTCCTGAATCACCGCCAGCGCCTCGGCGGGCAGAATCTGGTCCAGCGACTGAAGCAGGTTTTCCAGGTCCAGGTGGAACAGGCCGATGAAGTAGTTCACACACACCAGCAGGGGAAACAGGGTGAGGATCAGGAAGTAGGACAGCGCCGCCGCCGCCCGGGACGCCCCCACCCGCAGATACAGCCCCGCCGCCTCCACCGCAAAGGAGACCGGAGGGAGCGAGAGGAATTTTTTCATTGTCGGGCCTCCTTTCGTCCGGCCGGGTCCGCCGTCCATATCCTATAGGGAAGGGCGGCGGCATTTTTAATACGGAATCCCCCAGTCATTTGCTTCGCAAATGCCAGCCATCTCGGCCTAAGAGCCGCCGCATTGCGGCGGTTGGCCTCGAAACGCGCCTGCGGGCGCAGCCTTTAACAAGGGGGCCTTTGGAGCAGGAACGGTCCGGTTTGCGCCGAAAAGCCCTCGTCCCCCCGCAGGGAAAAGCCTCCTTTTGAAAGGAGGTGCCCCAGTGGGCACACTGGGGCGGAGGATTGTATTTCGCCGCAGGCGAAATGTATGAAATAAACAAGGTTTGCAAAACTTTGTTTACTTCGTATGTTTTGCTTCGCAAAACGCAATCCTCAGTCAGCCTTCGGCTGACAGCCCCTTTCAAAAGGGGCCTTTGGAGCAGGAACGATCCGGTTTGCGCCGAAAAGCCCCCCTTGCCAAAGGGGGGAGGGCCACCGCCCCGCCCCTCATTCTACCACACATCCCCGCAAAAACAAATACGAAAAAAGCCGCCTGCATATCAGACGGCTTTGCTTTCGTGTGCAATCAGGCCAGCTTGCTCAGCTTAAGGGTCATCTTGCTTTTCTTGTTGGCGGCATTATTGCGATGCAGCAGACCCCGGGCAGCGGCCTTATCCACCGCCTTGACGGCCACCTTGTAAGCGACATCGGCCTCGCTGCGGTTGCCTCCCGCCACTGCGGCCTCAAACTTCTTGAGCTCGGTCTTCAGCGCGGACTTCGCGGCTTTGTTCTGTGCGGCCTTGGCCTGAGACACCAGAACGCGCTTCTTAGCAGACTTAATATTCGGCAAACCAAACACCTCCTCCGAATTTCATCCTTAGATTTTGGCACCCCGCCCTGGAACGGGGACACGGTGTATTCCACAATACACCCACGCAGATTTGTATTGTACCATCCTCCGGCCAAAAAATCAACTGTTTTTTTGATTTTTTTTGCAGACCGGGGATAGTTTTTCCAAAGCCGCAAAAACTAGGGCGGCCATGAAAATAATTCCACAACATATTGCATAAGGGGGATGGCAGCCATGCGCATGAGACGGACCGACCTGGCCCTGGAGGCCAGAGAGCTGTGGCAGGAGCGGACGGGGGCCGCCTCCGCCCTGCCCGGGGTGGAGGCCCACGACACCCTGCGGGAGGGCATCCCGGTGAACACCGTCAGGGTGCTGGACGGCCGGGGGGAGGAGGCCCTGGGCAAGCCCCGGGGGGCCTACGTCACCCTCACCCTGGAGGGCCTGGCCGGCCGGGAGGAGGGCATTTTCCAGCGGGCGGTCCGGGCGGTGGCGGGGGAGGTGTCCGCCCTGCTGGAAGATATCCCCGCGGGCGGCCTGGTGCTGGTGGCCGGCCTGGGCAACCGGGCCATCACCCCCGACGCCGTGGGCCCCAAGGTCCATGAAAACGTGCTTGTCACCCGGCACCTGGTGCGCCAGATGCCGGAGCACTTCGGCAGCCTCCGCCCGGTGGCCTCCCTGGCCGCCGAGGTGATGGGCACCACCGGCGTGGAGAGCGGCGAGCTGGTGCGGGCGGTGTGCGAGAAGATCGGCCCCGCCTGCGTGGTGGCGGTGGACGCCCTGGCCTCCCGGTCGCTGAAGCGGCTGTGCCGGACCGTGCAGATTTCCGACACCGGCATCACCCCCGGCTCCGGCGTGGGCAACCACCGCATGGGCCTCACCCGGGACACCCTGGGCGTGCCGGTAATTGCCCTGGGGGTGCCCACCGTGGTGGACGGGGCCACCCTGGCCGCCGACCTGCTGGGCTCCGACGACCTGCCCGACCTAAACGAAGGCCGGGACCTGCTCGTCACCCCCAAGGACATCGACAGCCAGGTAAACGACCTGGCCAAGGTAATCGGCTACGGTCTCAGTATGGCCCTCCAGCCCGGCATCTCCCTGGAGGAGCTGGAGCTGCTGCTGAGCTGAAAGAAGCGGCCCGCCAGGCGGGCCGCTCAAATTTTGCACTAGATATCAAACTCCACAGATGCAGCTTCCCAGAACTCCCGAGCAGCCATATTTGGAGTGAAAATGATGGCCCGATAGTGCCCGCTGCGCAGGAAGTATCCGTGTACGCTCGATTTCGTGGTCAGGGTAATGCTCTTTCCCGGATCGATCCCTTCCAAATAGTCAAGCTTATTCACGGGAAAGAGGTCCTGTAATCGATGCCACTCGCCGTTGTCATAGTATTCCAGCTCCGGATAGGGGGCGCAAAATTGGGTCTGGCTGTCGTCAACATTGTGAGCGGTCACGCTCAGCGTGTGCATGAAATGGGAGGGCGTTGTGTTCAGCTCCAGCTGAATGCCGGGCATGGGGAGATAGTGTGGGGCAGCCTCGCCAAGCCAGGGAGTGGAAAAGAACACCGCAGCGGCGGCGAGGATCAGCAGCGCACCTCCCATCAGGAGCAGCTTCTTTTTAACAGGCTTCTTCAAGTAATTACCCCCCAGTATAGAAATCAATCGTTTACGTCAATAACAGACAGCTGCGGGCCAAGACCCGTCTCATAAATACGGAAAACCTCTGGAAATTCCGGCCGGTACGTCCTGTAGGGCAGGGGTTGGAGGTGAATTGGCCCGCAGGGCCAAGAGAGGCCGGCCTGGGCCGCTACCCCTGCCTATCCCCGTAAGGGGATAAAACGGGATAGGAAAGGCAAGGGCAGAAACGAGGTAAGGCAAGGGCAGCCTTGTTTGCTCCGCACATCAGGAATAATCCGCCAAAAACGGGAGAGACTAGAGGAAAACACTGGAAAAGGATGTGACCGACATGGTAAAAGGCATCACCCGGCAGGTGATTCTGGTAAAATCCCCCGACCCCCGGCTCTTTGAGGAGGCCATTTTCATCGTCAAGGAGGAGGCCCTGGCCCGGGAGGGGGTGAGCGCCGACCGGGTGCTCCGGGAGGCCCGGCAGGCCGCCGACGGCTATATCAGGCAGGGCAAGGTGTGGAACCGGCGGCTGGAGCGCCTTCCCGCTCCCCTCTGGGGGGCGCTGGGGGCCGCCCTGGCCTCGGCGGGCTGGGCCGCCTGGCTGTTTTTGCTGTGACCATCCGCCGGCAGGCGCATAGTATGGGTTGAGGGGGCGGTTGGCAGGCCCCCGACTCCGACGCCCCAGCGGCGTTTCCACCAAGGATAAGAGGTTTTCTTCTTTTTCCTCCTTACCATAGCTGGCAGCCCGGCGGGAAGTCCGCCGGGCCGCTTTCTTTGCCTCCGCAAGGGCCTTATGGGCGGGGCGCAGTCCGGGGCCGCTGTTCCGCCGCCCACAGCAGGGCCAGAATGGCCCCGCCGCCCGCCGCCAGCAGCAGGCCATCCCCCCAGCTCCCGCCGCAGGCCCGGAGGTAGAGGGTGACGGGGTTCCACCGAATGGCCGGCCCCAGGGCGGGAAAGACCAGGGACAGGTCCAGCAGCACCGGGGACAGGAGCAGCCCCAGCACCGGCACGAAGGGGAGCAGGGCGGGCAGGGTGGTCCACAGGGGGCGGCGGCGGGCCAGGGCCAGGGCCAGGGCGGCCCCGCCCCAGAAGGTCAGGTAGGGGAACAGGGCCAGAACGGGGTACAGGGGCCGCTCCGCCGCCAGCAGGGCCAGCCCTCCCGCGCACAGGACGGGCAGCGCCGCCGCCGCCAGCCGGGGCAGGAGGAGGGAGAGGGTCCCCCGCAGGGGGGCCAGCCGCCGGCCAAAGGGGGCGTCCAGCCACCGGCCCAGGTCCATGGCGGTGAGCAGGGCCCAGATCAGCAGCAGAATGGCCGTCAGCCCGGTGAGCAGGCTGTCCACCCCGCTGTCCGCCAGGGCGAGGGGGTCCAGGGGGCGGCCGTCGGCCGTCTCCATGGCCACCAGCACCCGCTCCTGGTCGGTGAGGGTCTCATGGAGCCGGGGGCGGACCGCCTCCAGCTCCTCCTCCCGGACGATGCCCCGGTCCAGCAGGTAGCGCTCCGCCATGGCGGGGGAGATGAGCTCGGCCACGCAGGCCGCCGCCGTCTCCCGTACCATGGGGTAGACGGTGGAGCCGGGGCCGATGAGCAGGGTGAACAGGGGGTGGATCTCCTGCCGGTCCAGCCGCCAGGTAAAGTCCTCCGGGAGGACCAGGGCGCAGTCCCACTGCCCGGCGGCCACCTGCCGCTCGGCCCGGTCCCGTTCCGCCCGGTGGAAGGTGACCACCAGGCCGCTCCGGGCCTCCAGACGGGCCCAGAAGTCCTCGCCCCCCTCCTGGGGCAGCACCACCCCCACCTGGACGGGGGTGGACACCTCTTGGGCAGGGAGCAGGGCCCGGACGCCGAAGGTGGTCAGGGGCAGGAGGAGGAGCAGGACCCAGGTGCGCCATTGGGTGAGGCGGGGCCTCAGAGCGGCGGCGAAAGCGGCAAAAAAGAAGCTCACGGCGTCCCCTCCTCTCCGTCCACCCGGCGGCGGTAGAGCACCGCCATCGCCAGGGCCATCCCGGCTCCGCCCAGCGTCAGGCCCGCCCAGGCGGACAGGGGGACCTCATAGCCCATGGCCCCGGCGGCCAGCTGCCGCAGCCAGGTCACCGGCGACAGCCCGCTCAGCCGCCGCACCGGGGCGGGCAGCAGCACCGGCGGGATAATCCCCCCGGCCAGGGCCAGGGACAGCAGGGCACCGCCGAAGGACAGCAGGCCGCACCCCCCGGCGCTTCCGGCGGCCAGGCAGCACACCCCGCAGAACAGGCCGCAGAACAGGGCCATCCCCAGGGCGGCCCCCGCCAGGGCCAGCGGGTGCCCCTCCCCCGCCAGCAGCAGGGCGGGGAACAGCAGCAGAAACAGGACGGGCGCGCAGGCGGCCAGGGCGCTGAAGCAGCCCCCCGCCGTCCCCCGGCCCGCCGCCCGCAGCCGCCGTTGGAACCGGAGCCAGTCCCCGCCGTAGAGGGGGACGAACACCGGGGCGGCCGACAGGGCGAAGAAGGCGGCCAGCGACAGGGCGTAGTGGAGGGGGATGGGCAGGGCCTGGGTGGCGGTGACCATCTCGGTCTGGAACATGTCCGCCCGGCCGGTGGCCAGGGAGATGTAGCGCAGGTTGATATCCACCACCACCTGGTCCCGGGTGAGGCCAGGGGGCGGGGCCGCCTGGTAGAGGTCCAGCACAGCATACACCCCGCCCTGGAAGGCGGACAGGATATCGCTGGCGCTCTGGCCCACCCACAGCAGCAGCAGGGACTCCAGGGGCCGGTCTCCGGCCACAATCAGCCGCAGGTCCGGGTTCTCCCCCCACATCACCCCCTGGATGAAGCGCTCCGGCAGGACCAGCACGGCGGTGACCTCCCCCCGGCTCAGGGCCTCCAGGGCGGCCCCCTCCTCCAGGGCCACAATGTCACAGTACTGGGCGATGTCCTCCATCTCCCCCATGAACTGCTCCAGCAGCTGGGGGACGTTGTCCCCCTCCGGGGCGGTGATGGCCAGGGTCACGCCGGCGAAGTTTACCCCCCGGCTCAGCAGCGCCTCCGCCGCCCGGCCCGCCCCCAGAGGCAGCAGAAGGCACAAAAGGACAAGCCCTGCCAACAGCCAACGCTGTTGGCAGAGCTTCCCCATGGTCAATGCCGTCAGTTTTTCAAAGTAGCGCAGCCCCTTCATGCCCGGTTAAAAGGCGTACATCAGCGCCCAGAGCAGTTCCGAGGGCAGGCGGGAGGTGAAAAGGTCCTGCATATCCAGCGCCCAGTCCTGGGCGTTGGCCTGGAGGTCGTAGCCCAGGTCCATCAGGTCGTCCTCGTCCATGTCGGCCAGCATGGTGGGGGAGCTGACCGAGACCTCCATCCCCTTGCAGGGGCCCACGGCGTACTCCAGGCTCAGGGAGAACACCTCCATGCCCATGGTGCGCACCGACACATCCTCCAGCTTCAGGTCCAGGGAGTCCTTGGTCAGGGCCAGGGAGCCCTCCATCTCCACCACGCCCAGGCTGACGCCCAAGCTGTCCACGCCGATCTCCCAGCGGAAGTTGTTCCCCTTCCCCTTGGGCTCGTAGCGCATCTCGGAGGTCAGCCGGCCCACGCTCCGGCCGTCCTCCTTGATGCGGATGGTGGTCTCGTCGGTAAAAGCGCCCCCCTTGCCGGTGTGGTTGCCGGCGGACTCCACCAGCAGCTCGCTGTCGTCAGCCCTGATTTCCAGGCTCAGGTTGTCCACATACTGGTCCCCGCCGCCCAGATAGAGGGCGGCCTCCACCTTGGTGCCCTGGATGCGCTCCTCATAGAGTATGGCGGAGACGTAGCCGCCGCTGAGGTAGACGTCCACCTCCACGTCGCCCAGCTCGTCCAGAAAGTACTTGACGGCGTCGGCCAGGTCTCCGTAGACGTACACGTCCTCCAGGTCGGCCAGCAGATCATCAATATCGTCCCTGGACACGCCCATGGCCTGGAACAGCTCCTCATACATGCTCATGTAGTCCACCGAGGACAGGACGTCCTCCATGGCGTCCACGTAGTCCTCCAGGGCGTCCTGGGGGATGACCACGTGGTAGGCGGTGGTTTTGGTGCTCTTGCCGTGGATGTCCATGGTCTTGGCGCCCGTCTTCTTTACCTCCAGCGCCGCCTTCAGGGCCTTGTTGGCCTCCTTTACGGCCTTCTCGCTCTCCTCGCCGGGGGCCGCTTTCAGAATAATGTCCATCAGGTCGAACAGGTTAAAGCTGATGTCCTCCACCGAGTCGTCACCGGACAGCTTTTTTAGGTCGGCCCCCAGGGTCTCGGTGTTCAGGCCGTAAAAGCTGCCGTCGGTGAACTGGGAGGAGCCCAGGTAGAGGTTGGCGTTGTCGGCCAGCATCTGGAAGGAGACCAGCTCGTCATCGTCCCAGAAGGCGGACAGCTGGGCATCCATTTTCCGGTCCTTGCCGCTGTAGTTGGTCCGCATCCCCAGGCCCAGGCCGTAGAGGTCGGACAGGTCGTAGCCCACCAGCTGGCTGCTGATTCCCGTCAGCTCCACCCGGAAGCTGCCGCTGATGGACCGGTCCTTTTGCAGCTTGGCCAGGTCGGGCATGCCCAGCTTGTCGCCGGCCTCCTCAAAGGCGGCGGTGGTTTTGGTAAAGGCCTTTTCCACAGTCCCCCTGGGGGAGGCAAACAGGCTGCTCACCCCCACCACCAGCAGGGCGATCACCGCCACAGCGGCCACCCCCGCGCCGATCACCAGCCCCAGGCCGCGACGCTTGGGAGCGCCCTCGGCCGGGGCAGCCGCCCCGGCCCCACCGGCTGGAGCGCCCCAGCCCTGCCGGCCCGCGTCGGGCGGGACCGGACCGGCCGACGGGCCGCCGTTTACCGCGCCGCAGTTGGGGCAGAAGCGGGCGTCGTCCCGCATCTCTTTTCCACAATTTCTACACAACATGGCGTATCCTCCATTTTTCCCAAAAAAGTCATGAGACCAGTTTTCCGTCCTCCAGGCGCAGCACGGCGCCGCACAGCCGCTCCAGCTCCGCCGGGTGGTGGCTGCACCATATCACGCTGCCCCCTCCCGGCAGGTAGACGCCCTCCAGCCAGTCCAGCAGCCGGGGGACATAGTCCTGGTCCAGGCCGGCGGTGGACTCGTCCATCAGCAGCACCTGGGGCCGGGCCAGCAGGGCCAGGGCGATGCTCACCCGCTGGGCCATCCCCCCGGACAGGGACCGGATGGGCTTGTTTTGCAGGGGCTCCAGCCCCAGCAGCTCCAACACCTCGGGGGGCGGGGGGCCGGTGAGGCCGCAGGCCCGCTGCCACAGGTCCAGCTGCTGCCCCACCGTCAGCTCCCGGGCCAGCTCGGCGCTCTGGGGGACGTAGCCCAGTTGCCGGCGCAGAAAGTGCCGGTCGCCCAGCACGGAGCGGCCCTGAAACAGGACGTCGCCGCTGTCTGGCCGCTGGATCTGAGCCAGCAGGCGGAGCAGGGTGGACTTGCCGGAGCCGTTGCTCCCTGCCAGGCCCAGGCACTGGCCCGGCGGGAGGACGAAGCTGGCGGGGGCCAGTACCTGCCGGCCCCCGTAGCTCTTGCACAGCTGGCGTACCTCCAGCATGAGGTCAGGTTACAGGGGCGCCGCAGCCGTCGCAGAAGCGGCTGCCGGCGGCCAGCGCCTTTCCGCAGCTGGTGCAGAAGATGCTGCCGGCGGCGGGGGCGGCGGGCTTCTGAGCCGCCCCCAGGATGCGGTCCTCCTCCGCCTTGATCTGCTCCAGGCGGGCGTTCAGCTCAGCGATCTCCTGCTCGATGCCCTGGATGCTGGCAAACTCCCCGGAAAAGGCCTCCACACTGGCCTGGCCGGCCTTCCAGCTGGCATAGAACTTGGCCCCCAGCTCGTTCATCTCGCCGGTCATACGCTTCTGCGCGTTGCTGATGGCGGACTTGATGCGGCTGCTCTCCACCAGGGTCTCGGACTTGACGCTTACCGCCGCCACGCTCTTGTTCAGTGTGTCCTTCAAACTGTCAAACATAGCCATAGGGTTCTCTCCTCCTTAAACGTCGTGTGTGTCCCTCCGCCCTTAATAGGCGCTGTAGGTGGTGTAGGCCATCTTGTCGTTGGCCCAGACACGCATTACATCCTTGGCCACCCGGCGCTCCTCCTTGCCGTTCCACAGGTAGAGGTCGCCGTCGGCGGTGTAGAGCAGCTGCTTGCTGTCCAGGAAAATCAGCACATTGCCGTCCAGCTCGTCATTGATGACGGTGGGTTTGTCGCTCTGGAGCAGGGACAGCTCACTGCCGTTCCGGTCCACATCGGTGACCGCGTAGATGGCGCCGTCCTCGTCCAAAATCCGAACGGTGTAGACCTCCTTGGCCAGCACCTCGGCCTTGCCGCCGCTGTAGCGGTTGAAATCGCCCAGGGTGCCATAGTTCTCGCTCTCAGTGTCGGTAAAGTAGTAGAGCACATCATTGCCCTTGGCGTCCGTGGCCAGTTCCAGCGCGGAGTATTCGTCGTCGGTGACGGTGTTGGCGAAGGTGAGGGCCGTCTTGCCGATGGAGTAGGCGTCCAGCCAGTACTCGCTGTCCTCGTTCAGCTCCAGCACGGCCTCCTTGCCGTTGAGGATGTAAAGACCGCTGATGCGGGTCTCGTCGTCCAGCTCCAGAACGCTCTCGGTGCCGCCCACGTTCTGATACCAGGGGTCGTCCTCGCCGCCCTTGTTCAGGTAGTCAAAGACCTCCCTGTAGTAGCTCAGGTCGGCCAGGTCGCACACCTTGCCCTCGGAAGTGTTGGCCTTCTTATACAGGAAGATGCCCTGATCGGGGGCCGCTGTCCCCTGGCTGACGCTCACGCCGGTGGCGATGGGGGTGTCGGCGGGGGCGTTGTTGTAGTGGTAGATAGAATAGGAGCGCTGGATGTAGCTCTCGTTTTTCAGGCTCTCCCGCATCTGATTGCGGCTGTTGGCCGCGCTCCACGACTCATATTTGCTGTTGTACTCCTCCATGGCGGCGTTATACCGCTCACGGGCGTTGGCCTCGGCAATGGGCCGGACCTCCCAGGTGTACAGCTCGGCGGCGGGACGGCCGGTGCTGGCCTGGAGCTCGCTGGTGTCGATGGGGAAGCTGTTGCCCTGGCTGTCCTTAAAGTACACAGTATTCCCTTCCACGTAGAACTCGCTGGGGTAATACTCGTTGTACCAGCTGGGGCGGACCAGCTCCTGGGCGGTGATGGCGGCGTCGCTGCTCTGCTGGGTGTCGCTGACCAGGTCGTAGAGGGAGCACTCCTCCAGGTCCTCTATCATATAGTAAAAGCTCACCTTGTCGCCGTCTACCGTCAGCCCGTTGACGGCGCAGATATCCTTCACCAGCTCGGTGGGCTCGCCGCCGGGCTTGCAGGAGTAGACGGTGACGGTGTTCCAGTCGGTGTCGTTGGCATAGGCCAGATCGTCGTCCAGCACATCCAGCTCACCCTCGCCGTAGACGAGAACGCTGGAGTCGAAGTCGGTGTAGATGGTGGTGGCGCCGTCCAGCAGCTCCTCGGCCTGAGCGTCCTTCTTCAGGGCCGACTTATAGAGGGTCAAGGTGCTGTCATCCTCATCCAGCTCGGTGTAGTAGACCGTCTTATGGTCCTCGCTGAGCTCATAGGTGCTGAACGCCTTGGTAATGCGGAAGTCCTCCTTGCCGGTGTAGCAATTCAGCTCGGTGCCCCGGCTGCCGTCCTTGGTGTAGAGCACGTTTCCGGTTTTCAGCACAGTGAAGCTGGTCACGTCCCGGGAGACCCGCTCGGGCCGTCCGTCCTTTTTCAGCTCGGACACGGCAATCTTATACAGGGCGTTCCGGCTGTCTCGGAAGTACATGGTCTTGCCGTCGGCGGTGAACTGCACCCTGGTGTTGCTGTCGGCCTCGTCGGTGACCTCGATGGGCTCGGTCTTCTCCTTCAGGTCGGCCAGGTACATCAGTTCTGCGTCGTCATTCAGATAGGCGAAGGCCTGTCCCCGCTTGCCGCCGCCGCCCATGCCGGAAAACAGCTTGACCACAGCACAATCACCACGATGGCCGCCACCGCGCCCAGGCCGATGACCACCATGCCGCTGACGCCCCGGCGCTTCGTAACCGGCGCGGGGACGTGCTCCTCCCCCTGAGGGGCGTCGGGCTGAACCGGGACGACCGGGGCCGTGAGATCTTCCGTGGGGGACGCGGAGGGGACAGGGACCTCCTCTGCCGGGGGCGCGGGGGAGACGGGAGTCTCCTCCACCGGGGGCTGAGGGGGCTCCACCCCGGGGGCTGTGACCTCTGAAATCACAGGGGTGCCGCAGCCGCTGCAAAATTTTGCGCTGTCAGGTAGTTCTTTGCCGCAATTTTTACAAAACACGTTCCATTCTCTCATTACCAGTTTTTTGCCTCACCGCCGGACTGGCGACAGGGACACACAGATAAAAACCAGTTTACAGTATGACACATTTCACGATAAAAAGCAAGAACTTTTCCGATAAATCGACACATTTCCCAGCTGCCCTCTCCGCCCCGGTGCTTCACCCTATGCTCCGGCCCCTTCTCACAGAAGGCCGCCCCGGGGGATTTTAAAAAAACCTTAAGAAAATCCTCATAGTTCCTTTAGAGCATTTTTCACAACTGTATGATATGCTCTAGTACAGTTAAACGAAGGGAGCAACGCATTATGTCTGAGATTTTAACGGTTACCGACCTGAAAAAGGTCTATGGAAAGGGCGGGTCGCTGACCCGGGCGCTGGACGGCGTGTCCCTGTCCCTGGAGGCGGGGGAGTTCGTAGGAGTGATGGGGCCCTCCGGATCGGGCAAAACCACCCTGTTAAACTGCGTGTCCACCATCGACCGGCCCTCCGCCGGCTCCATCGTCATCGACGGGAAGGAGCTTACCCGCCTCAAGGGCAAGGAGCTGGCCAAATTCCGCCGGGAGCGGCTGGGGTTCATCTTCCAGGACTGCAACCTGCTGGACACCCTCACCACCTATGAGAATATCGCCCTGTCCCTGTCCATTATCCGGGCGCCCGCCCAGAAGATCGACCGGCGGGTGCGGGAGATGGCGGACCTTCTTGGCATTGCCGACTGCCTGGACAAGTACCCCTACCAGATGTCCGGAGGCCAGCAGCAGCGGTGCGCCGCCGCCCGGGCCATGGTGACCCACCCGGCCTTGGTGCTGGCCGACGAGCCCACCGGGGCGCTGGACTCCAAGTCCTCCCAGCTGCTGCTGGACCGGCTGGACGAGCTGAACATGGAGCTGGGCGCCACCATCCTCATGGTCACCCACGACGCGTTTACCGCCAGCTGCTGCCGCCGGGTGGTCTTCCTCCGGGACGGCAAGCTCTTCCTGGAGCTTCACCGGGGAAACGACAGCCGGAAGGTCTTTTTCAAGAAGATCATACAGGTAGTCACCGAGATGGGGGGAGGGATGGCGGATGTTCTCTAAGCTGGCTCTGCGCAACGTGCGCCGGTCCTTCCGGGATTACGGGGTGTATCTGCTCACCCTCACCTTCGGCGTGTGCCTGTTCTACACCTTTAACTCCATTCAGGATCAGGGGGCGCTGGTCTATCTGTCCAATGTGGGCAACCCCATCGTGGAGGCCATCACCATGCTGATAGACATTTTTTCCGTCTTCGTGGCGGTGGTGCTGGCCTGCCTGATCCTTTACGCCAACCGCTTTCTCCTCCGCCGCCGGAAGCGGGAGCTGGGCACCTACCTGCTGCTGGGCCTGAGCCAGGGGCAGGTGTCCCGGCTGCTGTTCTTGGAGACGGGGCTCATCGGGCTCATCTCCCTCATCGCCGGACTGGCCCTGGGGGTGGCGGCCAGCTTTGGGATGTCCGCCCTCACCCTGTCCATGTTCGAGATAGACGTGTCCGACATGCTGGCTGTGAAATTTTCCTCCGGGGCGGCGGGCAAGACGGTGCTGTACTTCGGCGTCATCTTCCTGCTGGTGATGGCTCTGTCCGGGGTGCAGGTGTCCCGGGCGAAGCTGATTGACCTGATCCACGGGGAGCGGAAAAACGAGGTGTTAAAACCCCGGCCCCTGGGGGTGGCGGTGTTTCAGTTTGTGCTGGGGGTAGTATGCCTGGCCGCCGCCTACGCCATCCTGCTCATCTTCGGCATGGCTCTGGCCATTGCCGTCCCCTTCCTGTGCTTCCCCATGCTGGGGCTGGGCACGGCGGGTACCCTGCTTATCTTCCGGTCCCTGTCCGGCTTTGTGATGAAGTTCGTCCAGGGCCACCCGGGGCTGTATTTCCGTAACCTGAACGTGTTTACCCTGCGGCAGTGGATCAGCAAGGTCCACACCACCTATCTGGCCCAGACGGTGGTGTGCATCCTCCTGCTGCTGGCCATCGGCATCACCGCCAGCTCGCTGGGGCTCAACTCCACCCTCACCGCCATGACCGACGGGGAGGCCCCCTTCGATATCACGGTGCAGAACCAGTCGGGGGACACAGAAACCGTTGACTTTGACGCCCTTCTCCGGGCAGGGGGCTTCAATCCCGATGAAAAGCTGGCCTGGCGCTATGATATGATGGTCTACTACAACAACAAGGAGATCACCGGGTATGAAAACGCCGATACGGCCCTCCGGTTGTCAGACTACAACGCTCTCATGGCCCGCCAGGGCAAGCCGGCCTACAGCGGCCCCCTCCCCTCGGAATATGTCGTGTTCGGAAGCCAGCTGTCCACCGGCCGCCTGAATCTGGACTGCACCATCGTCTCTGACGAGGTGGTCCAGCAGCTGGAGCCCCGACGTCAGGTGTGGTCCGCCGACTACGCCGGGGAGGATAAGATGGAGACAGAAAATCAGCTTCTCCAGCTGGTCCGGCCGCTGAATGAAAGGCTGTCCGTCCGGGCGGAGACCCGGCTGTCCATCTATGCCGACATGGTGGGCAACAAGATTCTGGCCCTGTTCCTGGGGCTGTACCTGGGCTTCACCTTCCTGCTGGCCGCCGCGGCGGTGCTGGCCCTCCAGCAGCTGAGCCAGGGGGCGGACAACACCGGGCGGTACGCCGTCCTCCGCCGCCTGGGGGCGGAGGAGAAGCAGATGAAAAAATCCGCCACCCAGCAGGTGGCCCTGGCCTTCCTGCTGCCCCTGGTCCTGGCCCTGGTCCACTCCGCCGTGGGCATGAAGGCGGCCAACGACATCATCTTTGCGGTGGGCAAGGTGGACAGCGCCGCCAGCTCCCTTGTCACCGCCGGGGTGATTCTGGTGGTCTACGGGGGGTACTTCCTGGCCACCGCCCTGGCCTGTAGGAGAATGGCGAAGAATGCCTAGGGAAACCTGCGTCCCGCCGCAGCGGCAAGCCTCCTTTTGAAAGGAGGTGCCCCAGTGCGCACAC
>CAJUFJ010000034.1 GCA_910585815.1 uncultured Oscillospiraceae bacterium | reverse complement strand
TGTAGCTTTGCGCACAAGCTGCGAAAACCTTGCACATAATCTGCAAAAAAGAAAAAGCGTTTAAGCGGTCCTTTTAAGACCTCTTAAACGCCTTTTCTTTTGCCCAGATTAGCGTGGTTTTTTCTTGCGGTTTCCATGCTCCTCCAGGATCAGGTCTTTCCCTGTCCGGCGATGCTGGTTTGGTATGTATTCCAGCAGTTCGTTCAGGGTGCAGTTTAAGGCTTCGCAAATCTTATCCAGGTGGTCGAAGCTGACACGTTCAGCGACTTCGTTGTATAGTTCGCTGATTGTGGTCGGCCTGATGCCCGTGATCCTGGCAAGGTCTGCTTGCTTCATCCTGCGTTCTCCGAGGATGCGCGATAGATGGTTTTTAATCATCACAAATGCCCCTTTAGGGACATTCTACCAGCAAGGTGTATATCTGTGATTATTTTGTGAGAACGCAACGAAAACGGTTAGAAATTGCGGATGATAACCTCGGCAAAAAGCTGGTTATTGTCTCCGTTGCCTGCCAGCGTGGTTTTTCTGCTCACACCCTCAATGCGATACTCGGAATACAATTCCCGGATCATCGGGCAGTCGTTATAGGACAAAATGAAACGGCCCTTGATGCCCTCCAAAACGGCCTTTAAACGCTGGTGGTCATCCGTCTTAAATGGGCTGTCGTAATACCCCTCCGTGCCAACATAGGGCGGGTCAAGGTAGAACAGAGCGTTCTTGCGGTCATATACCCGGATCAGGTCAGCAAAGTCCTTATGCTCGATGTTGACTCCCCGCAGGCGCTCTTTAATCTTTTCCAGATACGCTGATGCGGTGTCAATCGTTTTTGAACTGGTGGCATAGGTGCGCTGGTCACAGCCGAAGCTGATTTTAACCGTATAGAAGAACCGAGCCGCCCGCTGAATGTCGGTCAGGCCGCGAGTGTCCAGCTGTGCCAGGCAGTCAAAGAACTGCTCCCTGGAGGTCAGCAGCCAGTCCAGTTCCTTCTGTACTTCGCCGCAGTGATATTTCACGCAGCGGAACAGATTCACCAGATCCCCGTTGATGTCATTATAAACTTCCAACTGACCGGATTTTTTCTCCTTGGCGAACAACACCCATCCGGCCCCGCCAAACACCTCGATATAGCGCCCCACTTCATCGGTGGGGAACCGCTCCAGGATGGCTTTCCGCAGCAGCCGTTTGCCGCCGATCCATCCAATACAGCTTTCCATGTGATCTACCCTTTCTGATAATGATTAAAGGGGCATTATCCTCGGATAAATCACAGGAGGGGTGCGGCCTACCCGCACCCCTATGTTGTTAAATTGGGGGGCTGTTTTCGCCCTCCTCGGCCACTTGGGAGAAGTCCTTGGCCTTCGCGCTCTCAAAGGTGATCCCGCCCCGCCTGTGGTCAGACTTGGCCATGCTGAGATAGTTAGAGCAGACCACACCGTGAGCGGTCCAGGGCAGCCCCACCATGGCACTCAACCAGGGCAGCGCCCCGGTGTAACCTGTGCGGATGCAGTAGGCGGCCAGCAGCAGCCCACCCACCGTCACCACCCAAAGCAGCGCCCGGATATCGGTGATCATCTGCTTGGAGTAGTCGGTCCGCTTGGTTTTCTTGCGGCTCCGGGACCTCTTACCGCCTACGGTGATGGTCATACCAGGTTGAACTTCTGAGCGAAGCGGTAAAGCACCTGGGCGCACTGCTCACGGGTCAGAAGGTCCTCCCACATCATGTTGGGCTGGCCATCCGGGGCCATGGTGCCGCTCCCGGCGAAAATGCCCTGGTCCACGGCGAACTGCCGGGCCGCCCGGCTCCACTCGCCGCAGTTGTTATCCCGCAGGCTCTGGCGGTACTGCTGCATCGCCGTTTCAAACATCTTATTGAACTTATCCTGGTCCATGTTATCGTCCTCCTTGGGCTTCTCGGCCAGCTTCAGCACCTGGCCGGGGTGGATGGTGTATGGGCTGCTGATACCGTTCAGGGCGGCGATGGTTTTCCAGTCCACCCCCGTCTTGGCCCCAATGGCCGACAGGCTGTCCCCGGCCTTCACAGTATAAGTGCTGTACTCTGGCACTGCGGGAGAAGCCCCGCCGCCATTGTTGTAGGCCCTGGCATCCACCACCCAATAATAGGCGGCCTCGTTGCGGAAGGTTGCCGGGTCCCCGTTCAGGCGCTTGTCCCTGGTGCTGGCCGGGTCATTGATGCGGATTTTATTATCTGCCCACCAAACCACCACGAAGTGGCCGCCGCCAGTCCAGGTGCCTTTCTTCATCAGGGCGATCAGATAGTAGCCCTGCTTCAGATACTCCAGGGCCTGGTCGTGGACCTTGGCCTTGGGGTTGTGGTAGCCGTTGGTCCAGGACAGCTGCCAACACTTGATGCCAAACTCTGCAAACTGCGGCGCGAAGTAGGCGTAATAGGTCCCCGCCTTCAGGGCCTTATACCCATGGGCGACAGACCAGGCACAGGCGTCCTCCGGGGTGTAGGTCTTGCCGGTCAGCGTTTCGATCAGCATGGCGGCGGCGGTGGGGCCGCACCCGGAGTCCCCGATGGTGCTGTTCTCCCCCGGCACCCGGTAGGGCTTCTTGGCCCACCGGGAGTCGGTCTGGAGATAGGAAACAGGCCGTTTATTCATGTGTCTGCCCCGGCAGTCGGGCAAGCACCTCCTGCGTCACCGCCTCTGCCAGGGCGTCCACATTTGCGGAAACGATCTCCTTGGTCTGCACCTGGGCTTTCTTGGTTTCCGTGTTGATTTCCCACACTGCGCCCTCGATCATGTTAATAACGGCCTCGGTGATCTCAATGCCCAAGGCAGACAGCTGTTCCCTGACAAACTGCTGGCGCTTGGCCCCGGAGGGGTCCGTGTCGTGGAACAGCTGCTCCGCTGCCCTGGCGAAAGCGGTGACCAGCTGGTTGATCCGCTCTTGGGCGGTCTTGTCAGTGTTGGCCACAAACCAGGCCCTGGCTTTCGGCACCAGGTAGGCAACCAGGCTCACCACAAAGGCGGCCAGCAGCTTACCGATGATATCATAGATTTCCATGTGCATCTTCCTTTCGTTGTTCTCGGCGCTCCCTGGGCTGCGCTGAAGCCGCGCCGTCCCCGCTCCAGCACCCGTCAACCATCAGTGGGACATAGGCCACCGCCTCCTTTCAAACGGCTTTTAAAGGCAATATAAAAAGGCCGCTCTGTGAGCAGCCTTTCTATCTGAACTTACTGCGCCCGCGCCCCGATCAGCCGGGCGATGTGGTAGAGGTCCACCACCGGCGCATTGAAAAAATCATAGTTCCACAGCCAGAAGTCCTCATGCTCCGGCCTTCTGTATTTCTGGCACAGGGGATCGCCCCACACCTTATCCCAGCGGGCCTGGTAGCCATCATCCCGCCGTTCCAGGCAGGAGATAATTGCGGCCACCAGCGCCCCACGTTCCCGGCCACAGCCATCATCATCCTGGCTGAAGTAGTCGTAAGCGTTCTGGCTGGTGACCGCGCACACAGGCCGTCCGTCAAAGAGAATAAAACCTTCCCTGACCTCCAGAGCCGTCCCATAAGGGATATTTACCGGGATGCCGCCGATACCAGAGAACTTAGCCCGCCTCCTGGCGATATAGCTGTTATGCTCCATCTACAGCCTCCGTCCAGCCATAAACGCCCGGTTCCCACACATTGCCATCCTGGTCGCTGATCCAGTGCTTCTCATTGTGGCTCACTTTGGCCCCAGCAGAATAGGCATCGTGCGCCCCCACAGGCTGGCTCCAGGCGGGCCACTCCTCGGCGGGGTCAGATGTACCCGCCCACAGGCTGGAGGCGCTGTTGGGCGTCCAGTCGGCCTGTGAGGTATGTTCCTGAACGCACTTATAAAGCGCCCCGCCATACCTGCGGATTTGTCCCTCCTTGTACTTGATGGGATAGGCCCACTCGGCAAACAGGTCGGCGTGTTCCGCTGCCGTGGTAGCATCGATCCCCCCGGACTCAGCCAGGGTCACGAACACGATGCCGTTGGTCTCGTTAGCCCTGGTGATCTCGGTGCCAGCGTCAACCTCCTCCAGCATGACGGACTCGGCCCCCTCCAGCGGCTCCCGGCCCAGCAGATGATAGACCGAACCGGCAAAGGCAATGCCCGAAGCCTCCGGCTCCGGGCAAAGGACAAAGCTGCCATTGCTATGCTGTTTGATGTAGGTCGGGGCCTCGGTCATGCCGACGCTGGCCCCGTTTTTTGTGATCCTGAACATTGTCTACCTCCGAAAAAGATTGCATGATACAGCCGCTGCAGGCGCAGCAGCCTCCCATGGTCGTTGAAGTTCTTATAATACGCGCTCTGGCAGTTCATGTATTGCTCCACGTCCTTTAGGGGACGCTTGCCAGCCTTGAACTCCCGATAAAACAACTTCAGCTTGCGCCGCGCCCGTTTGATCCCGTCCCGGCTTCCGTTGACCTTGATCTTCCCGGTTTCCGTCAGGGTGAACCGGGCCTTACACCAGCGGAAGGGCTTTGTAAGAGGGATGATCCGGCACTTGCGCTTGTTCACCCGGATACCCATGGTCTCGAACCGGCGCACCATCTCCCGGATCACCGCCTTCAGCTGCTCCACATCGGGCATGATGATGTAATAGTCATCCATATAATGCCCGGCGCAATGGATGCCCTTCTGGCACTTCAGCCAGTTATCCACTGCGCTGGGCAGGGCTACCATCTCCTGCTGTGACGGCTCCACACCCAGGGGCATCCCACGCTCCGGCGCGGTGCTGGGGGCGTATCGGACCACCGTATCAGCCAGCCAGCGCAGGTCAGGATTAGTAATCAGCCGCTGGTGCCGCTGGTAGATGCTCCAGCGCGGAGCGTTGGGAAAGAAGCCTTTCAGGTCTATCAGCCCAACAGCGCCCTCCCGGCCCCACCGGCGAAAGTGCCAGTGCAGCTGGTCCTTGATGCGCCGGAAATGCCAGTGCAGGCCCTTGTCCCGCTGGCTGGCCCCGTTGTCATAGATCATGCTGGGATTATAGAGAGGCACCAAGACCTCGTTGCAGAGCGTCTTATGTACCTGCCGGTCCGTGATGTGGGGCGCGTCGATGGGCCGCACCTTGCCCCGCTCACGCAGGGTAAAATGGGTGCATTTCCTGGGCTTCCAGCGGCCCTCCAGCACCTCCCTCCGGCGTCTGGCGGTGCCGGAAAACAGGTGCAATTCAAAATTCTGCGTTGACTGCTTCCAGCGGACTCCGTTGCAGCAGCGGCGTCCGTAGAAGAACATTTTTCGATAGGAAAACACCTTGTCGATGGGGCCGAGGGCCGCGCACCTGGCTTCCCTTTTGGCCTGCCGCTTTGCTTTGCGGCGTTGGTATCGCGCCTCCCGGCGCTCCTGGCTGGTCATAATAAAGTATTCGCCCTCCGTACAGTTGTCTTGTCGGGTGCCGTCTAAATCTGCGTTGCCCCAGCACATGAAACGTGGTCAGGCACATCCCACGCCATGCAAGAAGCGTCCGTGCAGGGGCATCAAAGGGCAGTTTTAGGGATTGAAACCCAGGGAAGTACTTCTCCTTTTACGAAGGTCGTCTTTCACAATCGTTACTCCGTTTGACCTCGTATTTTCGTAAAATCCGGGCAGCAGCCCAGCCGAGTAGTAAGCGTTGTTATTGTTGTAGTTGCCGTCCGTGTTGACATTGCAGAAGTTATTGTTGTTGTTGTAATAGGGGGACCGCAGCCACCACCACACGGCTCGCAGTAAATTATCAGAAGTACACCCAAGCGATCTCTATTTCTTCCGGCGCTTACTTGTTGACTCGATCTGGCCCTTCAGCAGGTCGTTCTCACGGTCAATCTTGGCCCCAAGATTATCTGCCATCGCCTCCAGCTTCTCTGCCGCCTCCCTGGCGTCCACCGTTCTGCCTGTGGAGGTGGTAAAGCACCCCTCCGGGTTTTTGCTCATGATACGATAGCACTTATTGAGCCGCACATCCAGCGCCATCAGGGAGGCCCTGGCCTCCAAGAGGTGCCTTATGCGCAGGTCGATCCGCTGTGGGTCTGAGGGGAAGATGCTGTTTGCCTTTTCCGCAAAGTCCTCTACCTCCCCGGCCAGCATCGCAATCGGCTCCGCCATCAGCCGGGAATACCGGGCCGACAATCTCGTTAGAAACGCGATGGTGTCATCATAAATCTCACTGGCTACGTTCACGAAGTCGGCCTTGCTGGTGACGCGCCGATTCAAAAGCACCGACATTTTTTCACCCCTTTCGTCATAATCTCTCGCCTGAGTATACCACAAACGGGGCGCAATACAAAGGGTCAAAAATAAAAATCGCGTCGGGCGCTTACGCGCCCTCCATGTTCCGGCCCTGTCGGGCCGGTGGGCGTGGCCCCGGTGGGCCACCCGCTTGCGCGGGTGGGATAGGGGCTGGATACTCTGCGGAGGATTAGACAGTAAAGCCGGGCAGCAGCCCAGCCGAGTAGTAAGCAGTGTTATAGTAGTAGGTGCCGTCCGTGTAGACATTGCAGAAGAGATTGTTGGTGTAGTAATAGGGGGACCGCAGCCACCACCACACGGCTGTACCTGTGGTGCTGTGCTTATAAGCCACCTTGCTATTACCTGCTTTAAAATAGTCGTACTGAGCCTGAGAGTTTTTCTCATAGCTATTTGCATAGCCATCGTTACCTTGTACTTCATAGTTCGACAAAAGGAACAGGTAATCGCTGGTGCTGGTAACATTCCCAGCTGTGTGGCCGGTGGCATTTCCCACATTGTCCGTGTACTTGGTCACGGCTTTCATGACGGCCCGCAGATCGGAGGGCAGTGCCGCCATCAGGCTGTTGGCCAAAGGGCTGGTGGGCGTGTTGCTGTTACCCAGCAGCGTCTTGCGCATATAGCTGTCCTTCCAGCCGCCCGCGTTGGTGTTGCTGGTGTTCATCTGAAAATAACCGCTATTCGTAGAATTGCTGTTGTACCTATCATCGCACAGTCCCACCATCTTCCCGCTGATCTTCCCGATCAGCCAGTGAATGCGCTTCGTTCCCTCCTTGGCGCTGTTGTGATTGAAGCCCAGGATAAAGGGGTTAATGGTCAGGTTGGAGAAGGTGAAATTCCCCACCTTCCCGTTGATAACAATGGGCTTAGTATCGCCCACGCTCCAGAAGTTGGCACCCTCCCCAGCATCGCTGGCGGCCTTGATTGCGGCCCAGCTGTTGCTGGAGATATTGGTGTTGAACACATTCACCGTCACGCTGCAGGTCTTATCTGCCGGGGCCGTGTGGTTGGTCCCCGCCGCCACCCTGACTGTGATGGTCACCGTGCCATAGGCTTTCCCGGTGACTGTGACCGTGGTCCCGGACACGCTGACGGTGGCCACGCTGGTATTGCTGGAGGTGGCGCTCACCGCGCCGTCCCCAGCCCGTGTCACCGCGATGGTGCTGGATTTGGTGGAGCCGTTCAGGGTCATGCTGGTCTTATTCAGGGACAGGCTGCCCGCTGCCTTGCCGATGGTCCAGTTTACCGACTTCGCGGCGGTTTTCCCGTCAGACCACTGATAATTGGCGGTGGGAGTAAAGGAGGCCGAATAGGTCCCGGCGTTGGTGGCGCTGGCCGTGCCGCCGATGGTCAGCTGGGCGCTGTCATAGTTGCTCCAGCTGGGGGTCTGTGTACTGCCGGTATAGGTCAGGCTCCCGCTCTGCGCCGGGGTGCCGGTGATGACGGCCCGCCCGATAGTCCAGGAGATAGACCGGGCCGCCGTGCTGCCATCGCTCCACTGATAGTTCGCTGTGGGGGTAAACATGGCGCTGTGGCTCCCGGCCTCGGTGGCGCTGGTGGTGCCGCTGATGGTCAGTTGGGCCAGATCGGAAGAGCGTCGTGTAGGCGTCTGTGCGCTGCCCGTATAGGTCAGGCTGCCGTTTTGCGAGGGGATGGCGTCGATGGTATTGGCCAGCTTCGTAATGGCCTCCAGGGCGGCGTCAGCGGCCACCATGGCCTGATCTGCCGACAGCCTGGCACCGGCTGCGTCCTGGGCGGCCTGCTGGGCGGCCCGGAGGGCGCGTTCCGCTTTGTCATCGGCGTCCTCGGCCACGCCCAGCGCCCTGCCGATGGCCGCTGTGTTATCATCGGCCTGCAGCTTGACGGCGTGGGTGTTCTCGATCAGCCGCTCCACCACCGGGTTGACAATGGTGCTGGCCCGCACCGGGTCACTGTCCTGGATTTTCCTGATCTCCTCTGCGTTATAAACCGGGGCTTCCGGGAGAGTGTAATATTCCTCTGCCATTCTCAGTTCCCTCCTGGTTAAAATTCATCGTCGAACTCAAAGGTAAAGCTGACGCCCGCATCCTTCTGCTTGGAGTACATGGTCTTGATGGCGGCCACGTCTCCCTCGCTGTCCACCAAGGCGGCCTCGTTG
This sequence comes from uncultured Oscillospiraceae bacterium, assembly GCA_910585815.1. Lineage (GTDB taxonomy): Bacteria > Bacillota > Clostridia > Oscillospirales > Oscillospiraceae > Lawsonibacter. Next base: position 28,570 of record CAJUFJ010000034.1, on the reverse strand, counting down.
ATGACCTCGCCCGCCAGGTCATCCTTGGGGATGGTCACCGCATAGCGGGCGGTGGTCTCCTCCGGGTAGGTCACGCTGTCCACCGGGTATCGGGCGATCTCCGTGTTCAGGGCCGTCTGCGCCTCTGAAGGCGCGATAGGCTCACCACTGAGGTTTACGCCTCCGCTGCCAAAGGCGATGTGGGTGATGATGGGCAGCGGCTTTGTGGCGTCACTGGACGCCTGGCAGAACTTGATGCGCCGGGTCCTGGTAATCACGCTGTTTTCATTCATCTATAACTCCTCCTGCGTGTGCTGCGCGTTAAATTTCCGGGAGCCGTCAAAGGCAACGGTGCCATCAAAGGCGCACCAATCGTCTATGGTCACAGTGCCGGTGATCACTTCCCGGTTTAAAAATGATGTTCTGAATGCGGCCCGCCAGAAGCTGATCCCATCAGGAGCCTGGTTGAACTGGCTGGAGCCGTCGAAATGAATGCTGCCATCAAAGCGGATGACTGGCGTTCCCCTGGAGTTGGAGCAGGAGAAACGCATGGCCAGCCGGTGAAAGACCAGGCGGTTCTCATGCACCAGCGGGGTGGGCCGAAAGGCCGCGATGATGTCAAAGAGCAGGTGGGCGGGCTTGATCTCCTCAATCTGCCGGATCAGTTCCTGCACGTCGGCGGTGGCGTCGGTAGGCAGCAGCTTGATTAGCACGGAAAAGGCGTAGTCCTCAAAATGCTCTATCACATCGCCCTCCCGCCCGGTGATGATCTCCACCATATCCCGGATGGCCCGCACGGTGGTGGTTCCCCGTGTGTTCAGCTTGGCCAGCACCCTGGCCCGGCGCACCTCCAGGCTCTCCGTGGTATTGACGGGCAGGGCAAAAAGACGCTCATGGCGGGGGAGCAGGTGGGTGCTGGTGCTGATGGTCAGCTGGTTCTCCAGCGCCGCGATGGTGCGCTGGGTTTGGTCCAGTTCAGCCTGCTCCGCTGCCAGCAGGTCAGCCATCTGCTCCATGGTCCGCACCCGTTTGGGAAGCATGAACCTGTCATTGATTGCCACTGACGGCCACCTCCCCCAGGGAGAAATATTCCTCATAATCGGAGGTCAGCGAGGTCAGGCCGCCGTTCAGCGTGTAGCTGATAATATCGGCCACACCCTCCACACCGAAGATCAAATCACCGATGCGGTAATAGCTGATGCTGCTCTGCCGTCCCTCATCCTTCAGGGTGGGCGGGGTGCTGAAGTCCTCCCGGTTCACGCTGTCCACATACCGCTGCAGCGCCGTCTGGATGTTCTGCCGGATGTCGGTCAGGCTGTAGCCGCTGGCCACCACCACCGTCACTTCCACAGCGACGGCCTTGGGGGTGGCTGCCGCCACCGTGACCGCCGCGCCGATCTGGCGCTCCTCCTCGATGTGGGCTTTGACGTTGCCCAGGATCACATCATCCGGGGCGGCGTATTGGTCGGACAGGACGATCACCCGCACCTTGCCAGAGCCGCAGACCTCCGCGCCCAGGCACTTGGCCCCGCCCACGCCTGACACCTGCTTGGCCCAATAGATAAAATGATTTCGGTTGCCGCTGGTGATGGGCTGGCGTATCTTCTCCAGGATGCGGCTCCTGAAGGAGTCATCGCTCTCGGCCTGGGTGCCGCCGCCGAAAGGGGCGGTGTTGGTAACAGACTTTACTCCGTCGATGGCCACGCGCAGGACGCTGATGGTTTCGGCGGCCACATTGCCCGCCGTCCCCTCTGTCTGGCACCGCGCTCCCACCTCGCAGTAGCCCTCGGCGCTGATCCGGGCCGCTGCCGTGGTTTCAAACACCAGGCTGCCGTACAGGGCCTCGGTGCCAATGGGGATCGCCGTCCCCGGCTCCCCAGTGAACAGGAGGTTGCCCACCGCCGCTTCTGCGGGGTTCCTGGTCTCATTGTAGTCCAGGGCCTTGCGGTCCAGATACTCACCCTCGGCGGTGTCCAGCAGCACCCGGTCAGGGATGGGCTTCACCTCCATCAGGTCCAGGCGGGCCAGTTCCTCCGACACCGCCTGGGCGTTATCCATGCAAAAACCGCCCTCCAGCCTATTGGCGGGGTTCTGCAGGCTGTTGCGGATACGCTGCAGCACCGCGCTGGCGCTGAAGTCCATGGTTTCCTCCATCATGCCACTTTCACCCCCTTGGCCTCCCATGTGATTTGGTCTTTTCCGTACACCGTGGTGCAGTCAAACTCCACCCGCACCCCGCTGCCGGATTGCTCAAATTGAAAATTGCTCAGTTCCTCAATGTACGGGTTTACCATCAGCGCCTCGATGATAAACCGCTTCAACTCCGGCAGAATCACGCTGCTGTTGACGGCTCCGATCAGCGTGTCGATCTCGCTGCCGTAGTCCGAATCGTAGGCCGTATATCGGAACCGCTCCGTGTCCAGAGCCTTGAATATCCAGATGCGCAGGGCCTCGTTTCCCTCTACCAGGTAGGTCTGGCCGTCCCGGAGCAGCAGCCGGTTGTTTTCGTAGTCGTAAGCATACTCCCGGAACATGGGCAGGGTGTTGTCCTGGCTGGCCGCCAGCGCCTCCGGGTCGATGAATGGGAAGATGCTCATACCTTCACCACTTTCTCCATAATGTAGAAGCCAGCCCCCACCTGAAGCACCACCACCATGTCGCCCGCCTTCAGCACATACTTCGTGTGGAACTCGGTCAGGAACGAATACGGGTGGGGAGCCAGCCCGGCAAGTTCCGGGGGGATGCGGCTACCCCCACCCTCGGCCCACACCAGCAGGGCCGGGTTGATATACAGCCCCTTGCTGATAACCTGGTCGTGGGCCAGGATGGTCAGCGGGGCCACGGATTTGACTTCTGCAAACATCAGCCCGCTGTCCTTTCCCCCGGAGCGCAGCGCCTCCACCATTTCCACCGCCCACCGTTCAGACATGGTATCACCTCCTTAAGTGCCGCCCTCCTTCTCATCCATCATATTGGAAAAGGCCAGGGTCAGCTGCATCATTTCTTTGCCGTCCTCAAAGGTGTGGGTATCGCTCTCGATGTAGAACTTCCCATAAAGCCCCGTGGTGGCCTCCTGGACGGCGATGGCATAGCCAGAGACAGCGCGGGTGTCGCTGGTGGCGGTCACGGTTGCGGATTGATCCATGATGTGCAGCAGCGCCTTGGCCTCGGAGGCGGTGTCCTCGCCCTCCTCTTGCTTATAAACGCGCTGCACCACGCCATACTTCGACTGCGCCCCGGCGTCCTCCACCACGCTGGTTTGGTTGCCGTTTTTGTCGGTGACAATCACCCGGTCCACCAGCTTCTGCAGGCTGGTTTTGTAGGTGGCCTCCGTCAAGTTATAGCCGCCATCCAGCACCACCCCGCACAGCGTCCCCCTTTCAATCACACACACCTGGTTGACGTTCTGCATCAGGGGGATGTATTTCTTCCCATTCTGGCGGCTGGCGGTGGTGTAGGCCGCCATGATGGCTTCATAGGCTTTCTTGCCCAGCCAGGGCAGATATACCTTGATGCCGGTGGGGGCTGCGGAACCGAAGGGGACGCCCAGGTGGGAGCATATCCAAGCGGTGATGGCCTCCGGGGTATCGTCAAAAATCTTACTGATGTCGCTGTTGTTGATGTAGAACATCAAATCAAAGGCGGTAAAGGTGGTGAGATTCCCGGAGGCTGACTTTTCAATATCAAAGACGGGACCGCCGAAAAGGGTCCTGTCCCCGTCCCTGAACAGTACGCTGTCCCCCTCGTTGATGGTCACCTTGGGGAGAAAGCGGTCTGTGCTTCGAGTCGCTATGGAAAAGGTCAGCTTTCGGGCCACCTGTTTGCTGTCGCCGCTCCAGGTGACCTTTTCCACCAGCTGGGAGAGGTCCTTGCCCCCCGCCGTCAGCTGCTTCTGGATCATGGGATCACCAGCTTCTGGCCGGGCTTGATCAGGTTGGGGTTGCTTCCGATCACCGCCTTGTTGGCCTCATAGATTTTTTTGTACTGCGCCCCGTCGCCGTAGTATTTCTTAGCTAGGTTCCACAGGCAGTCCCCGGACACCACCGTGGCGGTCTTGGGGGCCTCCTGGGTATTGGGGCGGGTGTTCAGCCCGCTGGTCTGGCTCTTGGCCTGGCTCTCCACCTTGACGGCGGGGACGTTCAAAAAGCGGTATTCCGACAGTTCCAGGGTGTAGTACACATCCTTATCCCCCTCGTGGCTGCCGTAGGTCAGGTCGTCGATGCTCATGGCCAGGTTGAAGTCACAGTCGCTGATGATCACCCGAATGGGCTGCGGCTTGGATTTCCATTTCTTCAGCAGCCGGATGTACTCCATCGGTTCCCGGTCAGCATATCGGGCCAGCGGGGAGGTGGTCGAGGGGAAAAAGCTGGACAAGGAGCCGGAAACCAGCCCCCTATGCCCAATCAGATTTACTTCGCCAATGTTCAGCAGCGTGATCCGCTGGTTATTGTGCGGCTCGGTAAATTCAAACTCTGCGGGATTGATGGGGAGATTGAACATCTCCGCATGGTTGTTAAAACTCAGTTCAATAGTTCGCTGTTTCACACTGCCACCTCCTTACGCTGGGGCCATATTGCGGGCCGCTTGTACCACACGCTTGGCCACCGCCTCACCGATGCGGTCAATGTCAGCATCCTCCCGCACGATGATTTGGTCTGCCAGCTTCGCTACCGTTACCTGCAGCGGCGTCTGTGCCGCCGCTGTGGGCCTCGGAGCCTTGGGGTTGGGGTCAGGGGGCGGGGGGAAGTCCTGGCCGTTGTCGGGCCGTTTAGGGGGCTTTCTGGGGGTATCTTCATCTTGGCCCCTCCGGCCATCCCGGCCCAGCAGGCCGGTGACCACGCCCAGGCCCTTCTCGATACGCTCCAGCACGGGAGAGGAATTACCCTCCGTTTTGTAGATAGCGGGCTTTTCCACGGTGTTGTGGACGATATCCCGCATGACGGGCTTCTCCACCGTATTCTGGATGACCTCCCGCACCACCGGCTTCTCCACTGTGGTGGTCTGGAAAATCTCACGGACAACGGGCCGGGCGGCGTTTTGGGCCAGCTGGACGCTCTCCTTGTTGGGAAGCACCCGGCTGCCCTTGGGCAGGTCCACTAACTCCGGCCCGCGCTCACCCACCCAGGTGGGGCCGCCGCGCCAGTTGTTGGTGCCTTCGGCGTTGGAGCCGACGCTGCCGCCGTCGCCGCCGCCCATCCCCAGCAGGCCCTTGACCTTTCCGGCCACCCAGGACAGGCCGTTGCCGATGCCCTCCACAATGGGCTTGACCTTGGACCACACGCTGGAGACCACGCTGGCGATGCCATTAAAGACCGTTTGCACCACGTTGAAAAGCAGTTTAAAGACGCTGATGGCCAGGTCCATAACGGGGGAAATGACGCCCCAGGCCGTAATCAGGATGTCCGCTACCACGGGGGCCACCGTGCCGATGATGTTTTGAATCCAACCCATCTTACTGCCCACGAACTCCAGCACGGAACCGACCTTCTGGCCGATGCCGTCAAAGATGACCTGAAAGACCGGGGCCAGCGCCGATACCACCGTGCCGATCCCCTGGACCAGCCCGGCGATAACAGGGGCCGCCGCCGCGATCACGTTACCGATGGTGGTGACCACCGTTTCCAGCACGGGGAGAACAGAGGGAATCACCGACTGAACCGTGGTGGTGATGCTGGCGATGGCGGGCATAGCCGCTGCGGCCACCTGCTGCACCGTCCCCATCACCGTGGTTCCAAACTTGACCAGCTGCGGGAGCAACGGGGCAAAGCCCTTTATAATCCCGTCCAGAACCGGCTTCACCGTCTGCGCCCCCTGGGCCAGTCCACCAAAGACGTTTGAAAGCACCGGCCCCATGGATTCGGCAAAGTTGCCCAGCCGGGTCAGCGCTCCCTCCACCACAGGGGTGACGTGGGTGATTACGCTGTCCAGGGCGGGCATGGCCACGTCGGCAAACTTGGAAATGGTGGACATCAGGGTGGTGCCAAGTTTCTGGACCGTCGGGATATTCTTCATGATCACCGAGGCGAATTTGCCCTTGATGGAGAGGGTGACCTTGCCGACCTCCTCCTTCATGTCGCCCCAGGCGTTTGCCATCTGTTGGATTTTGCCCTGGTCGGTTTGGGCCAGGGCGGCGTTGACACCGCCCACATTCTGCTGCAGGATTTCTGCGAGGACAGCGGCCCGCTGCTCTGCGTTGCCCATCTTCAGGGCCTGCTCCTGCGCTTCGGTGAACGTGATACCCACCCTGGATAGGGCGCTGGTCTGGCCCTGCATGACCTTGCCGATCATGTTGCCGATGGCCACGGCGTCCTCCTGGCTGGCGTTCAGGCCCTTTTGCTGGGCCAGCAGGTCCGTCATGCCGCCTGCCAGGGTGGCGATCTCCTTTTCGGACAGCTGGAAGGTGGCCAGCTGCTGCATACCGGCCAGGGTGACTTCATCCCCGATCACACCGATCTGCTGCAGTTCGCTGGCCACGCCCATCAGCTTTTCCTTGGCCTGCGCCGCTGCGCCCGCACCCCTGGCCTGGATGCTGGCTACGTTGCCCAGGACGGCCTCCAGCTTGGTCTCGGCCTCGATCTGCGCCTTGGCCAGTTCCGTGCTGCCGCTGAACAGGGCGGTCAGGCCCGCTGCCGCCGCTGCGGATACCGCGCCCACACCGATGGCTGCGGCCTTGGTCACCTGGGCAAAGCCCTTGCCGATTGCCGATAGGGCCTGCGCCCCCTTAGTGACCACTTTGACAACGGGGGTGGCCACCATTTTCCCCACCGCTTTGACCTGATTGCCCAGGGCCTTGACCTTTGCGGTGGCCAGGTCCTTGACTGCCGTGGCCACTACCACCTTTTTGCGAAGCGGCTCCATCTTTTTCTTCAGGGAGTCCATCGCCTTGGAGGCAGCGGTGGCCTCCAGCTTGGCGGTGCGCTTTTTGTCCCAGGTGGCCTGCAGTTCCTTTTTGGTCTTTTCTACATCCTGGCGAAAGGCCGACTGCTCCTGCCTGATGCTGCGGAGAACGACTGTCATGTTGTCCTTAATGGAAATTGCGCCTTTGACCACGCCCATCAGCCGTTCACCTCCTCACCAAACATCCGCGCCCGCTCATCCAGGGCGGTCTGCATGGAGGCTGTATAAAAGAGCCTGGACTCCAGGTCCAGGCTCAAAAATCGCTCCGCATCCCAGCCCTTCTGTATGTAGTAGTGAAGCAGATACGCCTCACCATCCTGGGCAATCAGTTTTTTAGCTGGTCCACCACCGTGACCTTGGTGCTGTTCAAAACACCGCTCAGTTCCATGACCTGCATGGCGATCTCCTGAACCTCGCCAATGTCGAAAATCCCCACCACGTCCAGCGGCTCCAGCAAGGTGCGCTGGTCGGCGGGGAGGCTGGACTCGGACTCCATGATCTCTTTGGCCACGTCCTTCAGGCTGGGCTCTACGGCGGCCAGATAGATGCAGTACTTGTCGCTGCGGTTGGGGTCGCCCGTGTCCTCCATGTTCATGCACTCCGTGATCTCATCATAGGAGAGGTTGCGGAACCGCATATCGGTGGCCAGGCTGGGGATGTGCAGCGTCCGATACTTGGGAACCTTTTTGTCCTGGAGCCGCTGCACGGCGCGGCGGGAAAACTCCGCCAGGAAACTTTTCTTCTCGCTGTTCATGGGAATATCCTCCTTATGCGATCTTGTCCAGGTTTACCAGGTCGGAGGGCGTGAAGCCGCCGCTGACCTCCTCCTCGATGACGGCCCCCTTCTCCATGTTGACAAGGGGCAGGTCATTGAACCAGCAGTTGTCAGCGGAATACCGCTCCTGCTGGCCGCCCACGGCGTCCGGGTCGGCCAGCTTGGTGATGATCTGCATCCGCTGGTCGATGCCCTTTTTCCAGTTCTCGAACACGGCGTTATACCGTGTATAGACCTTTTTCAGGGTGACAGACAGCTCGCCCTTCAGGCCGGTCATCTTGCTGTCCACGTCCAGGTCGATCTGCACATCCTCCCGGTTGGCGGTCACCTTCAGGGATACCTTGGAGAACTCAGCGATGCGCTCACCGTCCACCCACAGTTCTCCCCAGGTGCCGGACAGAGTTTTATTGCCTTTGATTTTTCCCATATTGGCGTCCCTCCGTTACATATTGCAGACCAGGTTCAGGTCCTCCATCGCGTCCACGAACTTGACGTTGGAGGAAATGAACACCCGGCTGCCGGTGTTATACATGGCCACCGCCGTGTCATCCATGGCGCTGGTGTCGATACCCCGGCCCTCGATATAGAGCCGCTGCGCCTCCACGTCGATGGCGGCGGTGTTGTCGTGGCTCTGATCCAGCACGTCCGGCTGCAGGGATTTCTGATAGGCCCGGATGGCCGCCACAAACATCTGCTTGGCGTCGTAGTCGTTGCGCACCTTGCCCACATAGGAGTCCTCGAAAGTGTCCCGGATGTCATCCTGGTACAGGTCCACGCCCTCCATGATCTTGATCTTGGAGAACTCCTGCCCCTTATCGGTGGTGAAGCTGACCAGGCTATTGACACCGCGCCCGATCTTGAACTTCTCCCCGTCGAACACCAGGATCAGTTCCCCGGCGTCAATTCGCTTGTCCGGGTCATCCGGGGTCTCGGCGGCGGTGATGTCGTTCAGCACATAGTAGGTGCTGCTCCGGGCCAGGGACAGCCCGGCCAGGATGCCGGTGATCCGGGCGCAGTACTCCGCTGTGGTGAACTGCGTCTTGGACAGGATGCTGTCGATCTTGTCGGTGGTGAAGTTGATGATGCCCTCATGGTCGCTCTTGCTGTTGGGCAGCACGGCCTTGAAGGTCTTGTGGTCCTGGTCGCGGGCCTCCTTGATGAAGGAGGCGATGGAGGGGACACCCTCCGTGGCGATGCCCGGAATGGTCAGGTAGTTCCACTTCATGTTCTTCAGCACCGCCAGTGCGGGCATATAGTTGGTGTCCTCCAGGCCCATGCGGTAGACGATCACCCGGTAGGGGACTCCCTCATAGATCAGCTTCAGGTAATCGTAATTGCGCTCGGACCACTTGGTGAAGTCCACCTCGGTGATGGAGTTGTAGACGGTCAGCGTTTCGCCGCCCTCGGTCTCATCGTGCAGAATGACCGCCACAATCCCGCGCTCACTGCGCTGGATAGCGGTCAGGCCCTTGGTCTTGAACGTGATCAGGATTTCGGGCAGGCCCATAATATCACAACCTTTCTTCTTAAATCGGTTTCACGCTGGTGTCCAGCGTTTCCATGTATGGCAGCGGCGGCGGCTCCTGGATGCTGTCCCGGAATGCCAGGGTAAAGGTGCAGTGCAGCACCCGGCCCACCACCTTGCAGGCCACATCCGGCACAGTGATGGCCCTGGCCTCGCCGCCGTCCTCGAAGCGGAACACGGGCCGGATCAGGTCATCCACCTCCTGGGATATGGTCAAGTAATCGGCGTTGCTCTCCGACCTGGTGTGGATGGAGGCGTCCACCAGCACCCTGCGGTCCGTATGCTCGGCATCCACGGTGGCGCTGCCCGCTGGGATGATGTCCAGGAAGATATAATCCTCCAGGTCAGGCTCCGGCTCATCGTTCTGCGTCTTGGCAATCTCCTCGCAGAACACGTCATAGGCCGGATATTTCCCTTTGAAGAGACTGACCATGGCCAGCTTGATAGACTGATAAATTGTCGTGGCCACGTTATCCCCCCTTACAGGTCATGTGTGCTGATAAAATCATTCAGCCATTCCTGCAGGTAGGCGGGCAGGCGGGCGCTGACCTCCTCCAGAGAAATGGCCATCATGTGCTTTCCTTTGACAAAGCCCTTCCCGCCACGGGTGCGGTGGCCGTACTCCACCGGCTCCGCATACTCCACGTTGGTATAGACCTCGATGTAATATTCATCGCCCCGTTTCTCGATTTTTCCCACCTTCCAGCTGTCCTGGAGGCGGCCCGTCTTTTTCGGGGTGTTCTCCTTTACCCGGCCCTGCAGTTCATAGGCGATCTGGATCACCAGCGCCTTAAACTCCTCCGGGAAGTCCTGCTCGATCATCTGCGTCAGCTGCCGCTCCAGCGCGTCAAAGCCCTCGAAGCTGTAATCCGTGCCGCTCATCAGGCGGTCCCCTTGTCCACCTTTAGAGGGATGTTGTTGTGGGAGGGCTGCCGGTCTGCCAGCCCGGCCAGGGCCACCGTCTGCTTGCCCAGCCGGGTCACCACCACGGTGTCCCCCGGCTGGATGTCCACCTCCGGGCGCACAAAAAGCAGATAGTCGGTATCAACCCTGGCAACGGTCTGGCTCTTGGCCAGCTTGCCCCCGGAGGGGCTGGACAGGGCGCAGGGGGTATCCTCATACACCATCCGGCCCTCCAGCCCCTTCTTAAATACGCTCTCCCCCGATGGCAGTGTCACCTTGCCTGGCCTGTAGACCGTGCAGCTGTCATCGTAGGTCATAGCCAGGATGTCCGCTTCAGTCATGGGGGCGGTCCTTTGGCAGTTTCATACGCTTAAAGGGGATCAGCTGACTTTCGTAATTCTTGACGAAGGACACGGTTTCCTTCAGCGCGGAGGTCTTGTCCCGGTAGCTGATGCTGGTGTCGCCACGGGTGATGCTGGAAACATCGTTTTCCGTGGGGGCCACCTGGTCGGCTTTCAGCATATCCTCCACGATCTGCGCCGCCACATCCTCCAGCGGCTCCGGGAAGTCCTCCCGGTTGCAGAATACCTTGATGCGGTTGATTGCCCGCTTCACATACCGCTTGATGGTAGGCAGCTGCTCATCGGGCAGCTTCAGGTCACTTTGCGCCGTCGCCGCTACCCGGCTGATCAGTTCCTCCATCCTGGTCCTCCTTGTCATCGCCTTTGCCGCCCTTGCCCCTCTTGGGCGGCTGGGCGGTGGCCTTGGCCACCGCCTCCTTCAGGTTCTCGCTCAGACGCTCGAACATGGCTTCGCCCATTTTGGCGAGGTCAGCCTCCGTGACGCCAGCGCCCACAGGGGCCTCGGCGGTCCCGCCCGTCCGGGCAAAGCCCAGGCGCTCCAGCTTGGCGGCCTGCTCCTCGGTGGCCACCTTACGCACCACATTCAGCCGCTTCAGTGTAATCATAGCGGTCCCTCCTTACGCCCCGGCCTTGGGCTGCTTGATGTTCACCAGGATGGTGTTCATCTTGTTGTCCAGCACCCACAGGTCGTGATACTTGCGGTAGTCCACAGCCCAGGCCCGCTTCTTCTGATAGGTCTCCGGGTCGAAGATGCGCACCTTGTCCGTGCGGGACACGGCGATGGGGGCGCTGCGGGGGCAGATGATCCAGTTGATGTCCTGGGCGTCGTCAGCGGGGGTAAAGCCGCCCTTGACCTGGTTCTCGGTGGTGCCGTCGTTGAACTGATAGCTGGTTTTCAGCCGCCCGGAGCCGACACGGATGATGGGGTGCTGCCCGTTCAGAGATTTCACCTTCAGGGTGATGTCCCCCTGCCGGAAGTCGGTGGGGCTGACGCTCCGGGCCAGCGTGGTGTTCATATCGAACAGGGCGGCCACCTGGGTGGACATGGTGATCACCAGCGGGGTATCGTCCCCCACCTCATCCTGGATGGACGCCAGGTCGGCGTACAGCTTCTTCAGGATGGTGGCCTCCTCCGGGGTGTAGCCGTAGACGGCCCGATCCTTGGCGGCGGCCAGGGCGGCCAGGGTGCTGTAGCGGTAGGCATCGATCTCCGGCACCACCTTGGTGCGCTGGAACTCGCCCATCACGCTGGAGGCCGTCAGCACGAAGTTGGTGTCGTTGACCTCCTGCTCATCGAAGGTGAACTGGCGGCCCCGGTCCATGGCCATCTTCTTGGTCTGCCAGGTGAGGTCCACGCTGCCCTCCACGAAGCCGGTCTGCCGGTCATAGTCGGCCAGACCATCCATGTCCAGCATAGGGATTTTGACCTCGGAGCCGCTGTTGTACCGCACCAGCTTGTCGTTCAGTTCCATCCAGCCGCTGGTGGCCTGTTCCTTTGCCGCCTTGTCCAGTTCAGCCTGGAAGATAGCGGCATACTGCAGATTGTTCGCCATTTTAGTTCAAACCTCCTCTAATATTCTGCGCGATCTGATCCTTCAGGGCGTTCTCAGCCGTGGCCGCACCGCCAAGGCCCTCCGGGGTCTTGCCCCGCAGCCGCTCCTTTACCGCCGCCTCCAGGCTGGCTTTGAACACCTCCTGGACGCGCCCCAGGCTCTTTTCCATGCTCTCCTGGTCGGTGTAGGTCAGCAGGTCGGCCAGCCCCACGGGGAAGCCCTCCTTCTCCAGCTTGGCCAGGGCGGCGTCCTTCAGGTCGCGCTGGAGCAGCTTGGCCTGCAAGTCGGCCAGCTGCTGGTCCTTGGCGTCGGACTCGGCCTTGGCCCGCTCCTCCGGCGTCAGCTTGGCCAGACGGGCCTGCTCCTGCTGCTCGGCGGCCCAGGCTGCCTTTGCCTTCTCGATCTCGGCCTGCAGGTCAGCCTCGGTGTAGGTCTGGCCCTGCGGCTCCTGCTTGCCGCCCTTGTCGGTGGCGGGGTCGCTCTCCTGGCCAGCGGGGGCGGCCTCCTTGCCGCCGAACAGGCCAGCCAGCCACTTCTGGAACGTGGTCTGCTGCTCCGGCGTGGGGGTGGCCCCCTCCGGGGGAGTCGCGCCACCAGCGGCGGGCGCGGTGCCGGTAGCGCCGGGGGTGCCGGTGCTGGTAGTGATTTCGTCAGCCATTTTTATGTCCTCCTGTCAGTGATTTTTTCATAATAAAAACGCCCTTTGAAAGGCGTTTAAATTATCCGGGTCATGTGGCGTATTTGCGCCGCCACTCCTGAAATTTGATGTTTTCGGCCAGCGGGGTGGTGTCGATCTTGCGATTGAACATCCCCTTGTCAAAATCGGCCACCACGATACACAGGCAGTTGGGGTGGATGGGGGGATAGTTAATGCCCGCCACCGCATCCTCCACGTTGAACACCTGGCCGTTCAATTCGGCGCAGGTGCAGCTGCCGCCGCCCTCGGTGCCGCCGATGAAGCGGTATCGCTTGATGCCGTTCTCCTTATAGCCCATCAGTTCCCCCTGGTTGGCGAAGTACTTACATTCTGTCCGCACCAGGCGCTCGGCGCTGTAGCGGCCCTTGTCCATTACATCGTCGATGGCCTTGGCCATCTTTTGGACGCTGCTGCCCTGGATGAAGCCCAGGGTAATCTCGCGCTTGGCCAGCGCCGCCAGGTGGTCGCAGGCTCCCCACACGGCCTCGGAGAAGTGCTTCTCGCTCCACGGATGGGCCAGCACCTGCCGGATCAGCTTTTCATCCAGCCGGGCCACGTTGAAGCCCATACCAATACCCCGCTGGATAGCAAAGCAGCTTTCATAGTAGTTCACCTTCAGCATATCGCCCAGGAGCGTTTCCAGTCTGGCATTGCTGTCCCCGGCCAGGTCGATCATGCTCTGATAGATATTCGCCAGCAGCCGTTCCTTTTGACTGATCCGGCTTTTCATGGCCAGGGTGTTCAATTCCAGCATGGCCTTGCTGTCCTTGGCGGCCCCGGACGCCTCGGCCATGTACTTCTCTATGGATTTACGCCAGGTGCTGTACTCACGCCCGGAGAGCAGCTGGGACGCCTGGGCATCGGTCAGGGCGTTGTCCCTGGCGAAGCGGGCAAACAGGGCGTTGATCTCTTTCTCCACGTTGTAGGCCGCCTCATCATAGAGGAAAATCAATTCCCGCGCCGCTTCATCGGTCCGCCTGGTGTTCTGAAGCACCCGCATCTTGGCGTCCTCGATCCACTCGCTGCGCTGCCGGTAACTCATGTGGCCACCCCACTTTCACCCTGGGGCTGCTGGACCGGGGGCTGGCTCGGCTCCTGCTGCGCCGCCGTCTGAGCCTCCTGCAGGGCGTGGGCCAGGGCGTCATAACCGCCGAAGCCGCCCATATCCTCCCGGCGCTCCTCCCGCAGCTTCTCCAGTTCGTCCTGCACATTGTCAACGGTGGGCAGCATCTTCAGGCGGCTCTCCCGCGACAGGTCGCTGGCCAGCATGGTGATGATCTGCGCGATCTCCAGCACGTTCTGCGGCTTGTTGCGCCGGAACTGAATATCAATATCCCGGTAGTCATAGTGGCCGCCCTGGATGTTCAGGATGTTGGTGATCAACTCAATGCGCCGCTGCAGCGCCCGCTTGAATTTGCGCTCCTTGATGGAGCATATCTGCTCCAGGCCCCACAGCTTATAGGACACCGCCACCCCGGACAGGTTCCCGCCGAAGTTTTCATCGTTCAGGTTGGGGACGCTGGAAAACAGGTGCATATCCTCCCGGAGCCGCTTCTTATAGTTCTCCAGCGGGGTGTCGGCCACCTCCTTGATCAGCCACTGGATGTCGCCGCCGTCCTCCAGGATAATGGCACCCTTTTCCTTCATTTCGGCAATATCCTGGGAAGTCACCGCTCCCATCTTCAGTACCTTCAGGATGGCTTCATCGTTGTACTGGAAAAAGTTTGCTGTGTTGCTCTGCGCCCGGTTGTAGGCGTCGATGATGCTGACAACTCCCTCGAAGTCGCCCAGGCGCTCCTCGTTGTTGATGTACTCAATAAACGGCACATCGCCCCAATAGTGGGGGCGAATATCCACCAGGTCCAGGGGGCCGCCGTTAAAGCTGACGAAATACCAGCAGTCGGTGGCCGTCCAGAACTCCACCTTCTTAATGGGGTGATCGTCCTTGTCCCTGGAGTAGATGAACCGCAGGGCCGCCATGGGGGTGGTGTAGCCGGTCTCATAGATCATGATGCAGTTGCCAGGGGCCACCTTCACGAATCGCACCTGGGCGTCCTCATCCATATAAAGCATCTCGAAGCAGTCCCCGTCGATGCTGCAGGTCTTTGCCACCTCCGTGTTTTCGTCCTGCTCATCGTTATAGTCGAAGATGTCCTGCAGGGCGGCCAGGAAAGCGTCATCCTGGCTGGAGTAAATCACTGGCTTGCCGATGAAATAGCCCACGGCGGTGTCGGTGATATACTTGGCCATGTTGTTGACGATTTTGTTATTGGGGGCGGTGCTGTCCCTTTTGACCACCCGGAGGATGTCGTGGTCTCCCCGATAGTAGCCCTCCAGGTGCTGGTATTTGGTGCTGTCCTCGTTTTCGTTGATGATCTTCTTGATGTCCGCTTCCGTCAGGCCCTCCAGCGAGGACCGTTCCATATACAAGACCGGCAATCAGCCCACCTCCTATAATCCCAAATCCCTGCGGTCCAGAATGCGGAACCGCTTTGTTTTCTTGGCGATGGTCCGTGCGCCCTCCAGGGCGTCCGGGCCGTCATCGTGCGCCCCCATGGGGAAGTGATACAGCTGCTCCAGCAGCCGCTTGTGCCGGGGGTTGAATTTGATATACTTGTTTTTGATGTCCGGCTGCAGCGTCTGGATGCGCAGCACCTTGTCGCTGGTCTGCTGCACCTCCTCGATGGGCAGATACAGCCCGGCCCGTGCGCTGGCCTTGGCCAGTTCCTCCTTCAGGAACCACTGGAACTGGTTCACCTCCGCGCCCAGCTTCTTATAGCCGCGCCCATAGGTGGCCCGGAGCCACCGCTCTTTTGCCAGCACGTCGCTGATGATCCTGTCCGGGTGGCGGCGTTCAATATCGGCGTCCAACACATACATATACCCGCTGGCCCTGTGCTTGGCCAGGGTGATGATTGCGGAGAAGTCGCTTTTTTTGCTCTTGCCCAAGGAGGGGTCCACGAAGCCGAAGAACTGATACGCCCGCTCCCGGAAGTTGACCTCGGCCTCGTTGTAGAAGTCGAACCACTCTTGAATGAAAATGCAATCGTCCGGGTTGATCGGCTCGTTCTGCAGTTCGCTGTTGAATGCCGCCTCGCCGTCTGTCACACGGGACACCATCAGGGCGTAGTAAGAATTTTTCTCCTCCCACAACACCTTGGTCCCTTCCAGCATGGCCGCCCTGTGTTCCTCGAAGAACGCCAGCGCGGCCCGCTCCCGGTCATCGTTGTCCAGGTCGGTGTAAATGCTCTCCCACTGCTGCCACAGGTCATCCGCAGTGGAGAAGGAGATCACCGCCCGGTATTTGATGGCCTGATAGGAGGGGTTCTTCAGCGTATTGGCCAGCAGGCTGTCATAATGGAGCAGGGTGCCGATATACACGATATCGGTGTAATCGTCCCCGGCCTTGGACACCGCCTTTTTAAACCAGCTGTCCAGCTTGGCCCGCTGCTCCGGGGTGCGCACGTTCTCATCGTTCTCCACATCGTCCAGGATAATCAGGTCAGGCCGCCAGTTTCGGTGCTTCCGGCCACGGATTTTTTTACCGCTGCCGATGGCCTCGATCTTGATGTTGCTCTTGGTCACCAGGACGTTGGCCCGCCACACAGGACCGGCCAGGTCCCCGAAGTCTGCCCGGATCGCGCCGTTCTCCTCGAACTCCACCCGGATATTGTCCAGAAAGCCCTCGGCCTGGTCGCTGCTGTCTGAAATAATGATGGGATAGTGTTTGTACTCATACAGGGCCGAGTGCATGGTGCCTTTGAACGTCAGGTTGGTACTCTTGGCGTGGCCACGGGGCGCAGCCACCACCCGCCGTACACCTGGAAGCCGGTTGATTGCCTTGGCAGCTGCCGGGGTGAGCGGGGCGCGGCCCTTCAGCACACCCTGCTGCCAGATATTATCCAGTTCCCGGTGAAACTCAGGGGAGGGGCGGCTGAAGTAATGGGGGAAGTAGGCCCGCCCGAAGAACTCCATATCAATGGCCCCCAATTTGCGCCGGAGTCCACCGGGGCCGGTCAGGGGACAGCCCAGGTCGTATTCACGCTTCAGCGCCGCCCGCTCCGGCGAGGCGTCCTTTTGTAAAAACTGTTTTAAGAGGTCTTTTAAGGCGTTTAAATCTTCCTCACCTTGGGCGGTAGTCTTGGCCTCCGCCTCTGCGATTGCCCCCAGCAGGGCAGCCGCTGCGGCGGTTTTCTTTCGCCTCATGGCGTCCTCCTTTCCCGCGCCCCACAAAAAACGGCCCACAGGGGCCGCACAAGCGCGTTATTTCTCACAGGCCCGTTTACCCCACCCAGGCCCTTGCGGGGTTTTTAAAGGGGGCTGTGGGCGTCTTAAACGGTATTTCAGAGGGACGGTAAAAGCCGGGTTGATTTTCAGGGGCCGGTGGGTGCGCTTCGCCACCCAGGCCCCCAATCTTCAGCCCGGTTTTTCGCTCAATGTGTCCCTCGCTCACGGGGGGAGGGACGCATCAACCTCCGACCATTTACAAGTTCCTGTTATTCGCTTAAAAGGTTAAACGATAATGGGATGATCCGCTTCTCCCCGCACACGCTCAACTCCACGGTGGCGCGGCGGCTGTGCTTGTCGATCTTCTTGATCCGGCTGGGGAAGTGCTGGAGGATGCCGGTGCCAAGTTTGACCTCGCCCTCCGGCGTCAGCTGGGCCGTGGTAGGCTCCAGAGGCTTCCCCTCGCCAGCCAGCAGCTTGATCCACTCGGCCTCCAGATAGGTCAGCGTGGACGGGTGCAGGCCGTCCGGGCCGAGGAACCGAAGCACACCGGGGATGGCCTTCACCATGTAATAGTTCTCGGCGGTGTAGTCCAGATTCAGGAACACATACCCCGGAAACAGGATATACTCCTTCTGGCTCCAGCCGCCGCCCTTGCGGATCAGGCGGTTCTCCCTGGGCGTATAAGCCAGCACCCGATTGTTGCTCAGGGTGCTGGTCACCGCCATCTCCTTGCCTGTCGATACCTGCAGTACATACCACATAAGCCTCACCTCTACTCCAAGCCCTCGGCCTTTTTGGCGGCCAGGAATTTTGTCACCTCTGCGTAAAGGTCAGGCCGCTCCTTGGCCATGGCCTGGAACACCAGGGTGCGCACGGCGTCCAGTCCGGCCTCCGTGGTGTCCTGGTTCTGTACCTCCACGCGCTTCTTGTAGGCTGCCGCCCGGATCAGGCCGGTGGCCTCCTTCATCATCTTGTCAACCTTGATGCCCTTCCAGTCCTCCTCGGTGGTATTGACCAGGGCGTTGAACATATTCTGGCTGGTCAGCCGGATGATGGCTTCGGTGGTATCCAGGTCGGGGTAACGCTCCAGTTCCCCCATCATGGCCCGGAAGTTCTCCTGGGCGATGGCCAGGGCCTGGATGTTGGCGTCGTAGTCCTGCGCATACCGGCAGACGCTGGCGATGGAGATGCTAACTCCGTTATCCTCCAGAAAATCTACGATCTCGGCATAGGTGGCATCGGACAGCAGCATCTGCTCAACCGTTGCTTTCAGTTCCGGGGCCAGCCCGTCGATCTTGCTGTGCTTTCTGTTCGATCTTCTCCCCATGCCTACACCTCGATCATCTTATCGTCGATGCCACCGGCCAGGAGGCGGATGCCCTTGCCCGTCAGCCGGGCCTCCAGCGTTTCAAAGTGATTGTCGGCCAGGCTGGCGGGGCCTTTCGTCGCCACGTCCCGCAGGTCGATGTATCCCTCCAGCGCCAGGAAGTTCACGGCGTCCAGGAACTCATCCTGGCTGATACCGTCATCCTCCAGCACATTCTGGATGCCGGACAGCTTGTTGTACTTGTGCCGCAGGATATTGATGGTCCGCAGCACCCGGCCATTGTTGCGGACAAAGTTCCCCGCCTTCAGCCGCTGCTTCTCGTTGCTGGTCATGTGTCGGTGCCTCCCTTTTTCATCAAAATATCCAGGATCATGTCCAGCTTCCGCTCGGTCTTGGCCTGCTCCCGGAAGAAGTCCTCCTTGGTGAGGTAGTTCTCGGTGATCTTCTTGATGTCACCCCGGACCTCGTCATAGGCCCGCTCATGGACGCTCCTGGGCGTGTAATCCTTTTTGATCTGCTCGATGTCCCGGACCAGTTTCTCCTGGTCCTTTTCATACTCGCCCTTTTTCGTGGTGCCGTCCCGGATTTCCCTGACCTCCTTGGCCAGTTCATCCACACGGGAGAACAGCGCCCGCTTGACCAGGAACACCACGGCCCCAATCAGAGCGGTGACCAGCAGGCCGATCAGCCACCAGGTCCCGGCGTCAAATGTCATTGCAGCGTTGTTCATAGCAAACTCCCCCATGCGCAAAAATAGACGGTACGATTGATTTACACCAATCATACCGTCTAAACCGTAAAATCAGCAACGCAAAGCGTTTAAGTTTTTTGCTTTACAACAGGGACAGCTGGCCGTCCATGGGCCGGGCGCGAAGTTCCCGCACCTTGTCTGATACGATACTCCGAATTGTGATCTCTGTCAAATCATATTTCCTGGCCAATTCCCGGAAGTTGTACCCGTCGAACTCTGCCCGGATGCGCTCGTTGCGCTCCATGCGCTCCAACCTGTCGGTCTTGGGGATGTAGAGATAGGCCCCGCCATAGACCTCCATCAGCTTTCTGAAGTTCTCCGGGCCGATCAGAGCGGCCACCTCCTGCTGGCCCTCGCTCAAATCCTCCAGCCGGATTTCCTCCTGTGCGCTCACTCTGGATCACCTCCCGGAGGTGGCCCTTTCACGTTGGCCACATACTTCTTCAATACCTCAATCAGCTTGTTGCAGGTCTGGAACTCCAGCCAGGCAAAGGGCTGGGCAGGAATAGCGTCAACCTTCAGTTCCTTTTTGATGATCCCGCACAGGCGCTCCCCCAGGGAGGCCGTGGAGGGCGCTGTGTCGCGCCGCTGCAGTTCATACATCAATGCCCACACCTTGCGCTGCTGGCCCTCTGTGGCCCCGCCAGGGCGCTCAGTGTACGCCTTGGGCCTGCGCCTGGGGTGAGGGGCGTCACCTTGCCGCTTCTCCAGGTCCCGGATCACCGCCTGGGCCTCGGCATAGGTCAGGGCCTTCAGCGAGTCCTTCCCGGTGATGGAGGACACCAGGTCGTGCAGGCTGTCCTCGGCGTTGCCGCGCTCCACGATCCCCAGCGCGTTGCCGATGGCGTAGATCTTCCTGATTTGCTGTGTAGCGATAGCAGCCATGCCGCCCCTCCTTTCTTGCGCTATGCTCTCGGCGCTTCGGCCTCGATGCCCACTTTGATGGTTTCCTCCACAATGACAGCGGCCCGGATGATGTCAATGGCCTCCTGGGGGCTGCCTGTCCATCCGGCAGCCTGCAGCACCTGTGTCAGCCACTCCCAGTTGATGACTTCGGCGGCCAGGTAGGCCCAATCGCTGGCCTCCTGCTCCGGCAGCCCGGCCACCTTCATCAGCATGGCCTTGTCCTTGTCCCATCGCCCCTTCAGCTTCTTGCGCAGGGTGGCCTGGATTTTCGGGTCGGCGCTGATCTGGCCGATCACGCTGTCCAGACTCCCCTCGGTGTAGTTGCCCTGGGCGGCCATGGCCAGCAGCTTCTTACAGGGGGCGGTCATCGTGTCGGTGATCTCCGTTCTGATGAAGTCCCCTGCAATGTTGCCCAGCAGCTGCTTCACCATGGTCAGCGACACCGGCTTCACCGAGGCGGCGTTGGTCACCGTCACCCGGCTGTTCTGGCTTCCCCAATAGGAGGCAGTCAGCAGCTTGGTGTCCTTCAGGTCATTGGTGGCCATGGTCTCGAAGTAGCCCTTCAGCCACTCCATGCGGTCTTTGATGCGCCCGGCCTCCAGGGCCAGGGTGGCGTACTCATCCACATACGCCCTGATCTGCTCGGCCTGACACTCCTCC
Organism: uncultured Oscillospiraceae bacterium; assembly: GCA_910585815.1. Lineage (GTDB taxonomy): Bacteria > Bacillota > Clostridia > Oscillospirales > Oscillospiraceae > Lawsonibacter. Next base: position 8,005 of record CAJUFJ010000034.1, on the reverse strand, counting down.
GGGGTTTTGAGGGTGGCCAGGCTGTTCTGTACCATTTCAGCCATGGACGCGCTCCACCTCCTCCCGGATGCCCAGGAAACACTCACGGCAGATGTCAAAGCCCTTGAAGTTCACCACTTCATAGGTGCCGCCGCAGATGTTGCAGGTGGCTCGATGTTTCTGGAGCAGCAGCCCGCCATCCTCGGTGGCGGTGATGTCCAGCGCCGTGCCGCCCTGGAATCCCAGCTGGTGCCGCAGGTGCTGCGGGATGGTCAGGGTGCCTTTTTTGCCCATGCGTTTCTGTGCGTTCATCAGCATACCTCCTTCGTAGTAGCCTCACTCTGCATTGTCCGGGCTTGTGACCGGCTCCCTGGCGGGAGGCTGCATTAAGGCGGGGGGCCGCGCCCCCTGTGGTCAGCGTGTGGTTCCGGAGGCCCCCAGCTGAAGCTGCTCCGGTAGGTCCTCGGTGACAGACACCACCCTGGTGTCCCCGAACCGCTCCAAGTGCTGGGCCAGGTCCTCCTTGATCCCGATGGCCTGACCGGGTGGGGCATCCACCTGGACTATGATGGTCAGCATCGTTTACTCCTCCTCTGCTGCAAATAAGATGCAGTCCCTTATGATCCCGGCGCGGTGGCTGGAACCCTCTTCATAGCCCGCCCATAGCTGCCAGGGGGACAGCGCCCGGTCAGTCACATCCCCGGTGATGTCGTACACCCGCTCCCCGATTTGTGCGGCAAAGTGATTGGAGAGCGCATCATAGACCACCTCCGCGCCAGGGAACCGCTCGGTCAAAACCCATGCGAACCAGTAACAGCAGCCGTGGCAAAAGCATCGCTCTACCTGGGGGCCATGCTCTGTAAACCGTTCAATGAAGCGGTGGACATCCCCGGCCAGCGCTGTGTTGGTCGGCACCATCCTCGCCTCCTGTCAGCTGTGGGTGGCGTTGAAGTTCTCAATCGCCCACCTGTTGCCCGTGGCCTGGACGGCCCGCCTGGTGCGCTCCGCTGGCCCCTCCCGCCGCCTGGGCATGGCGGCCAGGGCCTCCATCATCCCGCAGTCCGGGCAGATGTCCGTGGTGTTGTCCCTGCGGGAGAGAGCGGGCGGCTCGGTGTAGGCCCGCCCGCATACGGGGCAAATCCTCGCTTTGGTCTTATTCATGGGGCGTCATCCTTTCTCGCGTTTCTGGAGCCGGATGTCCCGGCCCTTAAATTCCACCACCGCATACGTCCCGGCAATCCGGGAGTATACCCGGCTGGTGTATTTCTTCTCGATGTCCCGCAGATCCAGGTTGGTGTTGATGATGGTGGGGCGGCTGGTGTTCAGCCGGGTGTTCACCAGGTCATAGACCTCCGACCTGGTATAGCTGGTGACCATCTCGGTCCCCAGGTCATCTATCACCAGCAAGTCGCAGCCGAAGATCATCTCCCGGTACTCCAGCGCCGCTGCGTCCTTTTGGAATTTGCCGCGCTCCAGTTCGTCCATCAGGTGCGGGGCTGACACATACATGACCAGCCGCCCGGAGCGGACCACTCCCTCGGCCACCGCCAGGGAGAGGTGCGTCTTGCCCAGGCCAGGCGGGCCAGTGAACAGGAGGTTCTTGCTTTCCCGGTTGAACTCCCGGACATACCGCAGGCAGCTTTCCACCACCCTGCCCATCACCGTCCGCTGTTCCCGGTCATAATAGGCCAGGCTGAAGTTGTCAAAGGAACACTCCCGCGCCGGGGACACGTCGCACAGCTGCTCATACACCAGCTGGTTCAGGATCGTCTGTCTGCAGGTGCAGGTCTGGCCGTTAGCCATGCCCCGATCCATGCAGGCCGGGCAGGTGTAGGATGGTTCCAGGTCGGCCTCGGTGATCCCGGCTGCGGCCATCAGGGCCTGTAGCTGCTCCCGCCCGGCGCTGATCTGTGCGTCGATACCCTCCAGGGTGTCCGGCTCGAAGATGGCCGCTGTGCCGCGCTTGGCATACAGGCTGGCCAGAGACCTCCGGGCGGCCTCCACCTCCGGGTGCTGTTCGTGAAGCAGGGCCAAGGTGTGGGCCTGCCGCCTCTCAGCGTCCCAGCGGCGGGCGGCCAGGATTTCATCGGCCCGCTTCGCCAGTTTCTTGGGGTATTTCATTTTACCGCCTCGCTTCGCAGGTGCCTCACTCTGCATTTATCCGGGCTTGTGACCGGCTCCCCTGGGGAGGCTGCATTAAGGCGGGGGCCGCGCCCCCTGGCCGTTATTGGAACTGCTCTCGCGCTTCTCGCCACATAGCGCCCAGCTGCCAGCCCAGGTATATCAGCAGGATGATCAGCGGCAGGATCAGGGCCTCGCCGCCCGGCAGGCCGTCCCGCTGCGCCCAGGTTTCCATCCCATATACCAGCAGCAGCCCGCTCATCACCCCGCTCAAAAACACCAGGACCAGCCGCGCCGTCCACCCGATTTTGCGCCAGCATCTTTTCACCGTAAAAACCCCTTTCAAATCGTTTAACCCTCTTGGAACTCCGGGCAGGCCAGCACCCGGTAGCTTTCCACCTGCCCTTTATGGAACATTTTCAGATCCCGCCGCTCCGCTTCCCAGCCCTCCACCGGCGTGTGCGCCCGCCTGCTCCAGCTGCATCCCGCCCCGGTCTCCGGGGACGGCACCGCATTCCGGCAAAACCAGCACAGCGACATTGTGGGGGGCCTGTCGTGCTTTTGCCTCATCCATGGCACCCGCCCTTACACCAGGCCGATGCCCATGGTCCGGGCCATGCCATACAGGCCCTCATGGCTGATGTCCTCGTTGTTGACAGCGTTGTTGTAGACGTTGACCGCGCCTCGGATGCCCCATTTGCTTTGGCAAATACCGTGCAGGAAGGTCAGTTCTTTGGTCTTGCCGTCCTCGGCCAGCTTGGGGAACAGGGCTTTTACATCTTCGCTGGTGACCTTGCGGGTGCTGTAGTAGCGGTTCATGCGGATGCGGCTGAACAGCTGGGCGAAGCGGGCCTCCTGCTTGCCCACCATTCGGGCATAGACCTCGGTGTTGCCGATCAGGGCGATGCCTACGCCCGGCTGGCCGGTGATGGGGTTGGGGTCGGCCCAGGCCCTGATCTCCTCCAGGGCGCGAAGCTGCAGGTGCTGGGCTTCGTCAATAATGATGACCTTGTTGGTCCCCTCCAGCTTCTCCCGGATGGACAGCATCAGGTCCAGCTTATTGCGGCTCTCCGGCACCTTCAGCGCCCGCGCCACCACCTTCAGGAGGTTGCCCAGGGTGCCGATGCTGGGGGTGGCCTGGATATACACGCTGGCGGCGGGGTTCTCCCGCACGAACTTCTCGGCCCCCTTGGTCTTGCCGATCCCGGCGTCACCGTGGATGATGACCATGCCCTTTTCAATCTGGCAGTAGCGGATCAGCTTGCACACGTCCTCGGAAATGGAGGTGGGGATGTAGTCCTGGGTGGACCGGTAGGGCATGGCCCTTTCGGTGCTGGCCTGCTGCTCCTCCTGGGTGCGGAAGAACTCCTCCAGCTTGCTTTCCAGCGCGGCGATGTCGCCGTTGTCGTACATACTGCGCCGGTACTGTGAGAGGGCCGTCTGGCTGATCCCCATCATGGGGGCGGCCTTGGCCTGGCTGATGCCCTTGTTCTTCAGGAACTGCTCCACCCGTGCCTGCAGGGCGCTGTTGTACTCTTTACTCATGATCGCTGCCTCCCTTTCGTTTTAAAGCGTTTCGGTTCATAACATCCAGGTCGGGACCGCCCGCCACCGCTCTCAGCAGCGGCTCCTCATCAGGCCGCTGGAGTTCCAGCACCTTGGGGTCCGCGCTGGGGACGATCCTGGCGGTCTTGCTTTGGTACGCCTGCTCCATGACAAGTTCCAGAGCGGTACGCTTGCCGAAGGCCGGGTATGCGCTGACCTTCAGGGCCTCCCTGGTCAGGCGCTCCATGCGACGCACCTTGCCCATGGCCTCCTTGACATCCTCCCGGCTGGCCCCGTAGGTCAGCACCGCCGTGTTGTCCACCGGGACCGTCATGATGTAGCGGTCCTCCAGGTCGTACACCCGGACCTCGCTCAGATCGTCGGGGTCGTAGCGGAAATATACCTGCTTGCCCAGGAGGCTCATCAGCATATCGTCGTTCCAGTAGTCCAGCCGCTGGCCCGCGATGTCCAGGTGGACGCCTCGCCGGGTGACTTTCTGCGGGCGGGCGCTGCGCATCAGCATCAGGCTCAGGTCCTCGGCCCCGGCCACCCGCTTGGTGTGCAGATTCTCGTTGTAGACCTGCTGGCGGGGCTTGCCCCGGTCCGCTACTACCTCGCCGCCGTAGGGCTGCTGGTTGAAATACCAATCCAGCAACTCCTCCACCGCCTGGGTAAAGGTGCCATCCAGGGGTATCTCGCCATTCTTCAGGACGCCCTTCAGGCGTTCCGGCTTCTCCAGGACGTTGCCTCCTGTGTAGGTGTCAAACAACCGGGAGAGGTGATCCTTTACATCCCGGAACCGCCGCTCGATGATTTTTGCCTTGGCGTTGCGCACGATGGCGTTGGTCATCTTGATCCCCAGGCGCTCGAACACCGGGGGTGGCTCGAACCGCTCTTGCCCATCCTTGGGCTTCTTTTTGCGGTGGCCCAGGCCGCCGATGTCAAAGGTCAGGAACTCGCGGCCATTGTCTACATAGATGTTTTCCGGGATGCCGTACTTCAAAATGCCCTTGCGCAGCGCAATCAGCGTTGCCTGGGAGCAGGGATTTTCGGTGACATGGCAGCCGGTGAAAATGCCGCTGCGGGCGTCAAAAAATGCTGTCAGGTGGAGGCGGTGCCGCTGGCCGTTGTCACCCTGGGTGATCACGTCGAAGGTGTGGTTGTCTGCAATCCACCACTCGTTGCTGGCCATGCTTTCGTATGTGCGCCGGATGTAAGGGGCGCAGCGGTCACGGAAGGCTTTCTGCCCCTCGCGCCCCAGCACCTCCACCGCCTCCGGGATATCGCTCTTGACGCGCCGGGTAAAGGTGGTGTAGCTGGGGATGTCGGCCACCAGGTCCGGGTGATCCTCCCGGAGCAGCAGTTTCATGTACTCATAGCACTTCATCATGGGGTGCTGGGCTTCCTGCAGGTAGAAGTACAGGAAAGCGTCCCATACCTCCGGCTGGATGTCGCTCTTTCCCTTTTTCCACTTGCCCCGCTTGTCGATCAGGCCGTCCAGGTCGTTCTGCTTGATGGATTTCCAGCGGCGGTACAAGGTGTCGATGGAAAATTCATGCTCCGGGTCCGTCTTGGCACACAGGGCGATGAACCTGTCATCGGCTTCGGCCTTGCTGCCGGGATACTTGCTCCGATACCGTTGCCAATCGTCCACCGTTTTCAGCCACCAGGTGATCTCCTCCCGCTCCTCGGCGGTGTAGTGATCCAGCGGCCTGCTGGTTCCCCGTTTTAGGGGAGTAACCGCTGACGGTACAGGGAGGCTGGCTTTCAGTTGGGCAAAATACTTTTCCTGGATGGAAGCGTCCAGGGCATCAAGAGGAAACAGATATTCAGGGGAATTAAACTCATTCAGGAAACTGGCCGCCTGAATTTTCCCGCTTTTGGCCCAGCGCCGGATCGTGCGCTCATCCTTGCCGTACAGACGTGCGACTTCCTGCGTACTCAGCCTGGTTTCCATCGTTCCACCTGCTTTCTCGACCTGCCATCATCAGTGTGGGGAGGTCATCCCCCGCAGACGGCCCGCAGTCCGTTTCGGCTTATTCCTCGGTGAGGGCTTCCAGGCCCGCGATAATCTGTTCACATACGCCCCGGTGTTCCTTCACGGCCCGGTAACTCTTGACTGCGTTGACAAAGGCAATGTCCTGGGGCGTGTCGGCGTAGTGGGCCATAGTCTCGGCGCTCTGCTCCATCTGCTTTTGGGCGATACCGACCTCCTCGGCTACAAGAGAGTAGATGGAACCATGGAGCCAGGTCGGGAGTTGCTGCCGTTCGAGTTTCTTGATGTGCTGGCTGGCGAAGTCAAATTGGCTCTGCAAGGTATCAACTTTGGATTGGGCGGCGGCAAGGTCGGCTTTGAGCCGGTCTATTTCGTAGGCTCGCTCGGCTGCCTGCTGTGCCTGGATTTCAAGCCGTGCCTTCATGCTGTAGGCTGCATCGTCCTCGATGTTCTGCTCCGCATCCTCGAAGCATCCATCGAAGGCGGCGGCGAGGTAGCTTTGCGGACCCAGTTCGGCAATCATCGCCTTGATTTTCTCCAGGGTCTCCCGCTCCTGCTCCTTCGTAGCCGTGGCGAGGGTGCTGGTAAGTTCGGTGTCGGTAATCTCGGCGTCCTTGTAGATGCCCTTGAGCCGCTTCTGAGCAGCCTTCTCGGTGCGCTCGGTGATATGATCGTAGTGTTCCTCTCCGTTGAGGAGGTAGGTAACTTTATAACTGTTCATGCTGCTGCTCCTTTCCGTTGCCCTGCCATCATCAGGCCGGGTGGGGCGGTTCCCGGCGACGGGCCGTGGCCCGTTTCGGCTTGGTGTTTAGGCTCCTTTTGTTTCGGTAAAAATATCCTCAACCTCACAATGGAGGGCTTCGGCCAGGGCGCGGGCGCGGATGGGGTAGGTGTAGCCCGCCTGATCCAGTTCGATGCGGTAGACCGCATTCTTGGGTAGTCCCGCCAGCAAGGAGAGTTTCTGGCGGGACAAGCCAGCCTCCAGGCGGCGGCGCTTGATTTCTTCCACTTTTGGGATAAACATCTTCAATACCTCCCTGCTTGTCAATTATGCTATGAATAATTACATCTGCTATTTTAGCTTATGCTCTGTATAATGTCAAGCGTAATTTTGAAATTTCCTTTTACAGCGCATAAGTTCTCTGCTATACTGCTTTTTGTTAGGGGGTATCTCTATGGTTAACAATGAAAAATTTGTTGAAAGGCTGAAATCTCTCCGCAAGGAAAAAGGCATCACGCAAAAACAACTGGCTGCAAAATTAGGGATCAGTTTGCCAGCAGTTATCAACTACGAAAACGCTCAACGCTCCCCAAGTTCCGCTGTACTTACTCTTTTGTCACGTTTTTTCAATGTCAGCAAGGAGTATTTAACAGGAGAGACCGATGAAAGAGAATCTGAGTGTACTTGGGATGATCCCGAAATCATGCAGGCCGTGCGGGAGAGCCTCCCGATACAAATCAGCGGGCTGAATGATGTACTAAAGGACTGCCCCGCCCAGGAGCAGAAGCTGACCTTTGACATCCTGGTGCAACTTCGCTATGTGCTGGAGTTGAAAGATACCATCAAGAAGATGACGGCTCTATCCATGCTCCATGATGTCGCCGCTGCTGTAGAACACCTCGCTGGCGAAGAAAAATGAGCCTTTATTTTTTGCCGTGGTTGAGTACGCTTGTATCTCGATGGATACGCTACCACTGCCCGGTTTTGTTGTGGTCGTTTTGTGAGAAAATAACCTATTCCGTTAGCCCTTTAAAAGTCGTTTAAACGGTAGTTGCATCTTCCTTTTAGCGCGGACATTTCAAAACCTGCAAAGGGCGGATGAATCCCCCGAAAAGCCCGTATTTTCAAGGCGCGGACACGTTGATGCAGCCCGGACACAAACTGTCCGCGCTATTCGATGTCAAAAAGCCAAAAAAGGCCGTTTAAGAGTGTGTTGTGCGCCGCCTGGTGCGCCCACTCTTAAACGGTTTTTATAATCCTCTTAAACGGCTGTAAACGTTGAAACACCGGGCTTTTGCCCCCGTCCGCTGTCTCGGCCCGCCCGCCGCTTAAACGCTCTTAAAAGGCCCTCTTAAAACCTCGGCCCGGTTCCTCGCCTGGAGGCCGTCCAGGGCCAAAAAAACAAAAAAAGAAATTGCAATCTTGTTTTCACAAGGTTACAACTTCTTTCACGATTTCCCGCTTGTATTGCATGGAATACCTTGATATTAGGGCGTTTTTCGGATTTTCCCGCCTTTTTTCATAAACAAACCCCCACCTGGTCCCATTTCTCAACTATTCTGAAAACTCACAATAGTAGTCATTCAACAATGCCGCAGGAAATTCTTATAGAACAAAAGCCTTGTATCCGCTAAGACACAAGG
>CAJUFJ010000033.1 GCA_910585815.1 uncultured Oscillospiraceae bacterium | reverse complement strand
AATTTCGAGGTTTTTCAACATTTCGCCCCTGCCACCGCCGTGTCACGCCCCTTACGCGAGGTTAAAAAGTTGCGAAACCAAGGAGAAAATACGTTAAAGCCGACACTTTTAATGTCAAAAAGTAAAAGTGGTAGACATCTGGTAGACGTCCCAAAATGTGGAAAGCCGTCAACCTCCTGTGGTGCAGAAGGTTGACGGCTTTTTTGGTAGACATTTGGTAGACATATGGGCAGACGAAATACAGCTGGCGCCAGCAAGGCAGACTTCCGCTTGCAGCAAGTCTGTCTATACGATCATATCTTTTACTGTCAGTCAGACTGCTAAAACCTGAGAAGTCTCATCGCTGTCTCCAGGCTGGATTTCAGCCTGCGGATCACTGTTTTTGGCTTCGGCTGCCTCTCCCAAGCCTTGAATTGCCAGGGGGACGGCATCCAGCGACGAAACCAGAATTGACAGCATCTCTGCGTTGCGGGGCCTCTGATCCAGGTGCCTGTGGGCCAGCTCCTCCAGCAGGGGCTGGTTTTCCCGCCAGATGATGCAGCTCACGGTTCGGATATTCCGCTCCACCGCCTTCCAGTTTGTGCCGTACTGCCTCGCCACCTCTGGATAGAGCCACTTCGTCACCAGCAGAAGCCGGTCCGGCTGTTCCGCGCACAGGGATATGGCGTAGGCCGTATGGAAGAAGCCGGTGTAATTTGCGGTCACCCCAAGCTGGTACAACAAATCGTATATTATAGTCATTTTTATTCTCCTCTTTACTTACCCATTACGTGACCTCGGTGAACAGTTCCCTTGCAGGTACATTCAGTCCAACACTTATCTTTTCAACTGTATCCAGCGTTGCGGCTTGTGTCCCGCGCTCCATCTTTCCCCAGTACTCGCTGCTTAATTTGCATCTGGCTGCTGCTTCTTCCTGTGTCAGGCCCAGGCGTGTCCTGTGATATTTTAAGTTCATCCCAAATACTACCCTTAGCACCGTCCTCCCCTCCGCTGTTTTCTATGGTACAGGATTTTTCCAAATTCGTACAGGAATGATCGTTCTGTTTCTTCCTTATTTTTCCAATCCCCTCCCTTTTTTCGACTTTATTTTGCCACACAAGCAAAAAAATTTCCACAAACACCTCTTGGCATTTATGACGTCCGCCGTTTTTTGCCAAAGCGCCCGTATTCCAGAGCCGACGGCATTTGTCGAAAATGTCAAAAATATTGTTACCAACCAGTCTCTTTTTCTCCGTTTTCTCTTGACAAACGCCTGGGAGACAGATAAGATTAGAGTCAGCTGAACGCCCCCAAAAACACAGAAAAGAGGTTTTTTACAATGGACAGATTAAAGGACAAGGTAGCCATTATCACCGGTTCCACCGGCGGCATCGGGGTGGGCATTGCCCGGCTCTACGCCGCGGAGGGCGCTCAGGTGATTGTATGCGGCCGCCGGGCAGAACGGGGCCAGGGCGTTGTGGACGCCATTACCGCAGAGGGCGGCAAGGCCAGCTTCCACGCCATGGATATTACCGTTCCCGAAAGCATTGAGAAGCTGGTGGAGGACACCGTCAGCACCTACGGGCGCATTGACGTTCTGGTCAACAACGCGGCCAACGTGGGCCTGAAGGACGGCCGGGTGGACGAAATTACCCTGGAGATGTGGGACGATATCTTTATCAGCGACATCCGCGGCCCCTTCTATGTGACAAAATGCGTGCTGCCCCACATGCGCAAAAATCCCCAGGGCGGCTCCATCGTCAATATCGGCTCCATGGCCGCCTGCGGCGGCGATCTGGGCTCCACCGCCTACGCCTGCGCCAAGGCGGGTGTGGATGTTCTGACGAAATCTGTGGCCCTGCAATACGGCAAGGACAACATCCGCTGCAACTGCGTCCGCCCGGGCCTGATCGTCACCCCGGACAACGAGGCCCGTATTCCCCAGGCCTTGAAGGACATCTTCCTGAGCAATATCATGGTCAACCGCTATGGCTGCCCCGAGGATATCGGCCACGCCTGTGTCTACTTCGGCTCCGATGAGAGCGCCTATGTCAGCGGCCAGGTCATCACGGTAGACGGCGGACTCAATTCCCATGTGCCCACCGTGGCTCAGTTCCGGGCCATCGGCTCCCGCACGTGGTAATACCGAAAACAGCCAGGACCGGCGCAGCAAAAACTGCGCCGGTCCTTTTTGTTTCACGCCACCTTGTCCCCCAGGCTGTTTGGCCGTCTGGAGCGAACACCCGGCCGGCGAAAAGATTTTTGAATTGCGCTTGATTTTCTCATGGCCTTCCTTTAGAATAAAGTGCAGAGTGCAAATACCCGACTATACTTTAAAGTGGGAGGCAGACGCATATGCAGAAACGCATTTTAGTGGTGGACGACGACGACATGAATCTGGCTAGAACCAAGATGATTCTGGCAAAGGAATATGACGTGCTTCTGGCCGATTCAGGGGTACAGGCCCTGCACATTCTGAAAAATCAAAAGGTGGATCTGGTCCTTCTGGATATTGACATGCCCCTGATGAACGGCATCGAGACCTTTGAGCACATGAAGGAGTTCGCCGCGGATATCCCCGTCATTTTTCTAACGGCCTCGGGCGAGGTGGGGGACGTGGTCGGCGCGCTCCTGCTGGGCGCGGTGAATTATCTGAGAAAGCCCTGTCCGCCGCAGGAGCTGCTGAAGCGAATCGCACAGGAGCTTGAAACGGAATGAGGGCGGAAGAACAGACAGGCAGGCATCTGCTGCTTGCGGTAATCACCACGGTATTCGGTGGGATGCTGGGGGTGATTACAGCGGTTATGGCCTGGGAGCTTTGGATGATTCCTCTGATCGCCTTCAGCTGCTTCAGCGTGTGGCTTCTGCACTTTGCCAAGCTCGGTTCCAATGCGTTTTACGAAAATCTCTGCGCCGGCCTGATGCTGGTGGGGTTCTTTTTCTTCAGCGTACATGAATCCAGCCTTTATGACATACCGGCCGTGGCCTGCATCGTCATTCTTGCCCTGTTCATGCTGAACAAAAAGTGGGTCATGTATGTGGTGGAGGCCCTCTACACACTGGCGCTGCTGTATCACGCCCTGGTCTTCCGCACCATTTCCTACAATATCAGCTTTCGTGACGCCTTCCGCCTGGTGCTGGGGGCTGTTGTGACCTTTGGGGCCGCGGCACTGGCGGGCTACTGGATCCGGCAGCGCAGCGCCCAGCAGAAATGGTACAGCCATGTATTTGCCGAGCTGGAGACGGCGGGAAAACAGAACGCCGTCTTTCTATCCAACGTGTCCCACGAGCTCCGCACGCCCATCAATATGGTAATCGGCATCAGCGAGGTGGCGCTGGGGCGGAAGCTCTCCCCCGATATCCGGGCGGATATGACATCCATCAAGCAGGCCGGCCAGCGCCTGTCCAGCCAGATCAACAACATGATGGACTACACGGAGATTATGGAGGGCACCCTGACCCCGGCGAAAGAAGACTACATGATCACCTCGGTGCTGAACGACGTAATTACCACAGCTGCCCTGCAAAGCAACCGGCAGCGCCTGGAGATCGTATTTGACATCGACCCCAAGCTGCCCGCCGTCATTGTGGGTGACGCGGAGAAGATTTCCCACGTGCTCAAAATCCTGGTGGAAAACTCCATTAAATTTACGGAGGAGGGCGGCATAAACGTCCGCATTGGCTACCGCCCGGAGAGCTACGGCATCAATCTGATTATCGACATCCGCGACACCGGCATCGGCATGACCGACTCCCAGATGCTTAAAATGTATGACGACTTTTACCAGGCCGACTCCGGGAGCAGCCGCTTCGTGGGGGGGCTTGGTCTTGGTCTGCCCATCGCCCTGGGCCTTCTCAACGCCATGGGCGGGTTTATCCACTTTGAGAGCAAGGAGCAGCAGGGCCTCCACGCCCACATCGTCATCCCCCAGGGTGTGACGGACCACCGGCCCTGCATTACCCTGAACCACGCGGACCAGGTGTGCGTCGGGTGCTATTTCCGGCCGGAGCGGTACAGCTGCGACGAGGTCCGGGGGTATTACGACGGCCTGATCTGGAACCTGCTGGAGGGGCTTGGCATCAACGGCTACCAGACCCACAACTTTGAAGGGCTTTTGAAGTTGCAGCGCAGCCACCAGCTGACCCACGTGTTCATCGCCCAATCGGAGTATGAGGAGGACCGGGCCTATTACGAGGAACTGGCCGACAGCCTCCGGGTGGTTGTGATTGCGGAAAAGGAATTTACCCTGGACAGCCAAAGCAAGCTGTTTATCATGCACAAGCCCTTCTCCGCCCTCTCTGTCGCCAATCTGTTGAACGGCGACCTGGGGGCGCGGGGCTTTGCGGAGGCCCAGGCCGCCGGCCGGAGGCCCTTCACCTGCCCCGGCGTGCGGGCGCTGGCGGTGGACGACGAGGAGATGAATCTGGTGGTAGCCAAAGGTGTGCTGGGCAGCTACGGCCTGGTGGTGGACACCTGCCTCAGCGGGCGGGAGGCGGTGGCGCGGTGCGCTGATACCTCCTATGATATCATCTTCCTGGACCACATGATGCCGGGCTTCGACGGCGTGCAGACCTTGAAAAAAATCCGGGAAATGCAGGACGGCGCCTATCAGGACCTGCCCGTGATTGCACTCACCGCCAATACCGTCAGCGGAGCCCGGGAGATGTTCCGCAGCGAGGGATTTACCGAATTTGTCCCCAAGCCCATCGAGCGGACGGTTCTGGAGCGGGTGCTGCGCAGGGTGCTGCCCAATCGCTTTATCCAGTATGCCGAGGGCCCCGTGGAGGAGGCCGCCCCCGAGAACAGCGTCCAGGCCGCCCCGGAGCCCGCCGAAGCCCCCGCCCCCGTGCCGGAAGCGCCGGCCCCGGAGGAGGCCGCTACTGTACAGCCGGAGGAGGCCCCCGAGGACGGAACCGCCCTCCCCTGCGGCCGCCTGACCCAGGCCGGCATCAATGTGGAGCTGGGGCTGAACTACTGCGGCGGCGACGAGGACTTTTTCCGGGAGATGCTGCGGATGTTCCACGCCCAGAGCGGAGACAAAAAGGCGGAGATTGTCGCCCTGTATGAGGCCGCCAACTGGCCGGACTACGCGATTAAGGTGCACGCCCTCAAGAGCACGGCTCTGACCATCGGCGCGGAGGCCCTTTCCGCCCAGGCCAAGGAGCAGGAGCTGGCTGGGAAACGGGGGGACGCGGACTTTGTCCTTGCCCATCACGCCGCACTGATGGAGGCCTATGACGCGCTCTGTGCTCAGATTGCCGGAATCTAATCCGTTCGGCCGATTTTCCTGGAGCCATGTTGGAGGGAGTGGGAATTTTCGTGATAAAAAAATGGTTTGCTATCATCTCTGATCACACAATCAGCCTGTATGAACGCATGTTCCGCATCGCCACGGCGGTCTGCATGATCGCGCTGATCTTCACCCTGCCCATGGGCAGGCGGATCAGCAATATTGTCATTCTGATCATCAGCCTGGCGGTTATCTCACTGATCGTACGGTTCAGTATTCAAAAGGGATGTGTCCATACAGGGGCCACAGCCATAGTGATACTTCTGCTCACCCTGTTTCCGTTCACCTTCTTTACTGCGGGCGGGTTTTACAGCGGGGTGCCGGAGTGGTTTGTGCTCTGCTTTATCTACATCTGCATCACCCTGCACGGCAGGCGCATGGCCACATTTTTCGCCCTGTGCGCCGCCGAGACGCTGCTCTGCTACGGCATCGCCTTCTACTACCCTGAGCTGGCCGCCCTGAACAGCCAGCAGCGCTCCTTTTTCGACTCCGCCTTCTCCATGGTCATGGTCGGACTGCTCACCAGCGTGCTGCTCATGTTCCTGAATCGGATGTATGAGGAGGAGAACGCCCTCACCCAGCAGCAGAAGAAGGAGATTGAGGAGCTGAATCAGGCGGAAAACCACTTCTTCTCCAGCATGAGCCACGAAATACGCACCCCCATCAACACCATCATCGGCCTGAACGAGATCACCCTGCGGGGCAACATCCCCCCAGAGGTGGCGGAGAATGCCCGGAACATCCAAGGGGCCAGCAAGCTGCTGCTCACCCTGATCAACGACATCCTGGACATCTCCAAAATCAAGTCCGGAAAGATGGAGATTATCAACACCTCCTACGAGACGGGCGCGCTTTTTTCCGAGATTGTCAACATGATCTGGATTAAGGCCAAGGAGAAGGGGCTGGAGTTCAAGCTCCACATCGACCCGTCCATCCCCAGCATGCTCTGCGGGGACGAGGTGCGCATCAAGCAAATTCTCATCAACCTGCTGAACAACGCGGTGAAGTACACCAGCGAGGGCTCCGTCACCCTCTCGGTCCGGTGCGAGCGCCAGGGGGTCAACCGGGTGCTGGTGTGGTACTCGGTGGAGGACACCGGCCAGGGGGTGAAGAAGGAGAATATCCCCTATCTGTTCAACGCCTTCCGCCGGGTGGACGAGGAGAAAAACCGCCACATCGAGGGCACCGGCCTGGGGCTGAGCATCGTCCAGCAGCTGGTGGAGCTGATGGGCGGCGAAATCAGCGTCAACAGCGTGTACACCAAGGGCTCCAAGTTCATTGTCACGCTGGAGCAGGACATTGTAGACGAAAAGGAGCTGGGCACCTTCACGCTGGCCTCCCGGGCCAAGCTTCACAACGAGGGCATGTACCAGCAGAGCTTCGAAGCCCCGGACGCCCATATCCTGGTGGTGGACGACAACGACATGAACCTGATGGTGGTGGCCAAGCTGCTTTCCGCTACAAAAATCCACATTGATACTGCGTCCAGCGGGGCGGAATGTCTGAAATTGACTCAAAACCACCACTACGACTGCATATTGATGGACCATCTGATGCCGGAGATGGACGGCATCCAGTGCCTGCACGCGCTGCGGGTGCAGCCGGGCGGGCTGTGTCAGGATGTGCCCGTGGTGGCCCTGACCGCCAACGCGGGCAGCGACAATCAGCTTCTCTACCGCAAGGAGGGCTTCAGCGGCTATCTGGCCAAGCCGGTGAGCGGCGCGCTGCTGGAGGCGGCCATGCTGAGCATCCTGCCCAAGGAGCTGGTGCAGGTGTGTGAGGAGGCCGACGCTGCGGAGCCGGAAAAGGACATCCTGATTTTCGAGCAGACCAAGCGGCGGTCCGTCCTGGTCACCACCGACAGCGTGTGTGACCTGCCGGACGCCCTTATGAAGGAGTTCGGCATCTCTGTCTGCCCCTACTACGTCTGCACAGACGAGGGCCGTTTCCTGGACAACCAGGAGCTGAAGCCCGACGAGCTTCTGGCCCACATTGCCCAGGGCCGGAAGGGCGCCTCCCAGCCCCCCGACGTGGAGGACTACGAGCGTTTCTTTGCGGAAAAGCTGACCGAGGCCCAGAATGTGATCCACATCACCATGGCAAAGCACGTCAGCGCCGGGTATCAAAATGCCCTTGAGGCGGCAAAATCCTTTGAAAATGTCACCGTGGTCGACTCGGGGCACCTCTCCAGCGGGCTGGGACTGGCCGTGCTGTGCGCCGCCCACCTGGCCGAGCAGCACGCCGCACGGTCGGAGATCGCCGCGTCGGTAAAGCGGATGGAGCGGTTGATTTCCTCCTCCTTCCTGCTGAACAACACCCAGATGATGCGCCAATCCGGGCGCGTGTCCCGGCGCATCCAGGTCCTGTGCGACGCGCTGATGCTCCACCCCATTCTGGTGCTGAAAAAAAGCCGGCTGACGGTGGGCAGCATGGAGGTGGGCGGCTTCTCCCGCACCGCCAGGAAATACGTCCGGAAAATGTTTCAGGAGACCAGAACCATCGACCGGCGCATCCTGATTATCACCTACTGCGGCCTGGACGCGAAGAAGCTCCAGTACGTCCAGGGTCTGGTGCGGCAGTACTGCCCCTTTGAACGGATCTACCTGCAAAAAGCGTCCTCCGCCATCGCCAGCAACTGCGGACCGGAGTCCTTTGGCCTGCTGTTCATGCGGCAGGATGACAGGGCGACGTTTACCCTGTCCTCAAGGCAGGACGGGGTGGCGTAAGACACAGCCTCCCCTGTGCCCTCGGGCCAGGGGAGGCAAATTTTTTGCGTCACAGCCTTTTCTGCCGGATGGACAGGCAGAACACCCATGAAATGCCGAGCTAGCCGCGTCTGCTTTCGTCGGAAGATTGACAACGGAAGTTTTATTCACATCGACCGTCCTATGGGGTAGACTGCTATGATTTTCACATATCAGACAGGATTCAAACTGTAAAAAAGCTCGTCGCCCAGCAGGTAAAACACCTGCTGGGCGAGCGTTTTTTCCAACCGGGACCGTTCGGCCTCAGCGGATTCGTACCAGCTTCATCAAATAGTGCCGGTCGTAGGTGGTCAGGGGCATCAGGAACAGGTCTCCCTTTGAATTTCCGCACATACCATGCGCCCGGATGGGGGAGTTGTAAAAGCCCAGCTGGGCCTCCACCTCCAGGTCCATATTCACAATGGTCACGCCGCCGCCCCGCTCCGCGATGTAGACATAGTCCTGGTCGGCCCAGATCTCTGTGGGCTGATACAGGTTGTCCTCCAGATAGGCCAGCAGCTGGCCGTCCTCGTCAAAGACATGAACCCGGTTTCCCTCCCGGTCGCCCACCCACAGACGGCCCAGCCGATCGCACCAGATACAATGGGGGATAATAAACCTGCCTGGCCCATCCCCGTGACCGCCCCAGGTTTTCAACAGGGTACCGTCAGGGGAGAAGCGGTGGATGGAGGCATTTCCGTAGCCGTCGCTGACAAATATATCCCCCTGGGGACCAACCACAACGCCAGTGGGACGGTTAAAGGGGGGCGCCGCCCGCTTAATGCTCTGCAAGCCCAGGCTGAAGGCCCAGTTGGCGTCAAACGCCACATCGGTGGGAATCAGCTTGCCCGACCGCTGAAGCTTGCGCCAGATATCAGGGTCATAGCCGCTGTCACTGGGGACGCCCAGCCTGCCCAGGTCCCGCAGGTGTTCGCCCTCCATGGTCAGCTCCCGCACCACATGCAGCGCCGTGTCCGGGCACAGAAGGGTGTTCTGCGGGGTCACGCAGATTCCGTGCGTCTCCTTGAACAGTCCCCTGCCGAAGTCCTTCACATACCTGCCTTGCGCATCCAGCATCACAATGGGATGATCCAAATTCCGGCTGGTCAGCAGCAGATTGTCCTCCCCATCACAGCAGCCGCTGGGGTACATGGTAAAGTCATAGCCCTCCGGAAACTGGCCGTAATCCGGGATGAGCTCATAGGTAAAGGGGCCGGCCGTAAAAACGGCCCTGGTAGACGTATCCCGGTTGGGAACACCGGAAATTTTTTTCATGCAGCCTTCTCCTTTCTATCCGCTTTGCTTCCGTTAAACCGGGAGAGGAGCGTCCAGCGCCTGACAGAGGAACGTCCGGCTGGAACGCAGGGTGTCTCGCCAGTCCTCTCCGCCGGTGTACCAAAATTCTCCCACAAATCTGCACACCCCCAGCTGCCGGGCCAGAGGGGCCAGCGTGGAAAAATCCACATGCCCGGCGCCGAAGGGGACTTCCCGGAATATGCCGGGGGTGGTCTCCTTCAGATGAATGGCGGCCAGGTGTCCCTCCCCCATGCGCAGGTCCTGGCACACATCACTCTCGTAAGTCAGCGCAGCATTGGTCAGGTTGCCGATGTCCGGGTAGACCTGAAGGTAGGGGGAGTGGATTCGCTCTACCCAATACATAGCCTTTGAAACGGTGTTGAGAAAAGCGGTTTCCATCGTCTCAAAGCCCAGGATAACTCCCTCCCGGGCGGCCATTTTTACGCAGAGCCGAAGATTTTTCTCAAAATCACTGCGGGTCTGGGGGGTAGAGGGCTCATAGTATACATCGTAGCCCGCCAACTGGATCACACGCACCCCCAGCCGCGCCGCCAGACAGACAGCCTTTTCCATAATGGCCAGGCTCTGCTGCTGGACCGCGGGGTCCGGGTGTCCCAAGGGATACTTCCGATGCCCGCTCAGGCAGATGGACCGGATGGGAAGCTCCTGCTCCACCTGCGCCTGAACCGCACCGGCAATCTCCTCCCGGCTCCAGTCCAGCCGGGCCAGCTTGTCGTCGGTCTCATCAATGGAAAGCTCCAGGTAATCGAAGCCCGCCGCCTTTGCCTCGGCCAGCTTCTGAGCCAGGGTGAGGGAATTGGGCATACTTTTCTCATACAGGCCCAAACGGTATTCTCTCATTTCGTTCCCTCCCTGCATACGGTAAACAGGGCCCCCTCGCCGCTCTGGCGATTGGCGGTCAGGATATAGTCTGTCTCTCCGTCGCCCAGCACCGCAACATTGCTGGGGCCGAAGCCCCGCTCAATAATCTGCTCCTTGGGGCCTTCCTGTGTCCAGCGCACCAGAAACAGCTCCTGGTCCAACTCCCGGCAGCCGGCCAGGAATACGTTCTCTCCGCACAGCCGTCCGCCCCAGATGGCGTGGAGAAAACTCACAGGGGTGGGGTAGCGGTAGATCTCCCGGTATTGCCCTCCGTCCTTTTTGTAGATGACGAAGGCATCCCCGTGAAAGGGCTCAATGACAGCCAGCTCCTCCTGGCCGTCTCCATCCAGGTCACACACCGCCACATCAGAGGCCGCTGCGTTCAGCAGCTGCTCCACCGTCCACGCCTGGCCCGGAGCCTGGGGCGGAACCACCCGGAACACCCCCTGGTCGCAGGCGGTATAGGCCTCGGAGCAGTCCTCCCGCTCCACCCTGCAATAGCCGTGGTTCCGGCTCATTCCAACCGCAATGGTTTCCAAAGCCGCAGGCGGGGCAAAATCCGCGCCAATGGGAGCGGCCACAAGGGTTCCGGGCTTGGACCACTCCGCCTGTTCCTGCTGGGTGGTGGACAGAATGCAGCCCAGGAAGTAGTACTGATCCCCGCGGCGGAGCAGGTCAAAGCGATGGACATAGGGCAGCTCCATCCAGAGCCGCTCCTGCCACCGGCCGCCCTCCCGGCTCATGCGGACAATACGGGCGTGCAGCGCCGAAAAACCAGGGAGAAACTTTTGCGAGGCCAGAAACGCCCCGTTTGTCCCTGGAATCGGGACAATGGACATTGTGCCGCCCGGTCCCTCCCACACCTTCTCGCAATCCAGCGTCTGCGCGTCGATGCAGTAGCAGGGACCGGTGTCATCGGTGGCCAGCAGATACTTCTGCCGGCCATCCAGGGTAAGCGGAGAAACCGCATAGCAGCAGGGGAGGCGGCACAGATGGGTCTTTTCAAAGTTCATCTCGTTCTTTCGCTCCTTCCAGGTCTCTGTTCATTTGCCGGCAGCTGGCGTTTCGCCGGCAGGCGCCTGTTCGTTTAATGCTCTCAGCATATTGGGTATCTCCTTTCCCGTTCAGACCTTGAAACGGTCCCAAACGGTATCCATTGCGGCACTGATTGCCTGATATGTCTCAAATTTTTCCAGATAGACCGCATGTGCAGCCGGGTCCGGCCAGACAGGCTCGCCGGTCCGCACCATGGCCTGTACCGCCTGGTCGTAGCCCGGGTAGAGTCCCGCCGCCACCGCCGCCGCGATGGCGCTGCCCAAGGCCCCCAGCTCCCGCACCCCAGCGATCCGCTGAACCGGGAGCCCCAGTACATCGGCAAACATCTGCACCCACACCGGGGACCTGGCCGCTCCACCGGCCATCCGCACAATTTCAGGGGGTGTTCGGGCGCTGAGCAGGCGGTCGATGTGTACCTTGTGGGAAAACGCAACCCCCTCGAACACCGCCCGCAGCATATGGGCGGCGGAGTGATAGTTTGTCAGGCCCAGAAAACTCGCCCTTGCCAGGGGGTGGGCATTGGAGCCGTAGAGGAACGGAAGGTAATAGACCTGGCAGTCCTCCGGCGGGATAGAGCTTACCAGCTGGTTGACGCCGTCGTAGAGGGGCTTGTCCTGGGGCAGCTTCAGGCCGCCGGCCAGCTGTTCCAGCACCCAGTCCAGGTTTCCCGCGCTGGTGGGGCTGCACTCCTCCAACAGGTAGTAGCCCGGGATCGCGTAGAGGGAATTCATGGATACCTGGGTATTCAGCTTGGGCTGGGGCGAAATAAATTCGTTGATGCTCCAGGTCCCGGTAATGGTGCAGAGCTGGTCGGGGGAGGTGATGTCCATAGCCACCGCGCAGGCGTCAATATCAAACATGCCGCCGGCTACTGGGGTGCCCGGACACAGTCCGGTCTGTTCGGCGGCCTCGTCCGTCACATGGCCGCACAGGTCGAAGGAGCCGCACATCGGCGGAAGCATATTTGCCGTCTCGGCAATCCCCAGTGCCTCCAGAAGCGCCGGGTCGATTTGCCCACGACTTACATCCATCAGTCCCGAGCCGGACAGGTCTGTGCGTTCGCTGTGCGCAATTCCCGTCAGGCGGAAGCGGATGTAGTCCTTGATGGAAAATACCCACCGGATATTTTGATACACCTCCGGTTCATGCTCCTTCACCCAGGCCAGCAGGGCGGAGGGCTGACAGGCCAGCTGCTTCTGGCACAGCTGGGGATACAGTCTGTCGAACACGCCTGTCTCCTCCCAATGGAGGGGATAGGACCAGGCGCGGTTGTCTGTGGATGCGATGCCGGGATAGGCCGGTTTTCCGTCCTTTCCCCACAGATACAGGCCCTTTCCATGGCCGCACACCGCCAAGGCCGCCACGTCCCGGGGCGATATGCCAGACTGCTTGATCACCTGACGAATGCAGGCGCAGTTCGCCCTCCATACCTCCTCCATGTCCCGCTCCTGATATCCGGGGCGCGGGGAGAAGACAGGGGTGCTTTGTGCGGCCACCGCCGTTTCAGTACCGTCCAGACAGAACAGGGCGGCCTTAATCACCGTGCCGCCATTGTCCACACCCATCACATATTGCGCCACCTGAGCCACTCCTTTCTACTCTGTCGTTTGGGTTAGGCCTTTCCCGTCTTGTACTCGGGATTCAGAATATGGGGGGACTCCTTGCCGCTGTAAAAGTCCACGGTGATGTCAATGGCCATCTTATAGGTGTTCCACAGGGACTCTACCGTCTGGCTGGAGAAGTGGGGGCTGAGAATCAAGTTGTCCAGCTCCAGCAGCTTGCTGTCGGCGGGCAGCGGCTCCACTGCGTAGACGTCCAGCCCCGCCCCCCGGATTTGGCCGGCCTTCAGTGCGTCATACAGCGCATCCTCATCAATGATATTACCCCGGGCCGTGTTGACAATAACCGCAGTGGGCTTCATCTGAGCCAGGCGGGCGGCGTTGACCATATGGTGGGTATCCTGATTATAGGGGACATGGACGCTGATGGCGTCCGATACGGCAAACAGCTCGTCCAGCTCCACCAGACGCACCCCCAGCTCCTGGGCAAGGGCCTGGTTGGGGTAGGGGTCATAGGCGATGACCGTGCATCCTATGCCCAGCAGCATCTTGGCAAGCAGGCGGCCGATGGCGCCGAAGCCCAGGATGCCCACAGTGCCTCCGGCGGTCTCGCTGGCGATATATTTATCCCAGCGGCCGGTTTCAATGCAGCGGAAGCGATTGGGCCGCAGCTCCCGGCGGCAGGCCAAGATCAGGGTCAGCGCCATTTCGGCCACGCCGCTGGCGTTGGCGCCGGTGGTCCGGGCCACGGCAATTCCGTGGCGGCTGGCCGCAGCCAGGTCCACCTTGTCATAGCCCACGCCAAATCGGACCAGCAGGGGGCACTTGCCGTCAATTTCACGGAAGATTTCTTCACCGTAGGGCTCCACGTCGATCAGCCCCATGTCGGCCTCCCTCAGACACTGGATGACCTGATCCTGATGAAAGGGCTTCTGCGGGACCCAGCGGTAGTCAAACCCCTTTTGGGCCGCGTATGCTTCGGCACGCCTGTTCAGCTCATCAAACACAGGGGAGGGCTCACCAAAGAAGGATACGATTTTTTTCACAATGATCTTCCTTTCCATGTTGTTCTAAATTTTTATATCAGCTCACCTTTTCCGGCGGCAGAAAAAGCAGATATTGACAAAATCAAATTTCCCTTTAATATTATAGATGTCAGTAAGGTGAGAGGTTATTGAGAGGAGATTGTATATGGCAAGAAGAAAAGGCCCTCAGGCAAAGCAGGCCTACTCCTATATCAAATCCAAGATTCTCAGTTTTGAACTTCCCCCCGGAGCGGCAATATCAGACAATGCGCTGGCGCAGGAGTTAAATATGAGCCGTTCCCCGGTCCGGGAGGCCATTTTTATGCTGAGCAACGACGGATTGATTGATTCCACCGATATGGGAGCTCAGGTCTCACCGATGACTCTGACGGATATTTTAGAGATCTGTCAGGTCCGCAAGGCAGTGGAGGTGGCGGCGGTTAATATCCTGCTGGACAACGGGGGAGGAACTCCCCAGCAGAAAAACAATCTGACCCGGATTTTTAAGGAGCTGCAAAACGCAACGGATGCCATTCAGAATTACCACTACGACGACCTGTTCCACGGCGAGATCATGGCAATGGCCAACAACAGCCGCCTCACCCATATCTCCAACCAAATGCGGCTTCAAATATACCGGGCCAGATGGCTCAGCGTTGTCCTTCCAAACCGAATCGCCGAGGCCGCCCAGGAGCACGAGTCCATCTATCAGGCACTGATGGATGACGACCGTCAGGCCAGTGTGCAAAGCCTGACCCTCCACCTGGACCGCAGCGAACAGAACTTTAAAAAGGTGCTGTCCGACCCCCGCTACAACCCCCAGTTCAACCTGGCTATGGCACACATCACCACAACCTACCACCAGAGGCAGAATCCATAGTGCGATGAAAGCTGCCTCTGAAAACGACAGGATCACCGCATATGGCTGCCGCATCCCAGCAGCGTGGCCGGACGAGGTGGTCCTGAATTAAAATCACAATTGAACACAATTTAATATACAATTTATTGAATGGAATTGCAAGGGAGAATTATTCAGCATACCATACAAAGTAAAATCTTTAATTTTATTTAAATTAAACATATTTTAACGCGACATATATTTTATGTCGCGTTTTCTCAATTTTTTGTCCAAAATAACAATGCCAAAATCAGCAGTATATTGTCAATAATTTTTCTATTTCAATATATTTCGCTTAAAAAGTTATCATTTTTTGTTCGCAGCACCTCCCAGCTCTCCAATTTGTACAAAAGCAAAAAAAGGAATTGACTTTTTCTGTATCTTCGGTATAATATAACAGAAAACAAAATTAAATACAATAAAGTATTCAATCAATATAAGCTGGATTCGGAGGATCGGAGACGGATGTACATAAGTTGCTGCGCACCCGCTTGTCAATATCAGATGGTTTCAGAAGCGGGGTTTGACCGCATTGTACTTTCGGCTCAGGAAGTGGCCGGCGCCCCACCGGACGTATTGCAGACGCTAAGCCACTGGTTTCATCATCAGAACCTGACCTGCTGGGCATTAAATGATTTCTGTCCGCCGGAGCTGAAGCTGTGCGGGCCGAATTACAGCCCAGGTCAGGTGGAACGCTATGTAGAACAGCTGGCCCCCAAGGCCGCGCAGCTGGGTGTTGTGCAAATAGGCGTCGGCGCCCCTCTGTCCCGCCGTATTCCGGAAAATTTCTCCAGGCAGCTGGCCCAGGCGCAGCTGCTGGAGAGCCTGGAACTGACCGCCCGGCTGTGCCGCCCCTATAACATCCAGATTTTACTGGAGCCGGTTTGCAGGCAGATGACCAATTTTTTAAATGGCACTTCGGAAGTGCTGGCCTTGGCAGACCGCTGCGACGCACCTGTGGACATTGTGTATGATATCTTCCACGCCTGGATGATGGAGGAATCCCCGGCCACCGCAAAGCCGGCGATTGACCGGATCGGGATTGTCCATATTGCCCACGCCCACAATGGCCGCAGGCTGCCCACCGCAGAGACGATTACTCAGTACCACCCCTATCTTCAAATGCTGCTGGACAGCGGTTATCAGGGCGAAATATCAATTGAGGCCCAGATGGACGGCATTGACCAGTCCCGATTGGCGCAGAGCTGTCAGGCCTTGAGGCAAGCCCTCACCTCTGCCGCCGCAGCGAGCCGGTTATAGAGAAGGAGGATAATTTTGAGCAAGGTAATCATTCAAAAGGGAAATCTTGTTTTAGAGGACCGGACTATACAGGCAGATCTGGTGATTGAAAACGGAAAAATCAGCGCAATCACGCTGGAGGCCCAACTCGACGAGGACTGCACTGTAATTGACGCCACAGGCAAGATGGTCATGCCCGGCATGATTGATACCCACTCCCATGTCACCGATCCGGGGCCCTATAACTACCGGGAGGACTGGCGCTGCGCTTCCAAATCCGCCGCAGCCGGCGGCATTACCACCATTGCCGACATGCCGCTGCCCAGCATCGCAGTGCTGAATCGGGACCGCTTTTCGGAAAAGCTCCGCGTCGTTGAGGACAGCTCGGTGGTGGACTTCGCCCTGTGGGGCGGCGTGACTCCGTTGAACATCGACAGGCTGGAGGAGATGAACGAGGCTGGCTGCATCGGCTATAAGGGCTTTATGTGCTTTGCCACCAAGGAGTACCCCCAGATCACCGACGGGTATCTGGTGGAGGGGCTGAAAAAGACCCGGCAGTTTGGCGGACTGATTGCCGTCCATGCGGAAAATGCCGAAGTGGCGGATATGGGCTGCAAGAGCTTTTCCGCCGCCGGCTGTACGGACGAGGCAAGATTTGATGACGCCCGCCCCTGGTGGGTGGAGTACGAGGCCATCCAACGGGCGACCTTATTCGCCAAGGTGCTGGACGCCAAGCTGATGGTCTGTCATATGACCATCACCCAGGGCGCAGAATATCTCAAGAGCCTGAAGGCCCAGGGCGTCCAGGTCTTTGTGGAGACCTGCCCCCACTATCTTCTGTTTGACCACGACGTTCTTCGGGAAAAGAAGGCCTTTGCCAAGTGCACCCCGCCGTTCCGCAGCCGGGAAAATGTAGACGCGCTCTGGGCCTATGTGGCGGACGGTACCATTGATGTGCTGGGTACCGATCACGGCCCCTTCACCGACGAGGAAAAGGGCCAGGAGGGTGACTTCTGGAAGGAGTACTGCGGCTTTGGCTGCAACGACGCCGTGATGGCCGCCATGATTACCGAGGGCGTCCACAAGCGGGGGCTGAGCTGGAACCGTCTGGCTAGCCTCACCTCCGGCAGCGCCGCCCGCATGTTTGGAATTTATCCTCAGAAGGGCAATCTGCTGCCCGGCGCAGACGCCGATATCCAGATTATCGACCCCAAACTGGAATGGGTGTATGACGGCCTTAAAAGCTACTCCAAAACCAAAAGCGACAAGGGCGTCTATCAGGGAATGCAGTTCACCGGCAAGGTGGTAAGCACGCTGGTGCGTGGAGCGCTGGTTTATGACGGCCAACGCATCCTTGTCCCTGACGGCTTTGGCCAACTGGTCCGGCGCATGGACTGACGCAGCCACAGAGGAGGTGCAGCCAATGAATGTTGACGTAATCTTTCACGGCGGTTTTGTCATCACCATGGAGGGGCCCGGAACCGGTATCATCGAGAACGGCGCCGTGGCCGTCAAGGGCAATCGGATTGCCGCAGTAGGCCCCACGGCCGATGTACTCCGCGAATACCGTGCGGAGCGATATATCGACACCGCCGGAAAGGCTGTGATGCCCGGCTTTGTGGACTCCCATATTCACACCGGAGATGTGATCGTCCGCAGTTGTGCCCAGGACATCCCCGGGGACGTCTGGCGCATCCATGGCATACTCCCGTTGCTGGGCGCAGCCCGGGAGGAGGACTATATCATCGGGTCCCGCCTGAACATCATCGAGGCCCTGAAAGCCGGCACCACCACCTTTGGGGACTTTTACAGCCCCATGTCCTCCATTGTACAAAACTATATTGATTTAGGCGCGCGGGCTTGTGTCAGCGATATGATCAACGAGATGCCCAAGGACACCATCCATCTCTCTCAAGACGAGCTGCTTCCGCTGGACAGCGCCATCGGAAACCGAAAGCTGGAGAGCAATATCAAGCTGCTGGAGGAGTATCACCAAAGCCATGACGGCCGCATCACATGCCGTTTCGGCATGCACACGGTGGAATACTGCACGGTGGAGCTGCTGCGGGAAATCAAGGCCCAGGCGGACAAGTACCAGGTAGGAATCAACACCCACCTCTCCCAGAGCAACGGGGAAAACAAGCAGTGTATGATGCGCAACGGCTGCCGGCCTGCCGAGCTGCTGGACCGGCTGGGTTATCTGGGGCCCAGACTTACCGCCGCCCACCTCACCTGCGCCACGCAGGAGGAGGTCCGCCGCGTGGCCGAGTCCGGCACAGTCATGGTGCTGTGTATGGGCAGCAACATGCTGGTGGACGGCTCCCTCCCCCCTGCCCGGCAGTTCGCCGACTGCGGCGGCACGGTGGCCCTGGCCACCGATCAGGCCAACAACTGCAGCTTTATGTTCGGAGAGATGAAGTGCGCCGCCCTGTTTACCAAGCACGCCACTCAGGACGCCACCCAAATGCCCGCCTGGAAGGTCCTCCGTATGGCTACCATCGAAGGGGCAAAGGCGCTGACAATGGAGGACCAGATCGGCTCTCTGCGTCCGGGCAAGCTGGCGGACATCATCCTCATCGACCTCTCCTACCCCCACCTGAATCCCATTTACACCTCTCCCATTCGCAATTTGATCCCCAACCTGGTCTATTCCGCCCGGGGACACGAGGTGGAACTGGTTATGGTCAATGGGCAGATCATTGTGGAGAACCACGTCCTCCTTACCGAGAAGGAGGAGGATGTGATCCAGAAGGCCAACGAGGCGGCCGGACGCATCAGCCGGGACCTGGCCCAGCACGACTGGGCCGCCGGGCTCCCCCTGGCCAAGCTCACCAGCGAAGGCTATTACTAAATTCCATGTAACGGGATATAAAACTGATGTTCAGTTTTATATAAATAAAAACGGGAGGAAACACTATGAAAAAGGTTCTTTGCACCGTACTGGCCCTTGCCATGACATTGTCCTTAGCGGCTTGCGGCAGCAAGCCCGGCAGCACCTCCGGCTCCGGCAGCACCAGCGGCGGTGCCCCAAGCAGCTCCGGTGATAAGATCAAAATTGGTTACTTCACCGACATGTCCTCTGCCGACGGCTACATCGGCATGGCCGGCTTCTATGCCCTGGAGGACCGCATTGAGGAGCTCAACGCCAACGGCGGCCTGCTGGGCCAGCAGATTGAGCTTATCGCTTATGACAACGCCGGTAAAAATGAGGAAGTTGTAAACATCGTCAACAAGCTCTGCTATGCGGATAAGGTCAACGTCATCATTGGCCCCACCTCCAGCTCCCACGCCATCTCCGCCGCCCCCATCGTCAACGAGGCCAAGATTCCCATGATCTCCCTGTCCGCCACCAACGCGGCCGTAACCGTGGATAACGACGGCAATGTGCAGCCCTATGTGTTCCGCGTGTGCTTCATCGACCCCTATCAGGGCACCGCTATGGCCGACTTCGCCTATAACGACCTGGACAATCCCGTCATCGGCACCCTGGCTCCCCTGGAGGACAGCTATGCCCAGGGTCTGAAGACCTACTTCATCGAGCAGTACACCAAGATCGGCGGCACCGTGTCCAAGGACCTGGGCTACCGGGCCGGCGAGGTTGAGTTCCGCGCACAGCTGACCGACATGGACAACTCCGGCGTGCAGGTGGTGTTCGTCCCCTGTACCGCTTACAAGGACGCCGCCTTTATGGTTCAGCAGGCCGCTGACCTGGGCTATGACTTCACCTGGCTGTTCGGCGACGCCGTTTATTCTCAGGAAATGCTGGACAACGTGGGCGATCTGCTCAACGGCAAGTGCTACCTGTCCAACGGCATCACCGATATCGACGGCACTTATGACGAGTTCTATGCCGCCTTCAACGCCAAGCACACCAACCAGACCGCCAACATCTATGCTCTGTACGCCATGGACTGTATGGCCGCCACCGAGTATGCCATCACCAACGGCAATTCCACCGACCCCACCTCCATCCGCGACCAGTTTGAGAACATGGAAAATGTTCCCCTGTTCACCTTCAATATGACCATGGAGAAGGACACCCATAACCCCCACAACAAGCCGGTTTCCATCATGACCATTGAGGACGGAGCCTATAAGCTCTTTAAGGAGTATATCCCCAGCGGTGACTGATGCAGCCATCCAAGGTAATGTGCAATGCAGAACGTGCTGCCCTTCATAGCGGGGGGCAGCACGCCTTGCAAAATCCTTTTCCCAATTTCCTGGACCTATTTTACGTTCCTCAAACCACGTCCGGAAGGAGAGCCCCCCTTTTATGAGTACATTTATACAACAGCTGATTACCGGCCTGTCCATCGGCAGCATCTATGCGCTGCTGGCCGTGGGATATGCGCTGATTTACAGCATCTTTGACTTCACAAATTTCGCCTTCGGCTCGATGATGATGTGCTGTGCCTATGCGGCATTTTTCGCCATCTCCTATTTCCAGCTCCCCCTGATCCTGGCGGTAATCGTCGTCCTTATCTTTGGTGCGTGCCTCTCCATCCTGACTGAGCTGGTCGCATACCGCCCCATGCGCAATAAAAACGCCTCCCGCCTGTTTCTGATGATTGCTGCCATGGGGGTTGACCTGATGCTGACCTACCTGTGCGTCAACATCTTCAGCACCAATGTGCGCCCGCTGAGCGTTCCCTTCCTCTCCGGCGTTATCAAGCTTGGCGGTGTTTCCGTTGC
The DNA here is from genome assembly GCA_910585815.1 of uncultured Oscillospiraceae bacterium. Classification (GTDB taxonomy): domain Bacteria; phylum Bacillota; class Clostridia; order Oscillospirales; family Oscillospiraceae; genus Lawsonibacter. The sequence goes on along the minus strand of CAJUFJ010000033.1, from coordinate 16,847 downwards.
CAAGCTGGACCTGTGCTCCGCCACAGTGGCCGTTATTCTGCTGGCACTGCTCTGGACGCTGCTTCAGAAAAGCAAGTACGGCGTGGCTATCCGGGCGTCTTCGGTGGACACAAAAACGGCCGGCCTGATGGGAATCAATGTAAATGTGATCTCCCTCATTGTGTTTGCCCTGTCCGGTGTGATGGGCGCCTTTGCCGGTCTGTTCTTCGGCCTGAAATATGCGGTGTATCCCACGCTGGGCTCCATCTCCAACAAGGCCTTTATCTCCAGCGTCATCGGCGGTCTGGGCAGCCTGCCCGGTGCCATTGTGGGGGCTCTGCTGCTGGGCGTGCTGGAGACGATGATCTCCGGCTTTGTATCCTCCGCCTGGCGCGATGTATTCTCCTTCACCCTTCTGATCGTCATTCTTATCTTCCGCCCCTACGGGCTGATGGGTAAGAGCAAAAGCGACAAGATTTAAAAGGAGGGGACGAAATGTATTACGCCTTGAGTATTGCCACCGTCGCTGGCATCAATATCATCTGCGTGTCCGGTCTTACCCTCCTGACAGGTTTTACCGGCATGTTTTCCATGGGCCATGCCGGATTCATGGCCATTGGCGGATATTCCGCCGCCGTACTGCATATGCACCTGCATGTCCCATTCCTTCTGGCCGTCCTGCTGGGCGGTGTAATCGCCGCGCTGTCCAGCTTGATTGTCGGCGTCCCCACCATCAAAAACCGGCTGACCGGCGACTGCTTCGCCATCGCCATGCTGGGCTTTGGCGAGACGGTCCGGCTGCTGTCCAGCAACATCTACCCTGTTATTAACGGCGCCATGGGTCTGACCGGTATCCCCAAAAAGACCACCTTCACTGTAGTGCTGGTCTTTGTCGTGGTATGTCTGTTCCTGCTGCGCAACTACACCAAGTCCCAATACGGCAAAAACCTGGTGGCCGTTCAGCAGCAGGAAATTGCCGCGGAGATGATGGGGATTGATACTGTTAAAACCAAGCTCTGGTCCCTGGCCCTGAGCGCCTTCTTTACCGGAGTGGGCGGCGCCCTGTTCGGTTTCTACATGACCTGCCTCTACCCCTCCAACTTCACATCCACCAAGTCCACCGACCTCACGGCCGCGGTCGTGTTCGGCGGGACCAACTCCATCACCGGCCCTGTGATTGCGGCGGCTCTCCTGATTATCTTCCCGGAGGTGCTGCGCGTGTTTGCCCTGTGGCGCCTGGTCATTTATGGACTTATGTTCGTAATCATCATGCTGTTCAAGCCGGAAGGCTTGCTGGGTTATAAGGAGTTCTCCATTCGGGGCATTGTTGGGTGGTTCCGGAAGCTTCCCACCCGGATCAAAAACCGCGGGAAAATTCTGGACCATGCAGAGGACATCATTGGCCCTTCAGGAGGGAAAAAAGATGGCTGATAAAACACTTTTTGAGCTGAAAGACATCTCTGTTCAGTTTGGCGGCCTGCGGGCGTCGGATCATGTGTCCTTTGACGTGAAGGAGGGCGAGATCTTTGGCCTGATTGGCCCCAACGGCGCAGGTAAAACAACGATTTTTAACGTAATCACCGGCAGCATCACGCCGGTGGAGGGCGACATTCTGCTCAAGGGCAAATCCCTGCTCAAGCTGTCCCCCGACAAAATTGCCCGGTCTGGCATCAGCCGCACCTTCCAGAACATCCGTCTTTTTCCCAAAATGTCTGTGGCTGAAAATATCGACATCGGCTTTCACTGCACCCCTATGTATTCCCGCCTGGAGGCTCTCCTGGGCCTGCCCAGCGTGCGCAGGGCGGACGCTGAGGTCAAGCGGAGGACGGCGGAGATGCTGGAGATTTTCGGTCTGACCGAATACGCCGGCATGCGGGCGGGCAATCTGGCCTACGGCCTTCAGCGTAAGCTGGAGATTGCCCGGGCACTGGCCACCTCCCCTCAGCTCCTGCTGCTGGATGAGCCGGCAGCGGGCATGAACAACGATGAATGTGTGGAGCTGGCCCGGCTGCTGCGCGATGTGCAGAAGCGGTTCCAGGTGACAATCATCCTCATTGAGCACCATATCGATCTGGTTTTTGATCTGTGCAGCCGCATCTGTGTGCTGAACCTGGGCAAAGTGCTGAAGATTGATATTCCACAGAATATACAAAACGACGAGAAGGTTATCCAATCCTACCTGGGAAGCAGAATGGAGAAGAACGATGAGCAGCAATAACATGTTAGATGTAGAAAATCTCCAAGTATACTACGGAGGAATCCATGCGCTCCAGGGTGTCTCCATGCACGTGAAGCCGGGGGAAATTGTTGCGGTAATCGGCAGCAACGGCGCCGGAAAATCCACCTTGATGCGTACTATTGCCGCAGATAAGGATTACAGAGGCGGCTCCATCCGTTTTCAGGGCGAGCCTCTCCCCGCCAAGGCCCATTTGGCGGTTGCCAAGGGCATTTCCCTGGTCCCGGAAGGGCGGCGCATCTTTCCCAACCTGACGGTGCGGGAAAATCTGGTGCTGGGCGCTTACCTGCAAACATCCAAGGAGGAAATCCAGAAGGAACTGGATGATGTCATGGCGCTCTTTCCCCGTCTGAGCGAGAGAATTAACCAGCAGGCGGGCACCCTGTCCGGCGGTGAGCAGCAGATGCTGGCCATCGGCCGCGCCCTGATGGCCAAACCGAAACTGCTCTGTCTGGACGAACCGTCCCTGGGGCTGGCCCCCATTATTATCAACGAAGTTTTCAACAAAATCACCCGGATTAACAAGGAGTTTGGGCAAACCATCCTTCTGGTTGAACAAAATGCTTATCTGGCCCTGGAAGTATCCCATCGCGCCTATGTGATGAAGACAGGCCAGATCATCCGGGAGGGACAGAGCAGAGAGCTGCTCAACGACCCCTCCATCCAGGAGGACTACCTGGGAGCAAAATAAAATCCGAACCGCCCTAGAATCGAGCTGATTCCAGGGCGGTTTTTCTGCCAGTCCTGCCTATACCGGGCTTGATATTTTGTATAAAACACATGAAAACTGCGAACTTTTCAGACAGGTTTTCGTAACAAGGACAACAACCATACAACTTTCCATATTTCCACAAAAAAGATGTTGCGAACCGTCCGGCCGCGTGGTACAGTAAAAATACCACAGATGCGGCGAGGAGCGACATTGGCCGCACCTGAAAAAAACGAAAAAGGAGTCTAATCATGAAAAAGAGAATTCTCAGCCTTGCCCTTGTTGGCGCCATGTGCGTGGCTCTGCTCGCCTCCTGCGGCGGCAAGAAAAACGCCACCTGGAAGGTCACCTGCCCCTGGGCCCCCTCCGGCGTGGCCGCCATGGTGAGCCAGCAGGCCGCCACCAAGTCCACCGAATATTCCGACACCATCACCCTGGTGGCCGAGGCCATCAAGGGCGACGCCGCCACCGTGAACACCTGGGTGGCCGACACCAAGGCCAACGCCACCGAGCTGGTATTCGTGGGCGAGGGTCTGCTGTCCATCACCTCCATCCTGGACCCCAGCAAGATGCAATTCGGCTATGAGGACTTTGTCTTTGTGGAGAACCTGTATTCCTCCATCTTCGTCCTGTCCGCCGATGCCGAGCTGAATATCAAGAACATCGCCGACCTGAAGGCCTATGTGGAGGCGGGCAACGAGATCAGCGTGGCCGTCAACGGCGCCACCAGCTCCGAGGCCTTCCTGGCCGCCGCTCTGTTCGGCTCCATGGGCGCCGGCGACAAGCTGAAGCTCACCCCCTACCAGTCCGCTGCCGAGGCCGCCCAGGCTGTGGCCCGTGGCGAGACCCAGTTCGCCGTCTCCCACCAGTCTCAGATTCTGGAGACCTTCCAGCAGAACGGCGTCACCGTGGTTTGCGCCTTCGACGAGAACGACATCGCCAACGGCCCCTTCGCCGGCGTAGAGGGCGTGGGCCAGCACGGCTACCCCTACTTCCGCAACCGCTGCTTCGTCATGGCCCGAGCCGGCACCGACGAGGCCAAGGTGAAGGAGCTGAAGGAGCTCTATGGCAAGATTCTGGCCGACCAGGAGGTTGCTGACTGGCTGCATGGCACCATGCTGCTGGAGGTGGACACCATGTCCGTGAAGGACGTGGAGGCCCACGTTGAAAACGTAAAGAACATCGTCAACGAGTACAAGGACATCGTTGCCGGCTGATCTGAGTACCACAGTGCGGGGAATGGGATCGGGAGGAATCCCGCCCATTCCCCTTTTTGAATCAGGAAAGGAGGTCCCCCCATGAGTAAATGGGTGGAGCAGTTCAACGGCCGCATGGATGCCTGGGGCCGGAAGCTGCATGAGAAAGAGATTCGGATTCCCATAGATTTGGTTACTGGTGTGTTATTTTTCCTCGTTGCCCTTGGCGTTTTGCTGGTGATGCCCGACCAGGTGGCGATTTCTGAAAAGGACGTGGTCAACGGCCGGGCCTTCCCCACGCTGCTGATGGTGGTGATGATGCTCTGCTGTGCCATGCTGGTGGGCAAGGAGCTGTATAAGCTGGCCACCAAGCAGCCTCTGAACTGGAAGGTCATCAATGTTCAGGTGGAGATGAAGGCCCTGGTGATTCTGGCCATTCTGGTGGGCACCTGGCTGCTCAGCAGGCTCACCGGCCTGTTTGTGGTGGGCGCGGTCTTCTGCTGCCTGGGCTTTCTGCTCTACTTCCGGTGCCGGAAGAAGTCCTACTATGTGATTACCCTGGTGCTGGCGGTGGCCATCTGGGCTGCCTTCCGCTTCGCCCTGGGCGTGGACTTTTAAGGAGGGGGAAGGCTTATGTTGCAGCATATCATCCCGGCCACCGGCCTGCTGTTCACCCTGGAAAATATCCTTTGGATCAACATAGGCGTGTTCATCGGCTCGGTTTTCGCGGCCATCCCCGGCCTGAGCGTCATCCTGTGCGTGATTTTGTTCCTGCCCGTCACCTACTCCATGATGGCTATCCCCGGCATGATGTTCCTGCTGGGCATCTACTGCGCCGGCGGCTACGGCGGCAGTGTGTCCGCCATCCTCATCAACACCCCCGGCACCCCCCACGCGGCGGCCACCATGCTGGACGGGCATCCGCTCTCAGAGCAGGGCCGCACCAAGGCGGCGCTGAAAATCGCCCTGTACGCCTCCACCTTCGGCGGGGTGTTCTCTGCCCTGATGCTCCTGTTCCTGGGTCCCCAGGTAGCCAAGGTGGCTGCCCAGCTGGGCACGGCGGAGTACTTTATGGTCTGCGTCTTCGGCCTGACCATCATCGCCGGCGTGTCGGGCAAGAGCATGATTAAGGGCCTTATCTCCGCCTGTCTGGGCCTGCTCATCTCCTGTGTGGGTTCCGACCCTATGACCAGCTATGACCGCTTTACCTTCGGCATCTCCCGGCTTTACCTGGGCCTGGACCTGGCCATCTGCCTCATCGGCCTGTTCGCCCTGGTGGAGATTATGGCCAAGGCGGAGCGGCGGCTGGACCGGCTCAACCTGGACACCACCCAGATTAAGGACGACGGCGTTATCACCAAGGCGGAGTATAAGCGCATGGCCCGGCCGGTGCTGATCTCCTCCATCATCGGCGTGATGGTGGGCATTATCCCAGGCACCGGGGCCTCTGAGGCCTCCTGGTTCAGCTACAACACCGCAAAGAACATGTCCAAGCACCCGGAGGAGTTCGGCCACGGCTCGGTGGAGGGCATCGCCGCCGCCGAGTCGGCCAACAACGCCGTCACCGGCGCGACACTGATTCCCCTGCTCACCCTGGGCATCCCCGGCGACGGCACCGTGGCCATTATGCTCTCCGCCCTGATGATCAACGGCCTGAACCCCGGCCTGAGCCTGTTCACCACCCAGGGGGACATTATGTACGCCATCATGCTGGGCCTGATCCTGGTGAATGTGTTCATGTGCCTCCAGGGGAAATTCCTCACCACCCTCTTTGCCAAGGTGGTGTCCATCCCTCAGGAGATCCTTACCCCCATCATTGTAATCTTCTGCTTTGCCGGGGCCTACTCCGTCAATGAGAACTATTTCGATGTGGGCGTGGCCCTGATTTTCGGCGCGCTGGCCTGGATTCTGCGCAAGCTGGAGCTGCCTCCCGTGCCCATTCTGCTGGGCCTGGTGCTGGGCAGCATGACCGAGACCAACTTCCGCCGGGCCCTGCTTATCTCCAACGGCAGCCCCCGCATCTTCTTCAGCAGCGTGTACTGCATCATCTTCCTGGTCCTCATCGTGGCGGCGGTGGGCACCATTGTCCGTGGCAAAATAAAGGAGCGAAAGGCCGCCGCACAGAAGGAGGACTGACAAATGCCCAACAACATTATTTTCTACTTTACCGACCAGCAGCGGTGGGACACCTGCGGCTGCTTCGGCCAGCCCCTGGACATCACGCCCAACCTGGACCAGCTGGCCCGGGAGGGGGTCAAGTTTGACAACGCCTTTTCCCCCCAGCCGGTGTGCGGCCCCTGCCGGGCCCTGTTCCAGACGGGCAAGTGGCCCACCGAGACCGGTTGCTTCCGCAACAACATCATGCTGCCCGCCGGGGTGAAGACCCTGGGTAATTATATCGAGGAGGCGGGCTATGAGACCGCCTACATCGGCAAGTGGCACCTGGCCAGCGATGGGGAGCTGGAGAAGCCCCCTGTAATCGACCACACCGTTACCGCCATCCCCCGGGAGCTGCGGGGGGGCTACACCGGCTTCTGGCGCACCGCCGACGTGCTGGAGTTCACCTCCCACGGCTACGACGGCTTCGTCTTCGACGAGAACGACCGGCGCATCGATTTCAAGGGCTACCGAGCCGACTGCATCAACGACATGGCCCTGGAGTTCTTCGACCAGTACGACGGCAAAAGGCCCTTCTTCATGACCATCTCCCAGATTGAGCCCCACCACCAGAACGACCGCAAGCACTATGAGGGCCCGGAGGGCTCCAAGGAGCGGTTTAAGGACTTCGTCCTCCCGGAGGACCTGAAGGTCCTGGGAGGCAACGCGGCGGAGGAGTACCCCGACTACCTGGGCCAGTGCTCCAGTCTGGACGAGAACCTAGGCCGTCTGGTGGCCAGACTGAAGGAGGAGGGGCTGTATGAAAACACGGTAATCATCTTCGCCTCCGACCACGGCTCCCACTTCCTCACCCGCAACCGGGATTCCCACCTCAACGGCTACGACGACTACAAGCGCTCCTGCCACGACGCAGCCCTCCATGTGCCCCTGGTCATCGCCGGCGGACCCTTCAAGGGGGGCGTGGCGGTGGAGGAGCTGGTGAGCACCGCCAGCCTGCCCAAGACCATTCTGGCCCTGGCCGGCGTAGACGTGGGCGACGCCATGATCGGGGAAAATCTCCTTGACGTGGTGGAGAAAAAGGACGATAATAGACCCAACGAGGTCTTCGCGCAGATCTCCGAGAGCCGGGTGGGCCGGTGCATCCGCACGGCCCGGTATACCTACTCCGTCTACGCCCCCGGCGTCAACGGCGGGGCGGCGGCGGCGGCCGACCGGTACGCCGACGACTTCCTATACGACATGGAGAAGGACCCCCACCAGCTGAACAACGTGGTGGCCGACCCGGCCTATGTCCAGGTGAAGGAGGAGCTGCGGGCGCGGCTGCTGGACTGGATTCAGCGGGCGGAGGGAACCCGGCCCCTCATCACCGACTGAGGGCGCCGTGGCGACGCCAGGGAGGGCGCTATGAAGGAGCTGGACGGAAAAGCGGAGCTGGTCTACCTCTGGGTGCGGGCCTATATCGAGGAAAACAAGTTTTCCAGCAGCACAAAAATCCCCTCGGAGCATACCCTGTGCCGGAAGCTGGCTGTCAGCCGGGAGACGGTGCGCCGGGCTCTGGAGCACCTGACCCGGGAGGGCCTGCTCCGCCGGGTGAAGGGCAGCGGCACCTATATCAACAAGGAGGCCGCCCTGTCCTGGGAGCTGGGGGGCAGCGGCGGAAAGCTGAAAATCGGCCTGATTCTCCAGGGCCAGGACGGCAACGCCAATTCCAGCCTGATGGAGGGCATCCGCAGCATCCTGCCCCCCGACCAGGTGGATTTGCGGACCTTTCTCACCGACAACAAATTTTCCAACGAGCGCCACTGCCTCCAGACCGTTATCAACCAGGGCTTTCAGGGCTTTATTGTGGACGGCGTGAAGGCCAGCCTGCTCAACCCCAATCTGGACTGCTACCAGAAAATCTATCAGAAGCGCATCCCCGTGATTTTTTACAACAACTACTACCGCAACCTGAAATGCCCCCGGGTGGTGGTCAACGACCTGCGGTGCGCCGAGGAGCTCATCGGCCTGCTGATCCGCCAGGGCCACCGGAATATCGCGGGCATCTTCGTCTCGGACAACTACCAGAGCATCGAGAAGTTTCAGGGAATGGCGGCCACCCTCCAGAAAAACGGGGTGGAGTATCAGGACGACTACACCAAGTGGTGTGTCTCCAACGAGGCCCACGACCCCAGCTTTGTCCGCTCCATCGACCGCTTCCTCAAGCGCCTGCCCCAGTGCACCGCCGTGGTCTGCTGCAACTACATGATCTATCGGATGGTGCGGCAGGTGCTGGAGAAGCAGGGACGGCGGGTGCCCGAGGACTGCTCCCTGGTGTGCTTCGACTACTCCAACGAGGACTGGGAGACGGAGGGTGTCACCTGTTCCATCCACCAGGGCTGCCGGATCGGTCGGGAGGTGGCCTCCCGGCTGATGCGGATGATCCGCAACCGGGACTGCGACGACTTGGGCTATACCTATGTCCTGGCCCCGGAGATTTATCTGGGCCGCTCCGTCGGCCCTGCCAGGAGCTAGAACTGCGCGGGCCGCCCATCCGGGCGGCCCGATTCCCAACGGAAGGAGGAGAGAACGCCATGCCGCCCCTGAGTATCCTGCTGAAACCGGCCTCCAGCGGCTGCAACCTGCGCTGTGCCTACTGCTTTTACGCCGACGAGGCCAGCGCCCGCGCCGTCCCCAACTACGGGCTGATGTCCGGCAAGGTGAGCCACACCCTGATTGAAAAGGCGTTAGAGGCGGCGGAGGGCTCAGTCACCTTCCTGTTTCAGGGGGGGGAGCCCACCCTGGCGGGGCTGGACTTCTTCCGGGACTTCGTCGCCCACACGGAACAGACCGCCCCGCCGGACCTGACGGTCCAGTACGCCATCCAGACCAACGGCACACTGCTGGACGGGGAATGGTGCCGTTTTTTCCGGCAGAAGGGCTTTCTGGTGGGCCTCTCACTGGACGGGACCCGGGCCTGTCACGACCGCTTCCGAAAGGACGCAGCGGGGAAGGGGACCTGTGACCGGGTGCTGCGGGCGGCCCGGCTGCTGGAGCAGGCCGGGGTGGCGTACAACGTCCTCACCGTGGTAACCGGCTATCTGGCCCGGCATATCCAGAGCGTCTTTGCCGCCCTGTGCAGCGGCGGCTTCCGCTTTCAGCAGTACATCCCCTGCCTGGACCCGCTGGAGGAGTCCCGGGGCGGCCAGGGCTACTCCCTCTCCCCCGCGCAGTACGAGGCCTTTTTAAAAACCCTGTTCGACCTGTGGTTTCGGGAACTGGAGCAGGGGCGCTACTGGTCTGTCCGCTACTTCGACAATCTGGTGTGGATGCTGGGGGGACACGCCCCGGAGCAGTGCTCCATGCGGGGGTGCTGCGGCCTGCAATATCTGGTGGAGGCGGACGGAAGCATCTACCCCTGCGACTTCTACGGCCTGGACCAGTACCGGCTGGGGAACATTCTTTCAAACTCCTGGGCCGAGCTGGACCGGGCTCGGGAGGCGCTGGGCTTTGTGGAGACGTCCATGCGCGTGCCGGAGGAGTGTAAAAGCTGTCAGTGGTATCCCCTGTGCCGCAACGGCTGCCGCCGGGACCGGCTGGAGACGGCGGACGGCCTGGGCCGCAACTACTACTGCCAGGCCTACACCAGATTCTTTTCCTACGCCCTCCCCCGCCTGCGCCGGGCGCAGAACCTGCTGAAAACGAGGTGATTCCATGCTGATATTTTTCCTTGTGGCCCTGGGGGCCAGCGCCGTGGGCGCGATCTGCGGCATCGGCGGCGGGGTCATCATCAAGCCGGTGCTGGACCTGCTCCATTTGGAGACGGTATCCGCCATCAGCTTTCTGTCGGGCTGCACCGTGCTGTCCATGAGCTGCTACTCGGTGGGCAAGTCCCTGCTGGCCGGGGAGAAACGGGTCTCGCTGGACGTGGGCACGCCGCTGGCCGCCGGCGCGGCGGCGGGGGGGCTGCTGGGCAGCCAGCTGTTCGCCCTGGTGCGTCAGATGTCGGACAACCCCAACCGGGTGGGAGCGGTTCAGGCCGCCTGCCTGGCCGTAATCACGGTGGGCACCCTTCTGTACACCCTGAACAAGGCCCGTATCCCCACCCACCGGGTCCGGGCGAAGGCGGCCTGCGCAGTCATCGGCCTGGCGCTGGGCTGTATGTCCAGCTTTCTGGGCATTGGCGGCGGGCCCATCAACCTGGTGGTGCTGTATTTCTTTTTCAGCATGGACACCAAGACGGCGGCGGCCAACAGCCTGTATATCATCTTTTTCAGCCAGCTGTGCAGCCTGCTTTCCACCCTCGCCACCGGCTCCGTCCCGGACTTCCGCTGGCCGGTGCTGGCCCTGATGGTGGCGGGAGGCCTGGGCGGCGGCGTTCTGGGCCGGAAGCTGAACCAGCGGCTGAGGGGCGAGGACGTCGAGCGGCTGTTTGTGGCGCTGATGGCGGTTATTATCTGCATCAGCCTGTTTAACACCTGGCGGTACTCCGTGGCCTGAGCGGCCGCCCGGGTCCCCGTTTGAAAATTTCGGAAAAGTTTAGAATCGGACGCTGATTTATTTACAATTTCATAGTACAATAGAGGTGCATTTGAAGCGGCAGGAGGGAAAACCCTATGCGGATTCGGCGGCACCTCTTTTTTTGTAATACGGTCTCTGTGCTGGTGGCGCTGGTGGCCATGCTGGCGGTGAACAGCGCGGCCACCCACGCCATCGCCCGGTACTACCAGCGGCAGGCGGAGGAGATGTTTCAGGCCATGCACATTAACGCCGCCACCCAGGAGGGAATGGTCTGGCTGGACCGGGGGATGGGTGAGCTGGAACTGGTGGGTATCGCCGTTCCAAGCCATCCGTCGGTCTCCGTCCGGGCCAGGCCTCGGATGGAAACCATGTCCCTCTCCCTGTTCCTCAGCGGCGGGGCGGCCATTGTGGTAATCCTCCTACTAAACATCCTGTTTACCCGCTACCAGCTGAAAAAGCTGCTCCAGCCGGTGGACACCCTGACCCGGGCCGCCGGACGCATCGGGGCGGGTGACTTCACCCAGCCCATTGACTACCCAGGACGGGATGAATTTTCCTCGGTGTGCGCCGCCTTCAACCGGATGCAGGAGCATCTGCTGGCCGAGCAGGAGAAAAACGCCGCCTACGAGCAGGCCCGCACCGACCTGGTGGCCGGCATCTCCCACGACCTGCGCACCCCCCTTACCAGCGTAAAGGGCTACATCAAGGGCCTGCGGGACGGAGTGGCCCAGACGCCGGAGCGGCAGCGGCAGTATCTGGAGGTGGCCTACCGCAGGGCCTGCGACATGGACGTCCTCCTCCAGCGGCTGTTCTACTTCTCCCGGCTGGAGACGGGGAACCTGCCCCTGTTCCTCCAGCCCGCCGACCTGGGGGCCTTTATCGCCCGGTTTGCCGCCGAGACCGCCCCGGAGCTGGAGCAGGCGGGGGGACGGTTTGAAACCGCCCTCTCCCCCGGGCCCCACCCCGCCTGCGTGGACGCGGAGCAGCTGTACCGGGTGCTGAGCAACCTGAAGGACAACGCCCTGCGCTACGCCGGGGCCGACCCCCTGGTGATCTCCCTGGCGGTGGAGCGACGGGGGGACTGGATAGCCCTCCGCTTTGCCGACAACGGCCAGGGGGTGCCGGAGGAGGACCTGCCCCACCTCTTTGACCAGTTCTGGCGGGCCGACCAGGCCCGGAGCGCCCAAAACGGCGAGGGCTCCGGCCTGGGGCTGTACATCGCCAGATACATTGTGGAGGCCCACGGCGGGACCATCCGGGCGGAGAACGACGGGGGACTGGTCTTTACCATCCAGCTCCCCCGGAAGGAGGGTCACTATGACCAGGCTGCTGATTGCTGAGGACGATCCTGAGATCGCCATGCTGGAGCGGGACTATCTGGAGATGGAGGGCTACGAGGTGACCGTGGTGGACAACGGCCAGCAGGCGGTTACCCAGGCGCTGAACGGAGATTACAGCCTGCTTCTGCTGGACCTGATGCTCCCCGGGTGCAGCGGCTACGACGTGTGCCGCCTGATCCGGGACCGGATTGACGTGCCCATCCTTATGGTCACCGCCCGCACCGAATCGGTGGACAAGATTCGCGGCCTGGGCCTGGGGGCGGACGACTACATCGCCAAGCCCTTCGACCCGGCAGAGCTGGTGGCCCGGGTGAAGGCCCACCTCAACCGGTACGCCCGCCTCACCGGCGGGGGACAGGGGGAGCCGGAGGTCCTCGACCTGGGCCGCGTTCAGATTCTGCCCCGGAGCTGGCGGGTGTTGAAGGACGGGCAGGAGGTCAAAATGCCCAACCGGGAATTTGCCCTGCTGAAGTTTCTGGCCGAGCACCCCAACACGGTATTTTCCAAGGAAAAGCTCTTTGAGACCATCTGGGGCTATGAGTATGTGGGGGACAGCGCCACCGTCACCGTCCACATCGGCCGCATCCGGGATAAGGTGGAGGACGACCCCGCCCACCCCAGCCTCATTGAAACCGTCTGGGGGGCGGGCTACCGGCTGAACCGGGCGTGATGCACAGGGTCGTCCTCCCGTCCCGCCCGCAGGCGGCAAGGGCTCCTTTGGAAAGGAGCTGGCAGCGGCGGAGCCGCTGACTGAGGATTGTATTTCGCCGCAGGCGAAATGTATGAAATAATCAAGATTACGCAGGCTTTGTTTACTTCGTATGTTTTGCTGCGCAAAACGCAATCCTCAGTCAGCCTGCGGCTGACAGCCCCTTTCAAAAGGGGCCTTTTCGGGCTTTCCTCCCCGCCGCACTTCGGCGGGGAGGTTTTGAATTGTTTGCAGGTTGTTTAGCTTTTGTTTCGATTTCCTCCGCCGGCTGTTCAAATTTTCCTGTTAGGATGGGGCCAGTCTAAAACGGAAAGGACGATTTCAGCTATGAACCTTCCTGTATTGAAACGGGATGTCCCCCAGCGGGAGCAGCCCGGCAGAGCATCCGGCACGCTGGCCAAAAAGCTGCTGCGCAAGCGGGTATTGCTCCCCGCGGCCGCCTGCGTGCTGGCGGGGGCCTTCGCCCTGCGGCTGGCCGGGGGCGGTCAACCCGCCTCCGCCGCCGGCCTGACCTACACCACCGCCCCGGTGGAGCGGCGGGACATCACCGCCCAGATCACCGGCAGCGGCACACTGGAGGCGGCCAACTCCTATTCGGTCACCTCCCTGGCGGAGGGGAGCATCCTCACCGCCGACTTCGAGGAGGGGGACCAGGTGGAGGAGGGGACGGTGCTCTACACCATCGACACCTCCGACCTGTCCGGCTCCCTGGAGCAGGCCCGGATCTCCCTGGAGCAGGCCCAGCGCAGCTACAACAGCCGGGTCAAGGATCTGGAAAAGCTGTCAGTCACCGCCCCCAAGACGGGGCGGGTCCTATCCCTGGAGGTAGAGGAGGGGGACGACGTATCCGCCGGGCAGACCGTGGCCACCCTGCGCAACTCCGACGTTATGACACTGACGGTCCCCTTCCTTGCCGACGAGGCGGCGGGCTTCTCCGTCGGCCAGCGGGCGGCCGTCACTCTGGAGAGCACCTTCGAGACGCTGGAGGGAACCGTTTCCAAGGTTGACCGGGCGGACACGGTGCTGGAGGGCAACCGGATTGTCCGCTATGTGACGGTGGAGGTGGCCAACCCCGGGGCCCTGTCGGTCAGCCAGACCGGCTCCGCCACCATCGACGGTTGTGCCAGCGCCGGAAGCGCCGCCTTTGCCTACGCGGCGGAGCAGGCCATCACGGCGGAGGTCTCCGGCCAGGTGGCCGCCATCCGGGCCCGGGAGGGGGACCGGGTGGACCGGGGAGACGTCCTCCTCACCCTCACCAGCGACAGCCTGGACGACAGCCTCCAAAGCGCCGCCGACTCCCTGCGCAACGCGGAGTTGTCACTGGAGAGCCGGCAGGACCAGCTGAACAACTACACCATCACCTCCCCCATCCGTGGGACGGTGATCGACAAGAACTACAAGGCCGGCGAGACCAGCGAGGCGGGCAAGGTGCTGTGCTCCATCTACGATCTGAGCTATCTCACCATGACCCTCAGCGTGGACGAGCTGGACATCTCCGACATCGCCGTGGGCCAGAGGGTGGAAATCACCGCCGACGCGGTGGAGGGCAAGACCTACACCGGCGTGGTGACCAAGGTGAGCGTGGCCGGGACCTCCTCCGGAGGGACCACCACCTACCCGGTTACTGTCCGCATCGACGAGACCGAGGGCCTGCTTCCCGGCATGAATGTGGACGCCGCCATCACCCTCCAGAGCGCCAGCGGCGTGCTGGCCATCCCCTCCGGGGCGCTGAACCGGGGGAACACCGTGCTGGTTACTGCCGATTCCCCCAGCGCCGCCAACGGCACGGCCATAGAGGGCGGGGATTACTGCTCCGTCCCCGTGGAGATTGGCGCCAGCGACAGCAGCTACATCGAGATTATTTCCGGCCTCCAGGAGGGGGACACTGTGGCCTACATCCCCACTACCTCCTCGGGCGGCTTCGGGATGATGATGCCCGGCGGCATGGGCGGGGTGGCCTTCGAGGGCGGAGCCATGCCCGGCGGCGGGATGGCCAACATCACAGTGTCCGGCGGCCCCGGCGGCGGAAGTCCCGGCGGCAGGCGGGGAGGGTCCTGACATGGCGCTGATTACCTTTCAGGATGTGTGCAAGTACTACCCCATGGGGGACAGCACGGTCACTGCCGCCGACCACATCTCCTTTGAGATTGAGACCGGGGAGTTTACCGCCATTGTGGGCTCCTCCGGCTCGGGGAAGTCCACCTGCATGAACATCATCGGCTGTCTGGATGTGCCCTCGGAGGGGACCTACCTCCTCAACGGCCAGGACGTGGGCCGGATGAACAAAAACCGGCTGGCGGAGATTCGCAACGAGCTTCTGGGCTTCATCTTTCAGCAGTACAACCTGCTGCCCAGGCTGAATTTACTGGAAAATGTGGAGGTCCCCCTGATGTACGCCGGTGTCCCCCGGGGGGAGCGGCGGGAGCGGGCCCTGGCCGCTCTGGAGCAGGTGGGCCTGGGGGACAAGTGGCGGCACAGGCCCATGGAGCTGTCCGGGGGCCAGCAGCAGCGGGTGTCCATTGCCCGGGCCCTGGTGGGCAGGCCCTCGGTGATTCTGGCCGACGAGCCCACCGGCGCTCTGGACTCCCGCACCGGCCGGGAGGTGCTGGCCATGCTCCAGGACCTCCACCGCGCCGGGCACACGGTGGTCCTCATCACCCACGACAACTCCATCGCCGTCCAGGCCCAGCGGATCATCCGCCTGGAGGACGGCCGGGTGGTGTACGACGGCCCTGCCGATGCCCCGGAGGCGGTGGTCACCCCCCGGACCCCGGGGAAGCGAGGGGGTGGGGACATATGAGATTCACCGAATCCCTCTCTCTGGCCCTGAAAAATATCGTCTCCTGCAAGGTCCGCACCCTGCTCACCATGCTGGGCATCATCATCGGCGTGGCGGCGGTGATTGTCATTGTGGGCCTGGGCAGCGGTCTGGAGCACTACATCGCCGACAGCTTTTCCAGCATGGGCACCAACACCCTCACCGTCTCCGTCCAGTCCCGGGGGGCCACCCGGACCATGGAAGTGGAGGACATGTATGAGATTGTGGCCGGCCACCCCGGGGAGCTGGAACTGTGCTCCCCAACCGTGTCCATGATGGGCGGGGTGAAAATCGGCAGCGATACCACCTCCACCTCGGTGTCCGGGGTGAGCGAGGACTACAACCGCATCTACGGCTATACCGTGGCCCAGGGCCGGGGGCTGCAATACAGCGACATCGCCACCCGGGCCAAGGTTTGCGTGGTGGGGGCCTATGTGAATCAGGCCTACTTCGGCGGGAACGCCGTGGGTCAGACCCTGCGGGTGGGGGGCCAGGCCCTGACCATTGTGGGGGTCCTCTCCCAGCGGGAGGACTCCATGAGTGAGGGGGGCGGCGACGACTGCCTCTACCTGCCCTACTCCACCGCCGCCCGGCTGGGGGGCAGCCGGGTGTCCAGCTACGTGGTCACCATGGTGGACGAGAACCGCATGGCCCAGAGCAAGGCCGCGCTGGAGCGGGCGCTGACCGAGTTTTTCGGCAGCGACGACTACTACAGCATCGTCACCATGTCTGAACTGGTGGACGCCATGACCGGAACCATCAACATTCTGGTGGGCGTGTTGGCTGGCATCGCCGCCATTTCCCTGGTGGTGGGGGGCATCGGGATTATGAACATCATGCTGGTGTCCGTCACCGAGCGCACCCGGGAGATCGGCGTGCGCAAGTCCCTGGGGGCCAAGGAGCGGACCATTATGGAGCAGTTTGTCATCGAGGCGGCCGTCACCAGCGCCCTGGGCGGGGTAATCGGCATCGGCCTGGGCTGCCTCCTGTCGGCGGCGGCCACCGTGGCGGCGGCCCGCCTTCTGGGAGAGGCCCTCACCGTGGCCCCCACCCTCTTTGCCGTTCTGACGGCCTTCGGCATCTCGGCGGGCATCGGGGTGCTTTTCGGATACCTCCCCGCCAAAAAGGCGGCGCGGCTCAACCCCATCGACGCGCTGCATTACGATTGACCAATTTCCTCCCCCGCAGGGCAAGCCTCCTTTTCCCCGCAAGGGGGACGCGATATCCGTAAGCGGCAGAGCC
>CAJUFJ010000032.1 GCA_910585815.1 uncultured Oscillospiraceae bacterium | reverse complement strand
TTATCCAAAAATTTCGAGGTTTTTCAACATTTCGCCCCTGCCACCGCCGTGTCACTCCCCTTGCATCCAGGTCGCTCGGTTCGTTCCACAGACCGGACACGGCAAAAGGTTTCCTAACCTCTACGCGCATTGTAGCAAACGAAAATTTGAAAGTCAACACCTTCGGGGCAAGTGTAACAGAACAGTAACATTGCCGTAACAGACCGGGGGGAGTGTTACAAAAGGAGCCCGCGCCCGTCTTATCAATGTGGACGGCCTGCGAAAAACCCGGCCGGTCCGACCTGTAGGGCAGGGGTTCTACCCCTGCCTGTCCCCTCCGTCCCCCGCAGGGCAGAGCCCTTGCCCTACTCAGCTTATGAGACAAGCGCGCAAAAGAGAAAACCCGCCGTTGACAAACGGCAGGGGGGTGGGTATAATATAGAGGAAGGGCGCCGCGGCGATAGTCAAAGCGGTTGGCCTTAAAGCGAGGTTATTTCAGTAAAACAACCGTCACCGTGCCGGGTGGCGGTTGTCCTTTTTTACCTTGATGGTCACTGTGTAACCAAACATATGAAATGTTAAGGTAACAGGCATACTCACACCTCCTTTCGGATGGTGTGCCAACCGCCATATGTTCAACTGTCGTTGTTCCGCAGCGCCCAGCCTCCGCCCGGAGGCCGGGATTATTCTATCACAGCCTCCGGGCTATGTCAATTTCCGAAGGAAGAAAACAGAGGGCCGGTCTCCCAGCCCCTGTTTGTATTCACTTCTGGTCCGCTGTCTTGAGGTATACGCGAATTATTTTCTTGATTTCCTCTTTGGTGTAAGTTTTCTTTGCCGGGTCTTTGTCGATAACCGCGAATAAATCAAACGCCATCGCCTTTCTGGTGTCCTGCCGTTCTGCCTCAGTTCTCATGCCGCCAACCACCTTCTATTTAATCCTCCAGTGTGGCTTGGAGGTCCGCCAGAAGCGCGTCGACCCGTTCGCGCATCTTCTCTATATCGGTTTCGGCGCGGGCTTCCCTTAAATCGCGGATAATGACGCGAAGAAAACCGCCAAACGGCTTATCGGTCTGTCCCACGTCTAAACCCTCCTTTAGTATTCTATATTTATATTGTATCCGATTTTTCGGGGCTTGTCAACCGTCCGGCCTGTACCCGGGCGGTATTTTCTATCCCCGGCGGTCCACCCGGATTACCAGGGCGGTGCGGTCGTCGGTGGCGTCCTGTAAGTCCCGGGTGACCAGCTCCCGGGCCAGGTCCTTGGGGCTCTCGCCGTCGAAGCCGGCCAGCCGCTCCCGCAGCCAGTTGTCCTCCGGGCCGGGACACACCCCATCGCTGATCATCAGCACGCAGTCCCCCGCCCCCAGCCGCAGGGGGAAGCGGTCCAGGGCGGTCCCCTCCCCCTCCGCCAGCCCGGCGGGCAGGGACTTGCCGCTCAGCCGCTGGACGTTCCCCCCTTTTTTTATATAGGTGGGGGCCGCCCCCAGCTTGAACAGCTCCCCCTCCCCGGTGAACAGGTCCAGCTGGAGCAGGTCCACGGTGGTGAAGCCGCCGGTCTCCTCCCCCCGCAGGGCCAGGGCGGAGGACAGGGTGGTGAGGGCCCGGGGGGCGTCCACCCCCGCCTGGAGCAGCTGCTCCAGCAGGCGGACGGCCAGGGTGCTCTCCCGGTTGGCCTCGGGGCCGCTGCCCATGCCGTCGCAGAGTAAGAGGTAGAGTTTTCCGTCGTGGCGCTTGAAGTAGGTGCCGGCGTCGCCGCTCACCGTCTCGCCGGTCTTTTTCCGGGCCGCCACCCCGGCCACCGCCATCAGCGGCTCCTGCTGAATCAGGGACAGGGCGTCCTCCCCCTCCAGCTCCACCCGCAGGGGGACCCCCAGGGCGGCGGACAGCTCCTTCAGCCGGCCGGGCCGGGCCAGCACGGAGCACTGGGGGCCCTCCGCCTCCACCCGGAGCAGCCCCCGGCCGTCCTGGTAGACAGTGGCCCGGGCGTCCAGCTTCCACTCGGCGATCCGCTGGCGCAGCCGCCGGCCGCCGGCGGCGTCGGGGGTGAGCTCCCGGCTCAGCTCGGCCGCCGCCTCCCCCAGCAGGTCGGACAGCTGGGCATACTGCCGGCACACCGCCGCCCGGCTCTCCCGGATGCGGGCGTTGTACTGCCGGCGGTAGAACAGAGCGGTGAGCTCCTCATTCACCGCCGCCACAAATTCGGGAAAGTGGATGCACCGGTCGGCAAAGTGGCGGGGGAAGTCCCCCCGTTCCGCCCTGCCCCGCTCCACCATGGCGGGGGTGGCGTCGTTGAGGGCGTTGAAGGTGGTGTTGTAGTCGGTTTTCCAGCACCGGTCCCGGAGGGAGCACCCCCGGCACTGCCGCCCCGCCGCCCGGTCGAAGACGGTAGCCACGTCGTTGTCGTTGTCCGGGGTCCGGAAGGCGGAGCGCAGGGAGTCGCACAGGGTGCGGAAGGCCTGGGCGGTGCGCTCCAGCTTCTGCTGGACCAGCCGCTGGGCCCTGGGGTCGGTGGCCGCTTCTGGTATGGGGCGGGCCCCCAGCCAGTTCAGCACCCGCTCCGGGGCCAGCAGGGCCAGGACGCAGGCCCCCACCCCCGCCAGGCCCAGGGCGGGCACGCCTAAAACCGTTATGGGCGCGACGGCGGCCAGGCAGGCGCACAGCAGGGCCAGCGGCCCCACCCGCCGGGCGGCGGCGGAGGGCCTGTCCTTTTTCCGGCGGACCATGGGGGCCAGCGCCCCCCGGAAGGCCCAGGCCGCCGCCATGACCAGGGCGGCCTCCAGAGCCAGGCCGGCGGCCCCCTCCGGCGTCCAGCCCTCCTGGGCCTGGACGATCACACCGGTGAAGACGGTAAGCGTCCCGGCCACCAGGGGCATGGCCCAGGGACGGCGGAGGGCCCGCCAGTCGTAAAAGGCGAAGTGCAGGGCGAAGGTGAGGATGGCGGAGGAGGAGTACCGCAGGCCGGTGGAGAAGTCCAGGGCGGTGAGCGAGCCGAAGCAGGCCCCCACCAGGGCGGAGGCCCCGAACAGCCCGGAGCCCGCCGCCGCCACAAAGGACACCCCCAGCGGAGCCCGGCCGGCAAAGGTCACGGCTCCGGCCAGCACCGCCGCCAGCAGAAAGTGGATGCCCATTTCGGTCAGCACCGCCAGCGGGGAGGGGGTGAGGGTCCGCACCGGCCGGTCCGCCCTGGGCTGGGCGCGCAGGGCGCTTATCTTGCTGTAAATCGTTTTGGCTGTCATGCCGGTCTCCTCCTTGGTGTAGGTTGGAGCCCCATTATATTCCAGTTTCTGGAAATTATGCGTCGAAACCGGTTGCCTGCCCCAAGGAATCCTGCCCAGGCTTGGATTTTGGCCGACAGCGGTAGAAATTTGACTGTATCTGTGATAAAATTCCTTCCAGCAAACGGGACACTATTATTTATCATAAGGAGAGGAGCGCACCGGGATGCAAAAAGGCGTCTGCGCTGCATATGCCCGCAGGGGGATTGCTCAGGGGCTGCTGATCGGTCCCGTCTGCCTGACCGCAGGGATTGGTCTGGCGGTTCTGACCGGAGTGTTTTCAGGCCCGCCTTTGAAGGTGATCGAACAGTTTGGAAAAAACTTTGTCTATATCTCCGTGATTTTATTCCTCATTTTGGGCGGCGGCTATCTGCTGTTTTCCGGAGTGCGGGGACTCATCCGGACCGATAGTACTGATATCTGCCGGTATATCCGCCTGGAGCTCGCTTCCAACGCGGCCGGTCTGACGGGAAAGGAACTGCTTGCTCTGGTGGACAGGGACCTGGCCACCGCCTGGACATTTTCCAGCGGAACCATCTTCATCGGGCGGGAATGGCTGTTTGTTCGGAACGCATGGGGTAAGCCGATTATCCGGCTGGAGCACATCCAGCAGGTACTCCACCACCAGACACCCAAGGGAAATGTGACGCTGAAGTTCACAGACCACAGCGGCACCGGCCCTGTGACCAGGGAGCTTACCGCCCTTGAGGCCGGCCGCATCGAGGCCCACCTCCAGCACAGGGTGGTATACCGGAAAAATTTCACCTGAAAAGGCCGCGGCCCCTCCCCAAAGGAGAAGGGCCGCAGCCATCGAAACACTTATAATTCATCATCCAGCAGTTGAATCACTGTAACATGCTGTATCTGTCCCGGGTACGTTTCCAGCACCTCCCCGGTAAAGGTAACGGAAATGTGGTCGCCCACCTCCAGGTCGTCCGCCGGAATATCCGTGTACCTCCATGTGATTTTTGTCTCTTTCTCAATAGAGAAGCAAAACTCGCCCCGGAAATTGATATCGTTCACGTCCATGCCAGCCACGGTGAGGGTATCCCCCCGAATGTCAGAGATCGTGGCGTAGAAGGTTTGAGCGTCAAGGGCGGGACGTTCCCTGCGGGCCGCTTGATACCCGATGAAATAAAACGCGCCCGCAATCGCTGCGCTGTAGCAGAGCAGAACAATCACAAGCCCAGCTGTTTTTTTCTTCATAACAATACCTCCTTAATCATACCTTTATATTTTACAGACGTAAAACATTCAAAAATGTTCCCATTCTCAATGATTAAAAATCCTGTTGACATATTTACCCACAGGATTTATAATAATAACAGCAGGGTGGTTTCCTATGAGACGAGTGACGGTTCTGACTCGTCGGTAAAATAAAAATTGACCGAGCGAAGATGTTGAGTGACGGTTCCGACTCAACGGTAAAATAAAAATTGACCGAACGAAGCCGCCCAGCGGGGAGGGGATTACCCCTCTCCGCTTTTTTATTATTTGGAGTGTAAAATGATGGAATATACAGGTGATATTTACAGTCTGTCCGCGCAATTTTTTGCAGATTACCCTGACAGCCAATACCCGGAAATTACAAGAAAGCAGGGCCGGCCTTACTCCTGCCTGCTGATTGAATATTTTGACGATTTGTTCATCTGTATCCCGTTCCGCTCCCACGTTTCACATCCCTACGCATATCATTTTAAAACCTCGGCCCGGTCCCGGCGCAGCTCGTCTGGACTGGACTACACAAAATCTGTTCTGATTAAAAACAGTGATTATTTGGATACTACTTCATCGGCAACCGTCGATCAGGATGAATATAAAGAAACCATGGTCAATTTACCTCGTATTGTTCAAGAGGTATTTGATTACATATCAGACTACAGGGACAATCTCAACAATATCAAGCAGCTTCATCCCAGAGAATGGCAACGCCGATACGGACGGTCCACTTTGCCATATTTTGACGAGCTTTTAAAAGATGGGAGCCGGTAAATACCGGTCCCCGTCTTTTGCTGCGTAATGGAAGTTGGGGCTTGTATTTTGCATGGAAATCGAATACAATATAAAATGTATATATATGAGTTCCCCTATCCTGACTGAAAGGAAGGTACTTCCCTATGAAACTGGAAAATGAGCTGGGCGAAATTCGCATCAGCAGCGACGTGTTCACCACCGTCACCGGCAGCGCCGCCACCAACTGCTACGGCGTGAAGGGCATGGCGGTGCGGTCCACCACCGACGGGCTGGTCCACCTGCTGAAGCGGGAGTCCATGTCCAAGGGCGTGAAGGTGTACTACAACGCCGACGGCACCGTCTCTATCGAACTGCACATCATCGTGGAGAACGGGGTCAATCTCATGGCCGTGTGCCGCTCCATCATGAGCGAGGTGCGCTATGTGGTCAGCAAGACCACCGGGGTGGAGGTCGCCTCGGTGGACGTCTGTGTTGACTCCATGCGCTTCTAAAAATCATTCGCAGAAAGGAATTTGCCGATTATGGTACAGAATATTGACGCGGCGGTCTTTCAGCGGATGATGATTCACGCCCATGCCGCCATCAACGCCCAGAAGCAGCCCATTAACGACTTGAACGTCTTCCCCGTTCCCGACGGGGACACCGGCACCAACATGACCCTCACCATCGGGGCCGCCGCCGCCGAGATGCGCAAAAAGCACTACGACACGGTGGGCCAGGCCGCGGTGGGCACCGCCTCCGCCCTGCTCCGGGGGGCCCGGGGCAACTCGGGGGTGATCCTATCCCTGCTGTTCCGGGGCTTCTCCAAGGCCATCAAGGACAAGGAGACCATGGACGGCCGGGACCTGGCCATCGCCCTGGACTTCGGCGTAGCCGCCGCCTACAAGGCGGTGATGAAACCCGCCGAGGGCACCATCCTCACCGTCTCCCGGCTGGCCGCCGCCCGGGCCGCCGGCTGCGCCCGGGAGGACGGCTCCTTCGAGGGGGTGCTGGAGGCCGCCATCCAGGAGGGCCAGGAGGCCCTGGCCCACACCATCGACCAGAACCCGGTGCTGAAAAAGGCCGGCGTGGTGGACGCTGGCGGCAAGGGCTTCCTTGTGATTCTCCAGGGCATGCTGGACGAGGTCCGGGGCCTGCCCATGCCCGAGACCGGGGAGGACGGAGCCGTTCCCAACGACAAGGCCGACTTCGAGGCCGTCAATGTGGAGGACATCACCTTTGCCTTCGACACCGTGTTTATCGTGCGGAAATTTAAGGAAAATACCGACCTGGACCCCTACCGCCAGTATCTGGAGTCCATTGGCGACAGCCTGGTGATCGGCGAGGACGACGAGGCCTTTAAGGTCCACGTCCACACCAACACCCCCGGCTCAGCCCTGAACGAGGCCCAGAAGTATGGCGTGCTGGAGCTGGCCAAGATCGAGAACATGCGCACCCAGGCCGAGGATCTGGCCGCCGGCCGGCACGTGCAGAGCACCGACGACCTGGACGCCATCGAGGAGGAGCTGGAGAGGGGGCCCGCCGCCCCCGTCCACGCCGCCCCGGAGAAGAAATTCGGCTATGTGGCCGTCTGCGCCGGGTCCGGGCTGGAGGACGTGTTCCGGGACCTGGGTGTGGACGGCCTGGTGGGGGGCGGTCAGACCATGAACCCCTCCACTCAGGACATCCTCAAGGCCATCGACGCCACCCCGGCGGAGATTGTCTATGTGCTGCCCAACAACAAGAACATCATCATGGCCGCCCAGCAGACTATCCCCCTGTGCGAGGACAAGAAGGTGATTGTCCTGCCCACCAAGACGGTGCCCCAGGGCATCTCCGCCATGCTGTGCGCCGACCCTGACGCCGACGAGGGGGACAACACCGCCGCCATGATGGAGGGCTTCGCCAACGTGCGCACCAGCGAGATTACCTACGCCGCCCGGGACTCCGACTTTGACGGCTTCGCCATCCATCAGGGGGACTACCTGGCTCTGGAGGAGCACCAGCTTTTCGGCACCGATCAGGACCTGTCCGCCATGCTGGACCGCCTGGCCCACTCCGAGGGCCACCAGAGCGCCGAGTTTATCTCCATCTTCTACGGCGAGGACGTCACCGAGGAGCAGGCCCAGCAGGCCGAGGCTATCTTCGCCGCCGCCTGCCCCAACGCCGAGATTACCCTCCTGGCCGGCGGTCAGCCGGTGTACTACTTTATGATTTCTGCGGAGTAAGCGCAAAAAGCACAACCTGAAAGCACGCGCCCAAAAGCTTTCCCCCTGTAAGGGGGCCAACAGAGGGGGGCAAGCTCCTTTTGAAAGGAGCTGTCAGCCGCAGGCTGACTGAGGATTGTATTTTGCCGAAGGCAAAATGTATGAAATAATCCTAATCCTTGTTTACTTCGTATGTTTTGCTCCGCAAAACGCAATCCTCCGCCCCAGTGTGCCCACTGGGGCACCTCCTTTCTAAAGGAGGCTTTTGGCGCCCTCTATCTCGCTGCTACTTCTTTGACAAGCTGAAAATCCCGGTCCATTCGGACCGGGATTTTCCTATGTTATTCAGGGAGCGGGTACGACCTCCACGGTGTAGCCCAGGTCCTTCAGGCCCTGGACCACGCCGGTCTTGCCGATCATGTGGCCCGCGCCCACCGTCATCAGGCCGGTGTGGGCGCCGTCCTGCTTCAGGTAGCGGTCCGCCCAGGCGATCATGTTGGGGTCACGGCCCTCAAAGAGCTTGGAGTTGAGCTCGTCGCTGGTGTTGGACTGGATAACGTCCTTGGGGTAGTCGTTGGCGAAGGCCTCGGTGTCCCGGGTCTTCCACTGCTCCATCCAGCGGCCCACCGCCTCGTCCTGCTCCTTCAGGGCGGCCTCATACTCCGCCTTCTCCTCCTCGCTCAGGCCCTCGGCGGCGTCCATCCCCAGGTACATGCTCAGGGTCATGGCCAGGTAGTTCTCCTGGTACTCGTCAGACAGGTCGTCGAAAATCTTACCCTGGAAGGCGTAGGTCTCGATGCCCTCTGTGGCGATGCCCAGATTGGCGGCCTTGGCGCTGACATACAGGTCAAGGGCCATGGCGTTGTCACTGCTGGTCTCGTCCAGCATGGACAGGGCGGTAAAGGTGTTGGCCAGCGCCCAGGGCTTATAGTTGGCCACCTGCTCCTCAGGCATATCCAAGGGGGCCAGGGCCTCCACCACCTCCTGGTAGAGCTCCGGGTCGACGTGGTCCTTCAGGGTGGTGCCGTCGGAGTACACCTGCATGGCGGTGAACTCGTCGATGCCCTCCTGGCTGTTGAAGTCCAGCTCAAAGGCGGCCAGCTCGGCGGAGGTGATGATGTCCCGCAGCTGCTTGTGGAAGGGGTAGAGGTTGCTCCGGTCGGTGTGGATGGAGCCCAGCAGATACAGGGTGTTGCCGTTGCCCTCCGCCTTCCACAAAAGCCCGAGGGAACCGGCGTTCTGCTGGTCGTACAGGGCCAGGATCATCCGGTTGGCAAAGCAGACGGCTTCCAGGAGGGTGCAGGGCCGGTCCAGGGCCAGGTCCGCGCCGTCGCCGTGGACCACGCCCAGGGAGGACAGAAACTCCACCGGCCCGGCGTCGATGTCCGCAAAGGCGTAGGGGAGGGCCTCCATGTACAGGGCGTTGAGCACGCCGCCCCGGGTGGTGTCAATCACAAAGGAACCGGCATTGGAGCGCTGCTCCACCTCCAGCAGAACCAGCTTGTCAGCGGCCACCTGGGTCATCTTGTCCAGCTGCTCCTGGGTGATGGGCTTGCTGTGGTCGGTGTAGATCTCGTCCCCCACCAGCCCCAGGGCGTAGCTGTCGGCCACCTCGCCCCAGGCCCAGGCAGGCAGGGGCTCAGCCTGAGGCTCCTCCGCCAGCACCGGGACGGTAAGCAGCCCGAAGGCCAGCAGCAGGGAAAGTATTTTCTTCATCAGTAATCATCCTTTCTTGGGCAGCGCCCAATTGGTCAATGCTATTGTAGCACCGGGCCGGCATATGTCAAATTAAAATTCGCTGAAACCGGTCCTTCACACGATAGCACTTTTCCTAAAAAAAGTCAACAGGAAAGTGCATTGGATTTTCAATGCACTTTGTGTCATGGATTAAATGTATAAATTCACACTATAATGTACTCAAAACAAGTGGGATGTGAGGCATTATGGAAAAATTTATTGTCACCCCCCGGGAGGACAAGACCGTCACCATGACCATCCGTATCGACCGGACCCTCCAGGAGCGGTATAACGACCTCTCCGCCCGCACCAACCGCTCCCGGAATGAGCTGATCGGCATGGCCCTGCAATACGCCCTGGACCACATGGAACTGCGGGACGACCATCTGCTTTAGGGCCGGCCCCCGTGTCAGACCCCCAGCCACTCCGCCAGCTCCCCCAGGTCGGGGGCGATGTGGTCGGTGGGGAAGGGGGCAAAATCCGCCTCCGGCGTGGTGCCGTTGAGGACGGCGGCGAAGTGACAGCCGGCGTTTTGGGCCGCCCCGGCGTCCAGCACGGTGTCGCCGCAGAACAGGGTTTCCCCCGGCTCCACCCCCAGCCGGGCCATAACGGTGCGCAGGCCCTCCGGGTCGGGCTTGGGGCGCTTTACATCGGCGCTACCCACCACCATCTCCACCGCGTCCCTCAGGCCGTGGCTCTCCAGAATGAGCTCAATGGTGTCCCCCCGCTTGGTGCTGACAATGGCGGTCCGCACCCCCCGGGTCCGCAGCCCCCGGAGCAGCTCCGGGGCCCCGGGGAACAGGATGGTCTCGCGAATCTGCCGCTCCCGGGCCACCTCGGTGAACAGCGCCCGGAACCGGGCCTGACGGTCCGGGTCGCGGTCGCCGGTGAGCATGGTGTAGGAGTCCTCCAGCATGTAGCCGATGGTGCCCCGCACCGTCTCCCGGTCCGGCGCGGGAAAACCCAGGCCGGTGAGGCCGTGAACAAATCCGGCCACAATGGAGTCAGTGCAGTCCCCAAGGGTGTAGTCAAAATCGAAGCATACCGCTTTGAACATTATATTTCCTCCCGTCCAACCGTTTGCATTTCTGGGGGCGCATCGGGATGCGTCCCTACGCAGGTTTTTCTATCATACCACAGGAAGCAATCCGCCGCAAGCGTTTGACCCCGGGCGGTTTTTCCTGTATAATGGAGGCACCATAAAGGAGGCACGAAATGGACAAGACAAATGTAAAGTATAACGCCTACCTCCAGATTCTGGAGGAGGAGCTGGTGCCCGCCATGGGCTGCACCGAGCCCATCGCCATCGCCTACGGCGCGGCCAAGGCCCGGGAGCTGCTGGGCGCACTGCCCGACCAGGTGGTGGTGGAGGCCAGCGGCAACATCATCAAAAACGTAAAGAGCGTGGTGGTGCCCAACACCGGCGGGCTCCACGGCATCGAGGCGGCGGCGGCCGCCGGCGTGGTGGCCGGACAGCCAGAGCTGCTGCTGGAGGTCATCTCCCAGGTGACGCCCGAGCAGCAGGGGGAGATGCGCACCTACTTAAAGGACCACCCCGTCCGGGTGGAATTTCTGGACGGCGACCTGGTCTTTGACATCCAGATTACCCTGACAAAGGGGGAGCGCACAGCCAAGGTCCGCATCGCCAACTACCACACCAACATTGTCCGCATGGAGCGCAACGGGGAAATTCTTCTGGACCTGCCCGTGGAGGCCGACGACGAGAGCGGCCTCACCGACCGGAACCTGCTCACCATGTCGGACATCTACGACTTCGCCCAGACGGTGGACATCGGTGACGTGAAGGAGCTGCTGGACCGTCAGATCGACTGCAACACCGCCATCGCCCGGGAGGGCCTCACCCACAGCTACGGGGCCAACATCGGCCAGGTGATCCGGGCCGCCTCCCCCGGCGACGACCCCATCGCCAAGGCCAAGTCCGCCGCCGCCGCCGGGTCAGACGCCCGGATGGGGGGCTGTGAGATGCCCGTTATCATCAACTCGGGCAGCGGCAACCAGGGCATCACCGCCTCGGTGCCGGTGATTGTCTACGGCCGGGAGATGGGGGTCAGCGAGGAGAAGCTTTACCGGGCGCTGGTGCTGTCCAACCTGATTACCATTCACCAGAAGACCCGCATCGGGCGGCTGTCGGCCTACTGCGGCGCGGTGAGCGCCGGGGCAGCGGCGGGGGCGGGCATCGCCTATCTGGACGGCGGCGGCTATGAGGAGATTATCCACACGGTGGTCAACGCCCTGGCCATTGTGTCCGGCATGATCTGCGACGGGGCCAAGGCCTCCTGCGCCGGCAAGATCGCCGCCGCCATCGACGCCGGGGTGCTGGGCTACCGGATGTATCAGAACGGCCAACAGTTCTATGGCGGGGACGGTATCCTCTCCCACGGGGTAGAAAAGACCCTGGACAACGTGGGCCGGCTGGGCAAAATCGGAATGCGGTCCACAGATAAGGAGATTTTGCAGATTATGCTGCAAACCTGAGCCGCGCAATTGCCCCCCGATGGGGCGGCTCCGGGGAAGATTACAGAAAAAGAGCGCGTCCCGCTGCCGGGGCGCGCTCCTTCTGATACAGGCTGTTATTTCAGTTTCCAGATATCCTCATTGTACTGTTCAATGGTGCGGTCGGAGGAGAAATAACCGGATTTTGCGATATTGACCAGCATCTTCTTCGCCCAGGCCCGGCGGTCGCCGTAGTCTTGGATTGCCCGGTCCTTGGCGGCGATATAGTCCTCCACGTCCAGCAGGGCCATAAACCAGTCCTTGTTCTTCATATCCCTCCACAGCTGGGAAAGGCTGGCCGGGTCGCCGATGGCCAGCAGCTCGGGGGAGACGATAAAGTCCACCAGCCGCTCCACCGCCGGGCGGTGGTAGTACTCCAGGGGCCGGTAGCTCCGGCCGTCGGGGGCGGGGTTCTCCTCCCCGGCGTACATGCGGATGACGGCGTCGCTGTGCTGGCCGAAGGTATAGATGCTGTCCTCCCCCACCAGCTGGGCGATCTCCACGTTGGCCCCGTCCAGGGTGCCCAGGGTAATGGCGCCGTTGGCCATGAACTTCATGTTGCCCGTGCCGCTGGCCTCCTTGGAGGCCAGGGAAATCTGCTCGGAGATATCGCAGGCGGGAATCAGCCGCTCGGCCCAGGTGACGTTGTAGTTCTCCACCATGGCCACCCGCAGCCAGGGCCTGACCTGGGGGTCGCTGTCGATAAGCTTTTGCAGGCAGAGGATCAGGTGGATGATGTGCTTGGCCATCACATAGGCGGGGGCGGCCTTGGCCCCGAACAGGGCGGTCACCGGCCGCTCCGGCAGCCTGCCGGCTTTAATCTCCAGATACTTGTGGATGATATACAGGGCGTTCATCTGCTGCCGCTTATACTCGTGGAGGCGCTTCACCTGGATATCGAAAACCGACTGGGGGTCGATCTCGATGTGCTGCCTGGCCCAGAGCACCCGGCACAGCTGGTCCTTGCTGTGCTGCTTCACCGCCAGCAGCCGGTCCAGAACGGCCTCGTCCTCCTGGAACTCCAGCAGCTTCTCCAGCTTTTTGGCGTCCTGCCGCCAGTGGGGGCCGATGCAGCCGTCGATGAGGGCGGCCAGCTCCGGGTTGCAGGCCTCCAGCCACCGGCGGAAGGTGACGCCGTTGGTCTTGTTGTTGAACTTCTCGGGGTAGAGGTCGTAGAAGGGCTTCAGCTCGGCATTTTTCAGAATCTCGGTGTGGAGGGCGGCCACGCCGTTCACCGAGAAACCGCAGTGGATATCCATGTGGGCCATGTGGACCCGGCCCTGGTCGTCCAGAATGGCCACCCTGGGGTCGGGATGGGCTTCCTTCATCCGCCGGTCCATCTCCTGAATCACGGGCACCAGCTGGGGGGCCGCCTTCTGGATGAAGGCCAGGGGCCACTTCTCCAGGGCCTCGGCCAGGATGGTGTGGTTGGTGTAGGCGCAGGTGCGGCGCACCTGGTCCAGGGCCTCGTCGAAGGACATGCCCTTTTCGGTGAGCAGGCGGATCAGCTCGGGGATGACCATGGAGGGGTGGGTGTCGTTGATCTGGACCACCACGTGGTCGGCCAGGGTGTTCAGGGCATACCCCTTGGCCTCCAGCTCGGCCAGGATCAGCTGGGCCCCGGCGGACACCATGAAGTACTGCTGATAGACCCGGAGCAGCCGGCCGGCCTCGTCGCTGTCGTCGGGGTAAAGGAAGGAGGTGAGCCGGTGGGCGATATCCCCCTTGTCAAAGTCGATGCCCACCCAGGGGGCGTCGGCGGGCTGGGCCACGTCGAACAGGTGCAGGCGGTTGGCGCAGCCGCTGCCCGCCCCGGGGATGGCGATGTCGTAGAGCACCGCCTTCAGGTCGAAGCCGCCGAAGGGCACGTCGAAGGACACCCCGGTGGGGATCAGCCAGCTGTCCGCCTCCAGCCAGGGGTCGGGCTCCTCGGTCTGGCGGTTCTGGGCGAATTTCTGCCGGAACAGGCCGTAGTGGTAGTTCAGGCCCACGCCGTCGCCGGGCAGGTTCAAGGCGGCGATGGAGTCCAGAAAGCAGGCGGCCAGGCGGCCCAGGCCGCCGTTGCCCAGGGAGGGCTCGGGCTCCATGGACTCGATGACCCCCAGGTCCCGGCCCAGGTCGGCCAGCAGGGCGCGCACCTCGTCGTGGAGCCCCAGGGCCAGCAGGTTGTTGCTCAGCAGCTTGCCCATAAGAAACTCGGCGGAGAAGTAGTAGAGCTTCCGCTCCCCCTTGGGGGCGGGACGGTTCTGGGCCATGTTCCGGGTGAGAATGAGCAGCGCCTCATAAAGCTGGTGGTCGTCACACTGGTCGGGCGCACAGCCGAAACGGGCCTGGGTGGTCTGGAAAAGCTGTTCTTTCAGTTGCATAACATACATCTCCTTGTTATGAGATTCTTGGGATTCGTGTCTGTAGGGGCGGACATTGTCCGCCCGCACAAACCGGTGTGATGGGCGGGCGCACAATGTGCGCCCCTACAGTCGGGTCTATTTGGTACGCTTGGCCTTCACAGCCGGCTTCTTGGGCAGTCTCTGATACACCCGCATCTCCCGGTAGAGCCGCCTGGCCAGTTTCTCGTCGAAGGTTCCGGGCAGGGTGCGCCACTTCCAGTTACTGCCCAGGGTGGAGGGAATATTCATTCGGGCCTCGGAGCCCAGACCCAGCAGGTCCTGGAACTGCATCACCGCCAGCTCGGCAGGGGTGGCCCAGGCGGCGCGCATCATCCCCCAGTGGTAGCCCTCCCGCTTGCTCAGGCGCAGGTAGGCCTTGGCAAAGGACACGCTCCTCCTGGGGGCGGAGGCCATCCAGCCCTGGATGGTGTCGTTGTCGTGGGTGCCGGCGTAGACCACGCAGTGGGCGGGGCAGTGGTGGGGCAGGTAGTCGCTGTCGGCGTCCCGGTTGTCAAAGGCAAATTCCAGAATCTTCATGCCCGGGTAGCCCGAGTCCTTCAGCAGCTTCCGCACCGAGGGGGTAAGGAAGCCCAGGTCCTCGGCGATAATGTCCTTTTTGCCCAGGGCTTTGTTTACCGCCTTGAAGAAGGCGATGCCCGGGCCGGGCTTCCACCGGCCGTTGCGGGCGTTCTTGTCCCCGTAGGGGATGGCGTAGTAGGAGTCGAAGCCCCGGAAGTGGTCGATGCGCAGGGTGTCGTAGAGCTCAAACTGGAAGGCAATGCGCCGCAGCCACCAGGCGTAGCCCTCCTCCTTCATCCGCTCCCAGTCAAACAGCGGGTTGCCCCACAGCTGGCCATCGGCGGTAAAGGCGTCAGGGGGACAGCCGGCCACCTCGGTGGGCAGGCCCTTCTCGTCCAGCTGGAACTGGGACCGGTTGGCCCACACGTCGGCGCTGTCCAGGGCCACATAGATGGGCAGGTCGCCCAGGACGGACAGGCCCAGGCCGTTGACATACCCCTTCCAGGCCCTCCACTGGCTGAAGAACAGGTACTGCACGCCCTTCCAGAATTCCACCTCCCCGGCCAGCTCCTGCCGGGCCGCCTCCAGGGCGGCGGGCTGACGCAGGCGCAGCTCCTCGGGCCACTGGAGCCAGGAGACGCCCCCATGTCTGCCCTTCAGGGCCATAAACAGGGCGTAGTCCTCCAGCCAGTCCTGCTGCTCCCGGCAGAAGGCGGCGAAGTCGGGCCGGTCCTGAGCCAGAAGGCGGTCGCAGGCCCTGTGGAGCACGGGGTAGCGGGTGGTGTACAGAAGGCCGTAGTCCACCGACGCGGGGTCGTCCCCCCAGGCCAGGCCCTCAAACTCCTCCCGCTCCAGCAGCCCCTCCTCTGCCAGGGCGTCCAGGTCGATGAAGTATGGGTTACCGGCGAAGGAGGAGAAGGACTGGTAGGGGGAGTCGCCATAGCTGGTGGGGCCCACGGGAAGGAGCTGCCAGCAGCTCTGGCCGCCGGCGGCTAAGAAATCGGCAAATTTCCGGGCCTCCGCCCCCAGAGTCCCGATGCCGTAGGGAGAGGGCAGGGAGGAAATGGGCATTAAGATTCCTGCTTTTCTCACGTTGCGATCACCTGTTTCCTGTTAATGGCGGCAGGGGGCGGCCTCTGCGCCGCCTGCCGCCTCTACGGGATATACTAGCACAAAACAGGGTGGGATTGCAATGGGCGATTTAACCCTTTACGGCCCCGGCAGCCCCCTTTTATGCTGTGTTTTTCACACATCCGGCCCATTATTCCAGCGGGCGCACCGCAGACGGCAGAGGGCTGTCCGGCGGCGGGGGCGGGCTCTGCATGAAATCTCTCAATAAACATGCCCAAGATTTTTATTGTCTTTTTGCCCGGGACGTATTATACTATATACAGGGAAAGTGTTTCCAGACGGACTATCCTTATACTTACAAACCATCTCATTGGGAGGTGTGATTCATGAGCAACTACGTAATCTCCATCAGCCGGGAGTTTGGCAGCGGCGGCCGCCTGATCGGCAAGCGGCTGGCTGCTCAGCTGGGCATCCCCTGCTACGACCGGACCATCATCCAGAAGACCTCGGAAAAGAGCGGCCTCTCCCCCGACTTCATCGCCCGGGCGGAGGAGCGGGCCCGCAGCCGCTTCCACCTGTCCATCGCCCCGGTGGGGGTGGGCGTTCCCGCCCTGGCCCACCAGGGGGTGCCGGTGAGTCACCAGGCCTTCTTCGCCCAGGCGGAGGTCATCCGGGAGCTGGCCGACGAGGGCCCCTGCGTCATTGTGGGGCGCTGCTCCGACTATGTGCTGGGGGAGCGGCCCGAGTGCCTGAAGGTCTTTGTCCACGCCGACATGGCCAGCCGGGTAGAGCGGTGTGTGGACGAGTACCACATCCCCTCCGACGACATGGCGCGGCGCATTGTCCAGATGGACCGGGGCCGGGCCAACTACTACAACTACTACACCGGCCACACCTGGGGGGACATGCGCCGGTATGACCTGACCCTTAACTCGGGCATCGTCGGAGTGGAGGGGGCGGTCAACCTCATCGTGGCCCTGGTGAGAGCCCGGGCCGCCCAGGACGGCCTGTGACGGCGGGGCCGGTATACCTTCAGATATCCGGCGCGGCGGGGCGGATGGACAACTACTGCGCCGCCGTCCGGGGCGCGGGAGGCGAGCCGCTGGCCGGCTGCTGTCCCGCCCCCGACCTGCGCTGTGACGGCCTTGTGCTGTGCGGGGGCGGCGATATGGAGTCCACCCTCTACGGCCAGGAGAACCGGGGCTCCCAACCCCCGGACCGGGAGCGGGACCGGGCGGAGCTGGCCCTATTCCGCGCCTTCTACGGGGCGGGCAGGCCCATTCTGGGCATCTGCCGGGGGATGCAGCTGATCAACGTGGCCCTGGGGGGCGACCTCATTCAGGACCTGCCCCCAGCACAGCGCGCCCTCCACACCGCGCCTGAGGGCGACCTGGTCCACACCGTCCGGGCCCGGCCCGGCGGGCTGCTGCACGACCTCTACGGCCCCTCCTTTTCGGTCAACAGCGCCCACCATCAGGCGGTGGGCCAGCTGGGGGAGGGCCTGCGGGTCACCGCCTGGTCGGCGGAGGGCTTCCCCGAGGCAATCGCCTGGGACGAGCGGCATATCATGGCCTTCCAGTTCCACCCGGAGCGGATGTCCTTTGCAAACCGCCGGCCCGACACCATCGACGCCGGGGCTCTTTTCCGCATCTTTCTGGAGGTCTGCCGGCAAAACAGACCCGAAGCGTAACAACCCCCACGGATACATACAAAGGAGTAAACACCCATGCACAAGTTTAAAAAACGTCGCCCCTTCCAACTGCTTCTGACGGCCGGACTCTGTCTGGGGGCCCTGAACTCCACCGGAGCGGCCCTATGGCTGGAGGAGCCCGTCCGGCCTCCGGTGGCCCCGGTGGTGGAGATTCAGGAGACGCAGGTCCCTGTCCCCAACCCGGAGGAGGAGGCCAGAGCGGCGGCGGAGCGGGCAGCCCGGCAGAGCCGGGCCGCCGCCCTGCTGGCCGGGAAGCAGCTGACCCGGGAGCAGCGGGAGGCCCTGGCCCTCCGCATGGGGGCGGACGACGCCCTGTTTCAGAAGCTGGAGCAGGGGGCGCTGAGCCTGTCGGAGCTGGAGTGGCTGGCCCTGCCCAACGCCCGGAGCCACCGGCTGGACCGCTACGCCGCCTGGGCGGAGGCCCACCCGGAGGACAGCAGGGAGGCGGCGGTGTTCCAGGTAAATCTGAACCGGGACCAGGCCTTTTACAGCCTGATTTGGGAGGTGGCCGACCCCGACAGCCTGGGGGTGCTGGTGAACAAGCACTATACCCTGTCCGCGTCCTACGTCCCCCAGCTGGAGGCCCTGGGGAGGGACTACGGTTCCGGCTCCCTGCGGCCCGAGGCCGCCCAGGCCTTCCGGGCCATGGTTGACGGGGCGAAATCGGACGGAATCGCTCTGCGCAGCGTGTCGGCCTACCGGTCCTATAACCAGCAGAAGAACACCCACAACCGCTACCTCAAGCAGTATAAGCAGGCTGTGGTGGACAACTTCTCCGCCCGGCCTGGCCACTCGGAGCACCAGACCGGCCTGGCTCTGGATATCAACGTGGCCAGCTCCAGCGCCCACTTTGAGAACACCCCCGCCTTCGCCTGGCTGAAGGAGCACTGCGCCCAGTACGGCTTTATCCTCCGCTACGGCCAGGGGAAGGAGGACATCACCGGCTACCGCTTTGAGCCCTGGCACTACCGCTACGTGGGGGTGGAGACGGCCCAGGCCGTGATGGAGCAGGGCCTGGCCTATGAGGAGTACCTGGCCCTCCAGCCCAGCTGAAAACACATCCCCCGGCCGCCGGCCGGGGGATGTTTCTCATATCTGCGGGGGCAGGGAGTCGTCCTCCCGGATCCAGTCCTCCACCTCCACCACGGAGTAGTCCGTCTCGGTGTTGCGGATGACCACCCGCTTGATGCCGGCGTTGATGATAAGCCGGCGGCACATGGAGCAGGAGGTGGAGTGGGGAATGAGGGCCCCGGTTTTGGGGTCCTTGCACACCATGTACAGGGTGGCCCCCAGCACCTCGCTGCGGGCGGCGGAGATGATGGCGTTGGCCTCGGCGTGGACCGAGCGGCACAGCTCATACCGCTCTCCCGAGGGGATTTTCATGGCCTCCCGGGTGCAGCGGCCCAGGTCCATGCAGTTCTTCCGCCCCCGGGGGGCCCCGTTGTAGCCGGTGGAGACGATCTCGTCGTGCTGGACGATGATGGCCCCGTAGCACCGGCGCAGGCAGGTGGACCGCTCCAGCACCGTTCCGGCGATGTCCAGATAGTAATTTTCCTTGTCGATGCGGTTCATAATGCGCCCTCCCGGATTCGATGGATACCGACAGTATAGCGCATATCCGGCCGCGCCGCAAGTATTTTTGGAAAAAGGGGCGAAACGGCCTTGAAATTTACATATTGTTTACGAATACCGCCTTGACGGCGCAGGCGGGAAGGATTATCATTAACCATGTATATTGGCAGGCCGTTGCGCCTGCCGTGTCCGTTCAGCCAAGGAGGCACTTTCATGATCCGAAACGCGATTCAGCGATTTATGTACGGCCGCTATGGGAATGACCAGCTCAACCTGTTTTTAATGGGCCTGTATCTGCTGCTCTACCTGGTGTATCTGTTCCTCCGGGTGGACCTGCTCTATCTGGTCAGCTTTGTGCTGTTGTTTTTCACGCTGTTTCGTATGCTCTCCCGCAATATGGAGCGGCGGCGGATGGAGAACCTCCGGTTTATGCGGGCGGCAAACCCGGTAATCAGTTGGTTCCGCCTGCGCCGCAACATCCGCCGGGACAAGGAGCACGTCTATTTCAAATGCCCCAGTTGCGGCCAGCGGCTGCGCGTCCCACGGGGCCGGGGCAAGATTACCGTCACCTGCCGCTCCTGCGGCGCCAGCTTTCAGGAAAAAAGCTGAATATCCCTCCGTTTTCGGCCTGCCGGCTCCGGCGGGCCGTTGTGTTTTGGCCGGAGCTGTGTTATACTGACTATGTTTTCCTGTAGGGGGCGGCGCCCTCGCCGCCCCGCTGTTCTTTAAAACGGGCCGCCGAAGGCGGCGGCCCCTACAGTTTGAAAGGAGTACCCCCATGAACGCCAGATACGATGTGATTATTCTGGGCTGCGGCGAGGCGGGCATCTTTGCCGCCTACGAGCTGGCCCATCTCCACCCCGAATTGAAGGTGCTGGCCCTGGACCAGGGGGCGGACATCTACCACCGCAGCTGCCCCATTGTGGCGGGCAAGGTGAAGGAGTGCATCCACTGCCCTGTGTGCCATACCATGTGCGGCTTCGGCGGGGCGGGGGCCTTCTCCGACGGCAAGTTTAACTTCACCACCCAGTTCGGCGGCTGGCTCACCGACTTTATGGAGCCCGCCCACGTGATGGAGCTCATCGACTATGTGGACTCCATCAACGTGGCCCACGGGGCCACCACCCAGGTGTTCTCCACCGAAAGCGACGCCGCCAAAAAGCTGGCCCGCCAGGCCCTGGCCTACGACCTCCACCTCCTCCAGGCCCGGTGCAAGCACCTGGGCACCGAGAACAACCTGCGCATCCTCACCAACATCTATGAGGGTCTGATGGACAAGCTGGAGTTCCGTTTTAACACGGAGGTGGCCTCCATCGAGAAGGCGGAGGACGGCTACCGCCTGATCCTGGCCAAGGGGGGCGAGGTGCAGTGCAAGTACCTTATCGCCGCGCCGGGGCGTTCCGGGGCGGAGTGGTTCTCCAACCAGTGCAAGGACCTGGGGCTGGAGCTGCTGAACAATCAGGTGGACATCGGCGTGCGGGTGGAGCTGCCCGCCACCGTCTTTGAGCACATCACCGATGTGGTGTACGAGTCCAAGCTGGTCTACCGCACCAAGCAGTACGGCGACAGCGTGCGCACCTTCTGCATGAACCCCTACGGCCACGTGGTGGCGGAGAACGTGGAGGGCATCAACACGGTAAACGGCCACTCCTACGCCGACCCCGCCCTCCGCTCGGAAAATACCAACTTCGCCCTGCTGGTCTCCAACCGCTTTACCAAGCCCTTCAACGAGCCCTACCGCTACGGCAAGCACGTGGCCTCCCTGTCCAACATGCTGGCCGGCGGGGTGTTGGTCCAGCGGTTCGGTGACCTGGTGGGCGGCCGGCGCACCAACGAGCACCGCATGGGCAAGTCCACCGTTCGGCCCACCCTCACTGCCGCCGTGCCGGGGGATTTGTCCCTCACCCTGCCCAAGCGGCAGCTGGACGACCTGATCGAGATGATCTACCAGCTGGACAAGATCGCCCCCGGCACCGCCAACTACGACACCCTGCTCTACGGCGCAGAGGTAAAATTCTACTCCGCCCGCCTCCAGCTCACCCCCGAGCTGGAGACCGCTCTGCCCAACTTCTTCGCCGCCGGCGACGGCGCGGGGGTCACCAGAGGGCTGGCCCAGGCCGGGGCCTCCGGCGTTCAGGCGGCCCGGGCGATTTGTGAGAGGCTGTAAAATGGCTCCCTCCCTGAGGGAGCTGTCGCCGCCGTAGGCGGTGACTGAGGGAGTTTTCCGTTGACGGACTCCCTCCGTCACGGCTTCGCCGTGCCACCTCCCTCTAAGAGGGAGGCTTGCCGCCTGCGGGCGGGACGAGAGATATTTCCATCACCAACGGGGCAGCCACAGGCGCCCTTGCACAGGAAAGGAGTCTTTATGCGCCCCTGGTTTACCACCGAACAGCTTGCCCCCGACACCTGGGTTATCAGTGAATACCGCCACTGGGAGGAGACCCACTGCTATCTCTTAATTGGCGCGGACCGCGCCCTGCTTATCGACACCGGGCTGGGTATCTGTAATATTTACAACGAAATACGCAAACTCACCGACAGGCCCGTCACCGCCATAGCCACCCACATCCACTGGGACCACATCGGTGGACACAAGTACTTCCCCGACTTCTACGCCCATGAGGCGGAGCTGCCCTGGCTTCAGGGAGAGTTTCCCCTGTCCATGGAAACGGTCCGGGAGATGGTGCTGGACCGGTGCGAAGCGCCGAAGGACTTTGATGTAAGTACATACACGATGTTCCAGGGGACGCCCACCCGCATTTTAAAGGGCGGTGAGATGCTGGACCTGGGCGGCCGGGTGGTCCAGGCGCTCCACACACCGGGCCACTCCCCGGGGCACCTGTGCTTCTGGGAGGCGGCCCGGGGCGACCTGTACACCGGCGACCTGGTCTATCTGGACACCCTTTTTGCCTACTACCCCTCCACCGACCCGGAAGCCTACCTGACCTCTCTGGAAGTGGTCGCCGCCCTTCCCGCCCGGCGAGTCCTGCCCGCCCACCACGCGCTGGAGGTCTCCCCGGAGCTGCCCTGTCAGATGCGGGACACTCTCCGCCGGCTGAAGCAGGAGGGGAAGCTCCGCCACGGTGCAGGGACCTTCCAATATGACGGCTGGGCAATTTGGCTTTGACCGTCGCGTCAGCCCTCCTGCAAAACTTCGGGCGCGCCGCCGGAAATATCCCGGAGGCGCGCCAATTGGAAAAATTATTTTGTCACCCTCTATGCAGTTTTTTATCCACTTTTCCACCGGACTTTCCACAGCCCTTTTCCCTGAGACAGAGGGCTTTTCCACATTGTCCACAGGCTTTTCCACATCCCTTATGTCAACTTTCCGGCCGTGAATATTCATTTACCGGTTTCCATAACATCTGTCAAGGCTGAATATTACACAAATTTTTCCGGGGTGGATTTTCGCAGGAAAAAGTGAACATTCCGCCGCGTTGCGAAAGGAGCGCCACCTATGTCCCTCCAGAACGACACCATCGCCGCCATCTCCACCCCCCAGGGGCCGGGGGCCATCGGCATCCTGCGCCTGTCCGGCCCGGAAGCAGTGTCCGCCGCAGAAAAATGCTTTAAACCGCTGGGGCCCAAGGGCTTGCGGGACCACCCGCCCCGGGCGCTGGTCTACGGCGACCTGCTGGACAGCGGCGGCCAGCCCATCGACCGGGTGCTGTGCACCTACAGCCTGAGCCCCTCCAGCTATACCGGGGAGGACACGGCGGAATTTCAGTGCCACGGCTCCCCCATGGTGCTGGCCCTGGGGTTGGAGGCCCTCTTTGCCGCCGGAGCCCGACAGGCCCGGGCCGGGGAGTTCACCCGGCGGGCCTTTCTCAACGGCCGCCTGGACCTGGCCCAGGCGGAGGCGGTGGGGGACCTCCTCTCCGCCCAGAGCCGGGAGGGGGCCCGCCACGCGGCGGGCCAGCTGGCCGGGGCGCTGTCGAAAAAAATCGGGGATATCTACTCCGCCCTGGTGGACGTGATGGCCCACTTCCATGCCGTGCTGGACTACCCCGATGAGGATATCGACCCCTTCCGTATGGAACAGCTGGACGAGGCCCTGGCCCACCAGGAGGGGGCGCTGAATGCCCTGCTGGCCTCCTGCGGCCGGGGCAGGCTGCTGCGGGAGGGGGTGCCCTGCGCCATTGTGGGCCGGCCCAACGCGGGTAAGTCCTCATTGCTCAATGCCATGCTGGGCTGGGAGCGGGCCATCGTCACCGACATCCCCGGCACTACCCGGGATACGGTGGAGGAGCGGTGCGAGCTGGGGGGCGTCCCCCTGCGGCTCATCGACACCGCCGGCCTGCGGGACACCACCGACCCGGTGGAGAAGTTGGGCGTGGAGCGCTCCCGGAGGGCCATGGAGGAGGCAGGGCTGATTCTGGTGCTCATCGACGCCTCACGGCCCGCCCAGGACCAGGACTTCGCCCTGCTCCAGGAGGCGATGGCCCTGGCCCCCACCATCCTGGTGTGGACCAAGGGGGACCTGCCCCAGGCCCCCATCCCGGTGGTGAACATGGAGCTTCCCCCCTCTGTGACGGTGAGCGCCAAGGTCAGAGACCTGGATGAGCTGTGCAACGAGATATCCTGCGCCTTCCCCCAGGACCTCTGGGGGGACTACGGCGAAATACTCACCAACGCCCGGCAGGAGGAGGCCGCCTCCCGGGCCAGGGAAGCCGTCCGCCGGGCCCGGGAGGCCCTCACAGCCGGCTTTACCCCCGACGCCCTCCTTACCGATGTGGAGGAAGCCCTGTCCGCCCTGGGGGAGCTGACCGGCCAGAGCGTGCGGGAGGACGTCACCAACCGCATCTTTTCAAAATTCTGCGTGGGGAAGTAAGGGCAGACCGCTGAAACTGACACCATTAAAACCGCGCCAGGGCCGCAAAGCCCTGGCGCAGTTGCTTCAATGGACAGGGATGGTCTGATCCATCAGGGTGAGACAGGCCAGCTCCTCCAAATCCACCGGCGCTTCAAATTTCCAGGTGTTGTAGGTGTCCCAGATGGGCTCGCCGTCGGTTTCCCAATTGCTGTTGGAATAGCTGCCGGTGTCCGGCTCGGCGGCCACAGTGGAGCCATCCTTTTTTACGGCGTACAGCACAGCCCTGTGGAAGCCGCCCACATCGTTGCTGTACATGGTCACCGACAGGGGGGAGACCGTCACCCGCCGCACCTGCCGTCCAGCCAGATCGCCGGTCCAGTCCAGGGTGACGGAGGGGTGGTACTCCAGCTGGAAGTCGATGTCCCAGGCGCCCCGGACTTCCGTCCCGGGCCGGGTGTAATCGCCGTAGAAGCGGGCCTGGCAGTCCTGGAGAAACTCCAGGTCCTCCAGCTTAATCAGTGGAAACAGGATATCCAGGCCGCCCGGAACAGGGGTGATCTGGTGGGCGTACTGCCATTTGTCGGTGGAGCCGGACAGGAACAGATCACTGAAAAACCCGCGCAGGGAATCGCTGTCGCTTCCGGCAGCGACGCCCTCCGCAAATCCCAGGCGGATGTGAAAGCGTCCGTCGTCGGCAAAGCCCATAGAGGATATCCACATGTCCTCTGTCCCTTCCATGGGCATGGGATTCTGCTCCGCAGCCAGCACCACCTTCAAACTGGGCAGGTCGGCCTCGGTGTATCCAAGGCTGGATACGTGGTCGATTTTCTGATTGGCCTGGTCCTGCTCCTCCACAGGCAGACTTTCCAGAATACGGCCGGTGACGGAGGCGCAGGAGGCCTCTCCATACAGATATCCCTCCTGGGTGGTCATCCCTGTGAGGGACAGATGTGCGTCTTGAGTGGGCTGTTCATCCTTCCAATAGAGGATGCTTGCGCAGAACAGAGCGGTTTTCGCTTCTGGATCGTAGGAGATAAATTCAAATTGGCTGCTGCCGCCTACAGTAGATACGGATATTCTCGGTAGTTCGGCGTCTGGGTCCCTCTTTGCTTCGTTTTCCAGCTGGCCCTCCAGGGTCAGGTATTCATTCAGCCGGTCCCCCTCCATGTCCCGGACAGCAAGGTAAAACCGGGCTTCCAAATCGTCGGACAGGGCGCTGAGCACCTGCACCTCGATGCCCTGGTCCCGGCACACCGCGCCGTCGATGGTCTGGGCGTAGGGGGCGAAGGCCCCCAGCTGCTCCCAGAGCTTCTCCCACACGGCGGGGGCTGCCGCGGCCGCCGCCGCTGTAATGGCCAGCGCGGCGCACACCAGAATGGCCGCCGCCCGGCCGCTGAGCCGTTTTGCGTGTTTCATCTCGGTTCCTCCTTCTATCATCTCGTAAAGTGCGTCCAGCTTCTCCTGCCGGGGCCTCCGCAGGTCCATTTCGTGCCTATATCTGTCCTTCACCCTGCTCCTCCTCCCTCAGCCGCTCCCGCAGCAGATTGCGGGCCCGAAACAGACGGGACTTCACCGTCCCCTCGCTTTTTCCGATGGTTCTGGCAATCTCCGCCACCGAAAGGTCCTCGTAGTAGTACAGATGAATGGGGATGCGGTAGCGGGCGGGGAGGGCGAGCACCGCCTCGGTGACGCTTCCCGTCTCCGGGGCCTCCGGGGCGGGCAGGTCGTCCGCCAGGGGGGCCTCCCGCCTGCGCCAGGGCAGGCGAAACAGGTCGTTGGCGCAGTTGGAGGCCACCCGCAGCAGCCACGCCCGGGCGTGGTCCTCGCTGTCAAAGACCGGGGCAGCCTTCACCAGGCGGAGAAAGACCTCCTGCATCACG
Organism: uncultured Oscillospiraceae bacterium; assembly: GCA_910585815.1. GTDB lineage: Bacteria > Bacillota > Clostridia > Oscillospirales > Oscillospiraceae > Lawsonibacter. The sequence continues at coordinate 12,868 of CAJUFJ010000032.1, read as the reverse complement.
TCCTCCGCGTCGGCCTGGCAGCCCGTTCTGGCATAGGCCAGCCGGTACACCGCCGGAGCGTAGCGCCTGGCCAGGGCGCCCGGCTCGTTCCAACCTTCCCGCATACCCTTCCCCCCTTCTGCTATCAATACGGAATAAAACCGGATTTGGTTGCATTTTTCCGAAATTTTTTTGTTTCCTCGGACCGAGGGAGCTCAGACAGTAAAAATCCCTCCGTCCCCCGCAGGAAAAGCCTTCCACCCTCCGGGGGGAAGGTGCCCCCGAAGGGGGCGGATGAGGGGGCGGGGCGGGCAAGCTGTCCTTTCGATAAGAGGCAGAAACCTGCCGCGCACCCTCATCCGTCACGGGCTTCGCCCGTGCCACCTTCCCCCTGGAAGGGGGAAGGCTTTTCGCGTGCTCTCATGTTGTGCCCTTTTAACACATAAAAGCTCCCTCGGCTGAGGGAGCTCTTACGTCTCGGGAAAGGCTACAGTGATATCCAGCCGGCCATCCGCCCAGCCGGCCTGGATGGAACCGCCCAGGCGCTCGGTGAGCAGCCGGGCGATGGACAGCCCCAGGCCGGTGGAGCCCCGGCCGGTCTCCACGGTGTAAAACCGGTCGAACAGCTTCCCGGCGGACACCGGGTCCAGCCCGTGGGCGGAGTTGGAGAAGACCACCGTGCCCCCACTGTCCAGGGCGGCGGAGAAGTCTCCGTCGCTGTATTTCAGGGCGTTGCTGATGATGTTGCCGAAGATGCGGCTGACGGCGGAGGGGTCCAGGGAGCGGACCACCGGCCCCTCGGGCAGGGAAATCTCCGGGGTGATGCCCCGCTGGACCATGGCCGCGTAGAAGGACACCAGGCTCTCCTCCAGAATCCGGCGCAGGTCCACCGCCTCCCGGGGGGGCTCGGGCTGGTCGGCGGCCAGGGAGTAGCGAAACAGCTCCTCGGTGAGGCGGGTCATGGCTTCCATCCGGTTGTGGATGCTGTCCAGATAGCGCCGGGCGTTGGGGGAGAGCGCCTCCTCCCGCTCCAGCAGGTCCAGATAGCCCTGGATGGCGGTAAGGGGGGTGCGCAGGTCGTGGGAGATGTTGGTAATGGCGTTTTTCAGCTCCATGTCCCCCTGCTGGAACTTCTGCCGGGCCTGGCGCAGCTCCTTCAGCTGGAGGTTCAGCTCCGCCGCCAGCCTCCGGGCGTGGGCGTCCCGGGTGGAGAGGAAAATGGGGCTGTTGGTGTCCTGGCTCAGCCGCTCCCCCAGCTGTCCGGTAATTTCGTCCAGACTCCGGCGAAGCAGCCAGAGCCTGACCAGCAGGAGGGCAATTACCGCGGCCAGCAGGGCGCAGATCAGCCAGGGGAGCATAGGGTTCACCTCTCTTTGCGGGCGGATATTATCCGCCCCTACTTCAAATCCTTCCGCTGGAACAGGGCCAGCCCGGCGGCGGTGGCGGCGGCGAACACCCCCAGGGAGCACAGGGCCAGCTGAAGGGGCCGGGCGGGGGACACGTCGATATACTGGATGCCCTGGCCCATGGGGTTCAGGTCCAGCCAAAATTCGTAGACTCTCCGGGCCTCCGGCTGGAGATAGGTGGGGTTGCGCACCATCTCAGACACCATTTCGCCGTCGATGAACTCATAGCTGGGCCAGAACTCCGGGGCGTCCAGCTTGGCGAAGACCCAGGTAGCCACCATGAACAGCAGCAGGAACAGCAGCATACAGCTCACCGCCGAGGCGGCCTTGCGGCTGCAATTCATAATGACGGCGGTGTAGAGGGTGCACCATGCGGCCGCCATCAGCAGGGAGAGAAGGGTGGTTTTCAGGAGCAGGCCGGGGTATTTGGGCCCGCCCAGCAGGGGAACGCCCGCCGCCACGGTGCAGAGGATGCAGGCACCGCAGAACAGGACCGCGGTGGATACGGCAGTGGTGAGATTGGACAGGTAGACGGCCAGCCGGGTGTGGCCGGCGGCCAGCTTGTTGCGGATGGCCCCGTCGCTGTACTCCGACCCGAAAAACAGGGGGAGGAAAACGGACAGCAGCAGGCCGATGAGCATGGTGTAGACGAAGAAGATGCTGTCCAGGGGGACCGTCCGCCCGTGCTCCAGGAAGGTCTGGATGGACTGCCAGGCCCCGGCGGCGGAGGAGATCAGCAGACAGCCCCAGAACAGACGGCTCTTTTTCATTCGGAACAGGTTGGCGCTGAGCAGGTTAGTCATGGGAGCCACCTCCCACCAGGTTGATAAAGTAGCTCTCCAGGCTCTCGTCCCGCTCCTGGGCGGCCAGGAGCTGACAGCCCTCCCTGTCCAGGGCGGCGGACAGCTGGGAGATCACCGGCTGGGCGAAGATGTCCGCCTTGCCCTCGGTGAGAATCTTGTACTCCAGCCCCATGCCGTCCAGCACCCGGGCCAGGGCCCGGGTGTCGGTGACCTCCACCCGCAGGCACTTGCGGCAGGCGGCCTCCAGCTCGTGGGCGCTGATCTCCTTCACCATCCGCCCCCGGTCGATAAACCCGTAGTGGGTGGCCAGCCGGCTCAGCTCGTCCAGAATGTGGCTGGAGATGAGCACGGTGATCTGCCGCTCCCGGTTCAGCTTGAGAATCAGCTCCCGGGTCTCGATGATGCCCTGGGGGTCCAGGCCGTTCACCGGCTCGTCCAGCACCAGAAAGTCCGGGTCCCCTGCCAGGGCGATGGCAATTCCCAATCGCTGGCGCATGCCCAGGGAGAAATTCCGGGCCTTCTTTTTGCCGGTGTCGGCCAGCCCCACCAGCTCCAGCAGCTCGCCCACCCCCTCGTCTGAGGGGACGCCCAGCACCCGGTACTGCTCTTTGATGTTGTCCTCGGCGGACAGGTCCAGGTAGATGGAGGGGGTCTCCACCACCGCCCCCATGCGCCGGCGGGCCTTGTGGATTTCTTTGGATGCGCTGTCCAGTCCGAAGATGGTGTAGCTGCCCGAGGTGGGGGCCTGCAAGCCGCAGATCAGGCGGATCAGGGTGGTCTTGCCCGCCCCGTTCCGGCCCACCAGGCCGTAGATAGCGCCCTTGGGCAAGTGCATGTTGAGACCGCTCAGGGCGTGGAAACCCTTATAGGATTTCCAAAGGCTCTCAGCGGTGAGAATGTAGTCCATAAATGTGACCTCCTTTTCTTGAGTGGCCCCAGTCTACCCCCAAAGGGTAAAGAGAGCGGGTAAGAAAAGGGTAAAGAAACAGGAAAGATTTACGGATTCAGCTTAAACCCGATCCCCCAAACCGACTCAATAAAATCCGTCCCCGTGGCCTCCCGCAGCTTTCTGCGCAGGTTGCTCACGTGAATCTTCAGCGAGCTCTCGGTACAGTCGGGGGTGTCGGCGGAGATGCGGTCCAGAATCACCGACTTGGCGATGGCCTGGCCGGGGTTCTGGAGAAACAGCTTCAAAATGGCGTACTCCGTCTTGGTGAGGTGGACGGGGGTCCCCGCCGCTGTGACGGCGTGGGAGGCGGGGTCCAGCCGCAGGGGACCGGCTTCAAGAGGGGCGGACAGGCCGGCGGCGGCGCTTTCCCGCAGGCGGACGGCCACCCGGGCCAGCAGCTCCCGGGAGTCGAAGGGCTTGGTGATGTAGTCCACCGCCCCATTCAGGAGCAGGCTCACCTTGTCCTCCACCCCCACCTTGGCGCTGACCACCATCACCGGAACGTCCTGAATTTTGGCCAGCACCTCCTCCCCGGACAGGCCGGGCAGCATCAGGTCCAGCAGCACCAGGTCGGGCCGGTGCCGCTCCAAAAGGAGGACCGCCTCCGTCCCCGAGTAGGCCCGGAGAACAGCGTACCCCTCCCGCTGGAGCAGCTCCTCCAGAACATTTCCGATGTGGATGTCGTCGTCAATCACCGCGATGGTTTTCATAACCGGGCCCCCTTTGCTTTCCCCTATTGTACTCCAGATTCGGGAAAGGCACAAGTGCCACCTGCTGACACCAAAGCCCCTCCGTCCCCCGCAGGATAAGCCTTCCACCCTCCGGGGGGAAGGTGCCCCCGAAGGGGGCGGATGAGGGGGTGGGGCGGGCAAGCTGTCCTTTCGATAAGAGGCGATAACCTCGCCGTACCCTCATCCGTCACGGCCTGCGGCCGTGCCACCTTCCCCCTGGAAGGGGGAAGGCTTTTGGTGCGCTCTTTCTCGTTGTGCTTTTTGACATACTGATGGGCGGCTTCTAAAGTGGCAATGTCCTTGTGAAACGGAAATGCTTGTGGTATAATGTCCCTATCAACAACACAGGAGGAACGATTATGTTCAATTTCAGCTACTACACCCCCACCCAGGTGGTCTTCGGCCGGGACGCCGAGGCGCACACCGGCGCGCTGGTAAAGGCCCAGGGCTGCAAAAAGGTGCTTATCCACTACGGCGGCGGCAGCGTGGTCCGCTCCGGCCTGCTGGGGCGGATCAAAGCGTCGCTGGACAAGGAGGGCGTTACCTACATCGAGCTGGGCGGCGTGGTGCCCAACCCCCGGCTGTCCCTGGTGTATCAGGGCATCGAGCTGTGCAAAAAGGAGGGGGTAGACTTCATCCTGGCAGTAGGCGGCGGCAGTGTGATTGACTCCTCCAAGGCCATCGCCTACGGTCTGGCTGAGGACGCCGACGTGTGGGAGCTCTACGACAGAGCCCGTCAGGCCAAGGCCTGCCTGCCGGTGGGCGTGGTGCTCACCATCGCCGCCGCCGGCAGCGAGATGAGCAACAGCTCTGTCATTACCAAGGACGAGGGCGGCGTGAAGCGGGGCTATAACAACGACATCTGCCGGCCTAAATTTGCCATTATGAACCCCGAGCTCACCGCCACCCTGCCCCCCTACCAGACGGCCAGCGGCTGCGCCGACATTATGATGCACACCATGGAGCGGTATTTTACCCCCAACGGCACCATGAACCTCACCGACAGCCTGGCCGAGGGCCTGATGCGCACCGTGATGGACAACGCCGTCATCCTCCGGGACGACCCGGCCAACTACGAGGCCCGGGCGGAGATCATGTGGGCGGGCAGCCTGTCCCACAACGGTCTCACCGGCTGCGGCAGCGACGGCGGCGACTGGGCCACCCACGGCCTGGAGCACGAGATGGGCGGCATGTTCGACGTGACCCACGGCGCCGGCCTGGCGGCGGTCTGGGGCAGCTGGGCCCGGTATGTCTACCGGGACTGCCTGGACCGGTTTGTCAAGTTCGCCGTCAACGTGATGGGCGTGGAGAACACCGGAGCCCCCGAGGATGTGGCCCTGAAGGGCATCGAGGCCATGGAGGACTTCTACCGCTCCATCCAGATGCCCACCTGCTTCTCCGAGCTGGGCATCGCCCCCAACCAGGAGCAGCTTTCCACCATGGCCCACATGTTCCACATCGCCTGCGGCGGCAAGAAGGGGGCCGCCAAGGTGCTCCAGGAGGCAGATTTCCTGAAGATTTACGAAATGGCCAACCACTGACCGGCGGGGACACAGGAGGGCTGCACCGTGAAGGTAATTGATCTGACCCACACCATCCGGCCGGACATGCCGGTCTACCCCGGGACGGAGACCCCGAAATTTCTCCCGGCCAACAGCTACGAAAAGGACGGCTTCAAGGAGACCCTGCTGACCATGTTCACCCACACCGGCACCCACATGGACCCGCCCGCCCACCTCTTTGCCAGCCGGACCACCCTGGACCGGTTCCCCCCGGAGCAGTTCATCGGCAAAGCGCTGGTTATCGACTGCGGGGAGCTGGCCGAGGGGGAGGCCATCACTATGGACCACCTCCGGCGGTACGGGGACAAGGTGGAACAGGCGGACTTCCTGCTGTTCCACCTGGGCTGGGACAAAAAATGGGGGACCGCCGCCTACTTCGGCGACTACCCCTGTATCGACGATGCGGTACTGGCCCACATTAAGGCGGGGCACTACAAGGGCATCGGCTTCGACGTGATCGGCCTGGACCCCATCGCCGACGTCAACCTGACCCGGCATAAGGAGCTGTTTCGGGATACGGAGATTGTCAACATTGAGAATCTGAAAAACCTGGAGCTGTGTGGGGACGATCTGTTCTGGTTCAGCTGCTTCCCCCTGAAACTGGAGGACTGCGACGGCTCCCCCATCCGGGCGGTAGCCTGGTTTGAATGATGCAAAGGCCCCCGGCGCAAGCCGGGGGCCCTTCCTCTTATTCTCTCCGGTTCTGCTCCTGCATGAACTGGACATTTTGCAGAATAAGCTCCTTTTGGAGCGGTGTAAGCGTCCGGAAGGCTTCGACAAGCTGCTGTTCCGTCGTGCTTAATCTCACAGGCGGCTCGGGGTTGTCCGTAACGCCCGCCAAATAGTCCACGCTGACACCAAAGTGGTCCGCCATTTTAACCAGCATTTCAATGGGCATCTGGCTGCGCCCGGTCATGTAGTTGCTGATGACAGACTCTGTAATATCCAGCTCCCCGGCCAGCTTTTTCTGCTTTAAATCGTGGTCGCTGATCCATTCTCTTAACCGCTCTCGATAGTGCATACTGACACCTCTCTTGTCATTCAGTATGCAGTTTCTGTCGCAGATATTGCTATAAAACGCAAAGATAAATATTTATTTCTCGATTAACAAATTTCGACACACATAAATAGCAATATTTGCTACAATATACATAAAAGAACAAAAAGGAGCGCCGCATCAGCGGCGCTCCGAAGGGGGGATGAAATTACTTGTGATCCACGGAGTACATATGCTCGATAAGCTCCAGAACCTTGTTGGAGTAACCGATCTCGTTGTCGTACCAGGACACGACCTTCACGAAGGTGTCGGTCAGGGCGATGCCGGCGTCGGCGTCGAAGATGGAGGTGCGGGTGTCGCCCAGGAAGTCGGAGGACACAACGGCCTCGTCGGTGTAGCCCAGGATGCCCTTCAGCTCGCCCTCAGAAGCCTTCTTCATGGCGGCGCAGATCTCCTCATACTTGGCGGGCTTGGCCAGGTTGACGGTCAGGTCCACCACGGACACGTCCAGGGTGGGCACGCGCATGGACATACCGGTCAGCTTGCCATTCAGGGCGGGGATAACCTTACCCACGGCCTTGGCGGCGCCGGTGGAGGAGGGGATGATGTTGCCGGTGGCAGCGCGGCCGCCGCGCCAGTCCTTCAGGGAGGGGCCGTCAACGGTCTTCTGGGTGGCGGTGACGGAGTGAACGGTGGTCATCAGGCCCTCGGTGATGCCCCAGTTGTCGTTGAGCACCTTGGCGATGGGGGCCAGGCAGTTGGTGGTGCAGGAGGCGTTGGACACGAAGTTCATGTCGGTGGTGTACTTGTCCAGGTTGACGCCGCACACGAACATGGGGGTGTCGTCCTTGGAGGGGGCGGACATGATAACCTTCTTGGCGCCGGCGTCCAGGTGGCCCTGGGCCTTCTCCTTGGTCAGGAACAGGCCGGTGGACTCCACCACATACTCAGCACCCAGCTTGGCCCAGGGCAGGTCGGCGGGGTTGCGCTCGGCGGAGACGGGAATCTCCTTGCCGTTGACCACGATGGCGTTCTCGGTGTGGCCGATCTCGGCCTGGCAGGTGCCGTGCATCGTGTCGTACTTCAGCATATAGGCGAGGTACTCGGCGGGGCACAGGTCGTTGATGCCCACAATCTCGATTTCGGGGTGATTCAGGCTGGCGCGGAACACCATGCGGCCGATGCGGCCAAAACCATTGATGCCAACTTTGATGCTCATGTGAATGACTCCTTTATTATCAATTTATCCGCGGCGCCCCGCGGCATTGGTAGCGTCATTTATTATACCCCGGAGATATTGATTTTCCTAGTGTTTTTTTTCATAGTTTTAAGCCAAAAAATAACCGAAATTTTGCCAACCAGCAAAAGGCCGCCTTTCAAATGAAGGGGCTTTGTCAGTTTTTTCGACATTTCTCGACTTTTTCTATTGTAGTGGGTGGAAAAATTTGATATACTAGTGCGGTTATAGCCGGAAATGCTCCGGCGAATGCTACAACCAGATAAAACTTGCGGCCGCGCCCGGAAGGCTCCAGTTTGTAAAGGGGTATTTATGCTTGATTCCATCCAGTCCCTGTTGGACAGCTTTCCCGAGAGCGTGGTCCAAGTCCGCGGGGGCACTGTGCTTGCCTCCAATGAGAAAGCCCGCCAATATCTGCCCCAGCTCACCCCCGGGGCTCCGCTGCCGGCCTGCATCGCCCTGCCGGAGCAGGGGGAGTCGGGAACGGGCTCCTTCGTCGTGGACGACACCGTCTACAGCTACAGCTGCAAGTCGGGGCCGGAGGGCTGCGTGCTCTCCTTCCGGCCCAGTCCCCGGGAGGCCGCCCTGAAGGAGTGGCAGCTGGACGGGGCCCTCCAGCAGCTGCGGGCCCTGCTGGGGGACATTCTGGCCGAGGCGGGGGGAGATGCCTTCCCAGGTCAGGGGGCCCCTGCGGGCTTCAACAAGACCTTTCACCGCCTGTTCCGCCTGATCAGCAACCTGGAATTTATGCAGCAGGCGGCCGGGGAGGAGGGGGTCCCCTTCCACCCGGTGACCATGGACCTGGCCGGCCTGTGCCGGGACACCATCCGCTCCGCCGGCGACCTGCTCCGGGAGTCGGGCATCCAGCTGGAGTACCGGAGCCGGGAGTCGGGGCTGCTCATCCCCGGCGACCCGGAGCTACTGCGCAGGCTGCTGCTGGGCCTGATCTCCAACGCCGCCCGGGCGGTGGGGGAGGGCAGGGTGGGGGTCGCCCTGCGCCGGGGGGGCGGCTGGGCCATCCTGGTGGTGTCCAACCTGGGCGCGCCCCCCAGCCGGCGGCAGCTGGCCGCCCTGCTCCAGGAGGACCAGGGCGGAGGCCTCCCCCTGCCCGGCCAGGGGGCTGGGCTGGGCCTGCCCATCGCCCGGCATATCGCCGCCCTTCACCGGGGGAAGTTGCTGGTTCAGGGGGGAGACCGCCCCCCCAGCGTGCTGGTCTCCCTGCCCACCGGCCCCCTGAACGGCCGCAGCTCGGTCCGCGCCCCCGCCGTCCAGCGGGACGGCGGCCTGGACCCGGTGCTGATGGAGCTGTCCGACGTCCTCCCCGCCAGCCTCTTTGGCCTGGAAGGGCTGGATTGACCCCGTTCTCCCAAACCGCCTGAAAAACAGGCGGTTTTTTTGTAAAAAACCCTTGACTTTTCCAAAATATCCGATATAATGATTAGGCCTGTCTCCTGGCGGAGACGGACAAATCCTTGCTCCCGGAGGCATTCCGGGGGCCATATGTCCATAAGGAGGTGCAAAACATGGCAAAAATCAATGCGAATTATGAGGCGCTCTACATCCTGAAGCCCGACCTGAACGAAGATCAGATCAAGGCGCTGGTGGAGCGGTTCAAGGGCGTGGTGGAGGCAAACGGCACCGTGTCCGAGATCGACGAGTGGGGCAAGCGCCGGCTGGCCTATCCCATCCAGGACCTGATGGAGGGCTACTACGTGCTGATGACCTTCACCGCCGCCGTCGCCGTTCCCGCAGAGCTGGACCGTATCTTCCGGATCACCGACGGCGTGATGCGCTCCATGATCGTCTGCAAGGACGAGTAAGGAGGGCGCGGCATTGCTCAACCACATTGTAATCATGGGCCGTCTGGCCCGGGATCCTGAGCTCCGGCGCACCCAGTCGGGGGTCCCTGTGGCCTCCTTCCGGCTGGCGGTGGACCGGGACTTTAAGGACAAGAACACCGGCGAGCGGGGCACCGACTGGATCGACGTGGTGGCCTGGCGGGCCACCGGCGAATTTGTCAGCCGCTACTTTACCAAGGGCCGCATGGCTGTGGTGGAGGGCCGGCTCCAGATGCGCGACTGGACCGACAAGGAGGGCAACAAGCGCACCAGCGCCGAGGTGGTGGCCGACAACGTCTATTTCGGTGACTCCCGGCGGGACGGCGACGGCAGCGGCTACTCCCCCAGCTACGGCGGCGGGCAGAGCGGCTATTCCGCCCCGGCCCCCCGCTCCGATCCCTTCGGCGGTTACGGCGCCCCCCCCGCGGACGGCGACCAGTTCGCTGAGCTCTCAACAGACGACGGCAACCTGCCGTTTTGACTTTGACCGTTTTAAGGTCGTAAAAGGAGGTTAATCTCATGGCTATGGAACGCGATAACAAGCCCATGCGGGGCCGTAAGCGCCGCAAGGTCTGTGCCTTCTGCGCCGACAAGGTGGAGTGCATCGACTATAAGGACGCCGCCAAGCTGCGCCGGTTCACATCCGAGCGGGCCAAGATTCTGCCCCGCCGCACCACCGGCACCTGCGCCATGCATCAGCGCCAGCTGACCGAGGCCATCAAGCGCGCCCGTCAGGTCGCCCTGCTGCCCTACGTCACCGACTGATTGAAAAAACCTGTCCGCTCCGGCGGACAGGTCTTCTTTTTGCAGCTCGCCCCCCGGCCATGCCGGGGGATATTTGTTTACAAAAAGCCTTCCCGAAACCACCCTCAAGCTCCCCCTCTGGGGGAGCTGTCAGCCGCAAGGCTGACTGAGAGGGCAGCGGAAGACTTTTCCCATGGAAAACGGAGGCTTTTTTACCGGTGGGCCCCCGCTTTCAGGGGGACGGGCCGGGTCTCAGGCAGCTCCTCGGGCTGGTTGGGGTAGAGCCGGCGCAGTCTGGCGATGCACAGGGCACTGGCGGGGATCAGGAACAGGTCGGCGCACACCCAGGCGGCGGGGGAGGCAAAGCAGGCGGCGGTGTAGCCGAAGGCAGGCACCAGAATCATCCCCACCCCGGTGCGGGCGGCCATCTCCAGCACCCCAGCCAGGATGGCAAAGGGGCTGAAGCCCATCCCCTGGATGGAGAACCGGACGATATTCACCAGGGCCAGGGGGAAGAAGAAGGCGGACTGAATCAGGATATACCGGCTGGTAAGCTGGGTAAGCAGGGCGGCGTCCAGCTCCCTGGAATCCAGAAAGAGCAGGGCGCACTGGGGGGCGAAGCGGAGCATGGCGCAGAAGGCGACGACCGAGTAGCCCAGGCCCAGCAGGGCGCAGGCGCGGATGCCCCTGGACAGGCGGTCCAGCCGGCAGGCCCCCACGTTCTGGCCGCAGTAGGTGGCCATGGTGGCCCCCATGGCGTCGAAGGGGCAGGCCAGCAGCTGGTATACCTTGCCTCCCGCCGCCACGGCGGCCACATAGAGGCTGCCCAGGGCGTTTACCGAGGACTGGAGCACAATGGACCCGATGGCGGTGATGGAGTATTGCAGGCCCATGGGGATGCCCATGGCGCACAGCACCCCGCAGGCGTGGAGGTCCAGCCGCCGCTCCTCCTTTGTCATGTGCAGGATGGGGTATTTTTTCCTCATATAGAGCAGGCAGGCAATGCCGGACACCCCCTGGGAGGCCACCGTGGCGATGGCCGCCCCCGCCACCCCGGCCTGGAAGCCCAGAATCAGGGCGAAGTCCAGCAGGATGTTCAGCACCGAGGACAGGGCCAGGAAGTAGACTGGGGTCTTGCTGTCCCCCAGGGAGCGGATCACTCCGGCCAGCAGGTTATACAGGAAGGTGGCGGGGATGCCCATGAAGATGACAAAAATGTAGGCGTAGGCGTTGGCGAAGATGTCCGCCGGGGTAAGCATTACGGTGAGAATCTGCCGGCACAGCAGGCCGGTGGCCACCGTGAGGACCACCGCAAAGAGCACCGACAGCCAGGCGGCGTTGGCCACGTAGCGGCGCATTTTAGAGGGCTCGCCCGCCCCCATCCGCTGGGCCACCGGGATGGCAAAGCCGTTGCACACCCCCATGCAGAAGCCAATCACAAAGAAGTTGACGGAGCCGGTGGAGCCCACCGCCGCCAGGGCTGCGGAGCCCAGCAGTTTGCCCACAATCATGGCGTCCACCATGTTGTAGAGCTGCTGGAACAGCATCCCGAACAGGGTGGGCAGGGCAAAGCCGATAATCAGCCGCATGGGGCTGCCGGTGGTCAGGTCTCTGGTCATAACAGGCTACCTTCCTTTTAAAAATCTCCGACCTATTATAGCCGCCCCGCCCCTCCTTGGCTAGCTGATTTTTGACGGTTTTTCCCCTCACCTTTTCGATTTTTTCATCAAAATATCAAGGGGAAAATGCAAAGTGTGATTACCGCTTCTGCATTGTGCTGTAATATACTTGATGACTTTATCAATTTTATCTTGCAGTTATCATCTTAAATATGTTATAATCATATATCCTTGAAAAGGATGCGTTTCCAATAGGCTATAGATTGTTGCTCTCTATTCCCAGCTTTAAGGTGTGGAGGTATATTGCCATGAGAAAGATACAAAGCCTTTCCCTACTTCTATTCATACTCTTAACTTCGGCCGTCTGTTTCTCAGGTTGCCAGAAACAATCCCAGCCATCTTCTCAGCCAAGTACTTCCGGCCAATCAGCCTGGACGGAGGGCACAAGCACAGAAGGGGAATATATCACGGTCCGTAAAAAGATAGACGATGATACAGTCACCAGTACAGTGGTAGGGCCCAAAGGAGTGTCAATCAGCATAGTACACATTCAGGAAGGCACCTATGAGAATATTTTTGTTCCCTATGAGGGTGAGATTATCCGGGATAAAAAAAGCGGAATCGACTGGAGCAATCTTGAGTGGCCTTCTGATAAAAATTCATAAGAATCCAGGGCCCGCACAGATGTGCGGGCCCTTATGCTGTTACTCCCCCTCGTCCCCCGCAGGGAAAAGCCTCCCTCCTAGAGGGAGGTGGCGCGGCGAAGCCGTGACGGAGGGAGTCCTCCGGAGGTCTGCGGGGGCCTTGAGGACTCCCTCAATCAGCCGAATCCGGGGTGACTCCCTCAGTCAGCTTCGCTGACAGCTCCCTCGGGGAGGGAGCCTTTGTCCGCGCGGCGGGGACGGGGGGGATGGCGGGCCGGGGCCGTCGCGCCCCACACCTAACGTCCCCCCGCAGGGCAAGGCTCCTTTGGAAAGGAGCTGTCAGCCGAAGGCTGACTGAG
>CAJUFJ010000031.1 GCA_910585815.1 uncultured Oscillospiraceae bacterium | reverse complement strand
GCCACCACGGCGGCGTGGGAGGTCATGCCGCCCCGGACGGTGAGGATGCCCTGGGAGGCCACCATGCCCTCGATGTCCTCGGGGGAGGTCTCCAGCCGGACCAGACAGACCTTCTCGCCCCGGGCGGCCCACTCCTTGGCGTCGTCAGCGGTGAAGACGATCTTGCCGCAGGCGGCGCCGGGGGAGGCGGGCAGTGCGGTGGCGATGGGGGTGGCCTTCTTCAGCGCGTCGGGGTCAAACTGGGGGTGGAGCAGGGTGTCCAGGTTGCGGGGGTCGATCATGGCCACCGCCTTTTTCTCGTCGATCATGCCCTCGTCCACCAGATCGCAGGCGATCTTCAGGGCGGCGGCGGCGGTGCGCTTGCCGTTGCGGGTCTGGAGCATGTAGAGTTTGCCGTGCTCCACGGTGAACTCCATGTCCTGCATATCCCGGTAGTGGTCCTCCAGCTTCTGGCACACGTCGGTGAACTGGGCGAAGGCCTCGGGGAACTTTTCCGCCATCTCCTGGATGGGCATGGGGGTGCGCACGCCGGCCACCACGTCCTCGCCCTGGGCGTTGGTGAGGAACTCGCCCATCAGCTTCTTCTCGCCGGTGGCGGGGTTGCGGGTGAAGGCCACGCCGGTGCCGCAGTCGTCGCCCATGTTGCCGAAGGCCATGGACTGCACGTTGACAGCGGTGCCCCAGGAGCCGGGGATGTCGTTCATCCGGCGGTAGACAATGGCCCGGGGGTTGTTCCAGGAGCGGAACACGGCCTTGATGGCCCCCATCAGCTGCTCCTTGGGGTCGGCGGGGAAGTCGGCGCCGATCTTCTCCTTATACTCGGCCTTGAACTGGTTGGCCAGGGTCTTCAGGTCGTCGGCGTCCAGCTCCACATCCTGGGTGACGCCCTTCTTCTCCTTCATCTCGTCGATGAGCTGCTCAAAGTACTTCTTGCCCACCTCCATGACCACGTCGGAGTACATCTGGATGAAGCGGCGGTAGCAGTCCCAGGCCCAGCGGGGGTTATTGGACTGCTTGGCAATCACTTCCACCACCTGCTCGTTCAGACCCAGGTTGAGGATGGTGTCCATCATGCCGGGCATGGAGGCCCGGGCGCCGGAGCGGACGGAGACCAGCAGGGGGTTCTCCAGGTCGCCGAACTTCTTGCCGGTAATCTTCTCCAGCTTGTCGATATACTCCATAATCTGGGCCTGGATATCGTCGTTGATCCGCTCGCCGTCCTCATAATACTGAGTGCAGGCCTCGGTGGTAATGGTAAAGCCCTGGGGGACGGGCATACCGATGTTGGTCATCTCAGCCAGGTTGGCGCCCTTGCCGCCCAGCAGGTTGCGCATGTCAGCGTTGCCCTCGGAAAAGAGGTACAAAAATTTGTTAGCCATTGGTAAACATCATTCCTTTCTAGCGTATACGGCGCTCCGGACGTCCGTCTCCCGGTGGGGCCGCCCCGTGGGGAGAGCGTCTGGACTAGAAAAATTGTCCGCGTTTCTGGAATACCGTGCATAATATTATACAGATGGCTGGGTGATATTGCAAGTTCATTTAGAAAATTTTCCATAGAAATTGCGGACAAAATTTTGTTGAAAAAGGCGGTTGACCGCGCTATAATTAAAATAGGCGAGAATTTTATTTTGAAAAAGGGGGCGGCGGAAATGTCGAAGGAGCTGTGGCAGCTGCTGGGTCTGTACCTGCTGGCGGTCAATCTGGCCGCCTTTTTGCTGATGGGGGCGGACAAGGGCCGAGCCCGGCGGGGCGTGTGGCGGGTCCCGGAGCGAACCCTGTTCCTCCCCGCCCTTCTGGGCGGCGCGCTGGGGGGCGTCCTGGGGATGCAGGCCTTCCGCCACAAGACCAGGCACTGGTATTTCCGCTTCGGCTTTCCCTTTCTGCTGGTTGTACAGCTGGCCGGACTGCTCTGGCTGGCCCGGAGGGCGGCGGGGTAAGGCGCCCCGGCCCGTTATGCCGGACACTGCCGCCCGGTGTGGTCGATGGTGTATTCCCCGGTGAGGATGATCTGAGAGATGGGCACGAAGGTGTACCCCTCCTGGAGCAGGGTCTGGATGATGGCGGGCAGGGCCTCAGGGGTGTGCAGGGCGGCGTTGTGGAACAGGACGATGGACCCTGGCTGCACTTTTGAGGTCACCCGCTGGGTAATCTCCCCGGCGGCCAGGTCCTTCCAGTCCAGGCTGTCCACATCCCATTGGATGGGCTCCATGCCGATGGAGCGCACGGCGTTGACCGAGCTGTCATCATAGTCGCCGTAGGGCAGGCGGACCAGGGTGGGCCGCACGCCGGTGACCGCCTCAATCTTGTCGTTGCAGGCGTTCAGGTCGGCCACCACCTGGTCGGCGGAGAGCTGGGGGTAGTGGGCGTGGGTGTTGGAGTGGTTCATCACCTCGTGGCCCGCGTCGTGGAGGGCCTTCACCGACTCGGGGTATTTATCCACCCATTCCCCCACCACGAAGAAGGTGGCCGGGACCTTGTACTGGCTGAGAATATCAATGAGCTGCTGGGTGTCCTCATTGCCCCAGGCGGCGTCGAAGCTGATGGAAACCAGCTTCTGGTCCCGCTGGACGCAGTAGATAGGCAGCTGCCGGGTGGCGGCGGCGGCCCCCACAGCGGCGGGGTAGTTGACCACGTAGAACATCACCGCCGCCAGACAGAGGCAGGCGGCCGCGGTCCACCACTTTCGTTGGATGAAAAAGATTTTGATTTGTTCCCGTTTTCTGGCCATGCGGCAGCACTCCCATTCATAGTAATTTGGCCCCAAAAGGGCTTGGCAATACTGCATTATATGAAAGCCGTGCCCGGAACATGAGCGTTCCGGGCACGGCTTTCATCGGGTGCGGGTTAAAGGGTGGATATCTCCTGCCAGACGTCCTGGGCCAGCCGGTCCACCAGGCCGAAGTCTACATGGGGGTTGTAGATGGCCTCCAGGTCGTCGTGCATGGCCTTGGCCTGGGCCAGGGAGGACACCGCCTCCTCCACCAGGGCGGCGGATACCTTTTTGGCAAAGCGGAGCCGGGGGCGGCTGCGCCGCAGGACCTCGCCCTCGGCGGCCGTGTCCAGCCGGATGCGGCGGCTGGGCTCACCCGGGAAGGGCAGATCGGCGGTGGCGGTGAGGAAGGCCAGCCCCAGCTGGGGAATGAGCAGATGGGCCAGCCGGTCGGGGGCCATGGGGTCGGGACAGGCCACCGTGTCGTAACCGTTGGCGGTGGCGCCGGCCAGCAGGTGGATGAGCAGCTCATGGGCCAGCCCGCAGTTGTCGGTCAGGACATACACCCGCCCGCACCGGGCCAGAGCGGTGCCATAGAGGCACACAGGGCCCTTGTGGGTGATCGCGCCCAGAAAACGCTGCTTTACCTGACCGGGCTGCCTGGCCTTCTGCCGGGGGATCTCCCGGGACAGAATGCTGCGGGCCCGTTTGGCCAGCTTCTGGGCCAGCGGATCGGTGAGCAGAGCGGAGCGCTGGTCCTCCATAATCTCCGCCGCCGCCCCCAGACAGCGGTAGGCCCGCTGGTAGCAGCCCTTGTACCCGGACATGCAGTCCATAATATCTTGCTTCAAAGGCCAGAGGGCAGCCTTGTCATAGCAGTCCCCCATGTTGACATATCGCTCCACCGCCCCAGGATATTTGGGCTCCACCACGTGGGGCGTCGTTCCATAAGGACACTTTTAGGGGACAAGCTATTTGATAATAAGGCGTAACTGCTCAACTTTTACAACCAAATATGGGAAGCAGGGCTTTAGCACAGACTGGCTTTTGACCTAATGATAACATTTACTCTGACGAAGAGTGTTCCGGCACAAATGAACTTTATATTTGCGAAAAGGAGTCGCTAATCCGCTGCATGGGATTAAGTGGCTCGTTGTTTTAAATTAAACTAGAGGTGTTATAAAATGCGTATATTGAACTATGGATTAGAGATGCTCTTATCAAAGCGTCATGAAGATTTCATTGACTATTTGTTTGAAGACGAAATAGATGTAGAAAAAGGTGTCTGGAGTCATGATGTGGTTGTAAATAACGCAAAACAATGTGCGGAACTTCTAACACTTTACGGAGAATCTCAAACATCTGAGTTTTTTTCGATTATTTTAAATGGACTTCAAGACAAGAGATACTTTGACATTATGGCGTATATTTTCTTTGCGGCTGAATGCCGTCATTCTCCCCCGCCTAATAGTATTATCCAGCACGCGATCGACGAGAGGCTTCTTGAAGAATTTTGTGTTGCTTTACTGAAAGAACTGCGTACTTTGGCAGTAGAAGGGGGACATTGGGACTGGTTTGACAAAACGGTTTCTCTACCGGTTGGATATTATTTAAAATAAGGGAATGTGCCTAAATAGTATTGTGGGCGAAATGTGATTTTGCTATAATTGCCTCATCTTTATTTGATAGGAGAAATGCAAAATGACATTAGAGGAACACTTGAAGAAGCTGCGGGAGATAGATGTACGGGATATTGATCCGTCAACATTGGTGGATATTAAGGATGTCCATATTGATACCTCACTGCCTGTAGAACAACGATTAGCCAGCGTGCTTCAGCAAATGAACGGAAATCCGTATTTCTTCCGCAGTAACGGTCTGGTCGTCAAATGCTCTTTTAAAGGAGAAAAAAGACTGCAAGAAATTTTGGAGGATATATTGGAGCATCTTTAAATCATGGAGGAAAATACATGGATCTACTTGAACGGCCAGAGTACAATTTTTTAAAGACTGACCTACACTTTCAACTCCGCTTTTTACGATTTGCTCAACGGTTTGGAAAAGCGGCTGGATTATGCCAAAGAACACACATCCCTCCCGGAGACGCCTGACCTACCCGGATTGAGGCGTTCCAAATGGAGGTCAACGAAAGGGTGATACGGGATGACATTTGACATTCCCTCCGGAGCGAGGCACATCCTCCAGACCCTCAACGACACCGGCTATGAGGCCTACCTTGTGGGCGGCTGCGTCCGAGATTTGCTCCGGAGCGTGGAGCCCCATGACTGGGATATCTGTACCTCTGCCCGTCCGGAGGAGACGGAGGCCTGCTTCGCCGGCCACCGGATCATTGAGACCGGGCTGAAGCACGGCACCGTCACCGTACTGGCGGAGGATGAGTCCTACGAAATTACCACCTACCGCACCGAGGGTCCCTACTCCGACAGCCGTCGCCCAGACTATGTGGAGTTCGTCTCCAGCCTGGAGGCCGACTTGGCCCGTCGGGATTTTACCATGAACGCCATCGCCCTGGGGCTGGACGGCAGTTTGCAGGACCCCTTCGGCGGTGAGGCGGACATTCAGGCTGGCCTGATCCACTGTGTGGGGGAACCCAATCAGCGCTTTCAGGAGGACGGCCTGCGGGTGATGCGGGCCCTACGGTTTGGGGCGGTGTTCGGGTATGAGATCGAGGAAAAGACCGCCCAGGCCATCCATGAAAACCGCCACATGCTGGAGCATGTGGCGGCGGAGCGAATCAATGTGGAGCTGTGCAAGCTGCTGGTGGGGGGCAAGGTCGGGGATATTTTGCGGCAGTATCCGGATGTGTTCTGCCAATTCTGGCCGGAGCTGTGGCCGCTGGTCACCCTGGAGCAGAACACCCCCTGGCACTGCTGGGGCGGCTGGGAGCACACCATCCACGCGGTGGAGGCGGCTCCGCCTGACCTGATGCTCCGGCTGACCATGCTCCTCCACGACATCGGTAAGCCCAACTGCAAATCCACCGATGAAAACGGAATCGACCACTTCTATGGCCACCCCGCCGTCAGCGCCAAGCTGGCCGACCAGATGCTCCGGGCGCTGAAATTTGACAACAGGACCCGAGAGCGGGTGGTCACTTTGGTGGAGCACCACGATGTTCAGATTCCATATCGGGACCGCTCCATCCGCAAATGGCTAGGTAGGTTGGGACCAGAGGCCTTTTTTCAGCTTCTGGAGGTCAAACGGACGGACGGAATGGGACAGGCGTATGAGCTTGTAAAAGATCGTCTGGCGGAGCTGGAGAAGATGAAAGCAAAGGCTGAGGAGATCATCGCCCAGGACCAGTGCTTTACCCTGAAAGATTTAGCAGTGAACGGTAGGGATGTGATCGCAGCGGGGATTACACCGGGCCCGGAGGTGGGGCAGATGCTCAACGGACTGCTGGAATCGGTAGTCAATGGGGATATCCAAAATGAGCGAGATAAGTTGCTGCAGTTGCTTGAAATTGAATCTATTAGTGATAGATATAGATATGGGAGAAAATATTGAGGATTTTAGAGTTAAAGAAAGCGTTTATACCACTTGCAGCCCATTCTACTGGGTGCTGTTATTAACACGGACAGCATCGTCTACGATAGATTTTGCAACGGATGAACATTCATGAATTGTCTGGTGATATCCACTTTCCTGCAAATAGCGAGCGATATTTCGTGAGATACCAGCCTGTAGCTGTTTGCGGATGGGCCAGTCGATATTGGCGCTTTTCAAAAATATTTGATAAACAGTGTCTGCTGTTGCCGTGTCATAGATATAGTTAGATATAATACTGTGGAGTTCTATGGGGACATCGGCTCTGGGCTTAGTGAATTCTTTTGGGGCCTCGGAAGAAATATCAATAGTGTTCGACGGTGTAAAATCAATTTCGTCGTCCGCGTCTGGCTCGCCGTCTGCGTCTGGCTGGTGAAACAGGATGAGTGGTTGTAGACGTTTATGCGCAATATAGTTCATCTGGTGATCCAGTTCTGGATACATGGAGGCCTCATTAAAATTATACTGGTCCAGTTCTCGTAGTATTTCCGGTTTTAATACGGAAGGAATAATAATTTTATGGGTAAATTCCTCCAACAAATTCTCCTGCGTCTTCTCAAATACGGTATTCCAGATGTCATCTTGTATGTCATCCTGTGAGACCGCCTTAATGCACCCACAGAGGAGAAATGCGCCCTGCTGGTTCTTAATGCGGGAATTATCCAAATTAGGCAAAACAAAATAGTTCCGGCCCATCAAATTGATTAGTTCATCTAAAGGAAGGGCCGCTTGTTTCGTTGAGATCAGGGGGAAATTGATGTTTTCATTTTCCAGCTCAAGCCACAACTCCCGCAGAGAGAGCCCATTTATATTCAAATGTGCGATCAGGGATAGAATCTGGATCGGTTTCGAATCGGGATCGTATGGATAGGCATGGGTTATGTACACCGCTGCATCGTGATCAGGGTTGTGTTCACAGGCAAAATACAAAGCTACCAAAGGATTTTCGGTTACATCAAGCAGTCTGGTGGGTAGACCATAATGCTGCAATTTCGTTAAGCGTTCGAAATTGGTCAAGCCTTTTGCCAATTCCTTAGGGCTTTTTCGTATGGCATCATGGATTAGTTCATGCTCATGATTTAAGTGTCCTTGTCGGAATACGCTGGGGTTTATATTCCAGACTTCATCGGATTGACCGCGAAAGAAAGGAACCATGCTAAGTTCACTATTTGCGGTGGATAGGTTTATTTTATGGATTATGTACATATATTTAGCAAGCTGAGGAATGAGTGAGGGTTCATCCTGAACGTCTCTTAGCTCTATATGCTCCAGAAAGATAGTTTCTAGTTGATTATCCATTTTATGAAGCTCCTAACAAATTAAAGAACCTGTATGATAACCAAAGTATTTGAAAGCCGGGAAAAGACCCGGTCAGGCAGTGATTGGAATTGTGAATACAGGATTTACAGTCTTCCGGACATTACCAGTGGCAACAAATTATCCCGAATTGCGATTAACAGGCGGTTTTCTTTCTCTAAGTTCTTTTGATAACGGGTCAGGCAATCTGTTTTTGTTTGGAACAAATCGAGCACATGGGCATCAGGAATGATAACCCGAAGCTTTTTTAATTCAGCTCCGGATATCTCTTGAAAGGTGCTTCCAGATGCCATATTTGTAATTTCCTCAGTTTTATTCAGTAACAAATAATAAAGATAGGTACTCCCAATCCCTCCTTTAGGAATGATAGAGCGAAACCCTTGATTTGTTGTCAGTTCGTTGGCGGCAATAGCGATATAACCAATCGGCGCACGTGAACTGAAAAGTACTGTACCTGCTGGCAAAAGGGTTACATTAGAAGACTCAAATCCTTCTTGTGTGATATTGGTTGCACCTTGAGAAATATACTTTACCTTTGACTGAGACAGATCTTTTGGCGTAATCCAAGGGATCCCCTCCTCCAATGTATAATTTGCACTGATTTTTTTGGAGGGAGTTGCTCCGGCAACAATTTCTCCCAGGTCGGATAGACACCCTTCAGTCCAACCATCTGGAATATTTCCTAGATTGCTATTACTGCTATGGAAAGAACCACCGTTTTGCTTATAAGGAGCATTATGATCGTTTGGAAAATTAAAATCAATAAACCAGGCCCGAAAAATCCTCTTCAGTATTGCTTCAAGTCGTTCACAGACATTGTTGTTTTTTTGAATTTTGAGATCAATTACCGACAGGGATTTAGTAATTGAGCACTGCTCCTGATAAGGAGGAATGAAAAATTTACTTTTCATAAAGACTGGGAGGTTGATATATTGGCTGCGGGAGGAACCTTCCAAGGCTCGAAGCGCAAGTTCCCGGAACCATGGAGTTATTGCCAAATAATATAGAAAATCTGGATCTGTTACTTGCGGAATCGCACGCAGTACCATATACCAGTTAGAGCCAACCCCCACCTCATCTGGGTTCAGTATTGTGACCAATGCGGTTTTTTTTCGCATAAGTGCAGAGGAGATTTTGGGGAAAAGTACGTCATAGTTCCGAAATTTACTTCCTCCGCCGGTATATTCTACTTCTTCAAATCCATTAATGAACTTATGACATGGCTCCAATTTGTCCAGATTGACTTGTTTTACAATGCTGCCCTTTTCAATGTGCTCCTCTGGGTTACAGATAATGATATCCTTTAATTCTTTCTCTTCCCAGTTAGAAAACATGTTATATGTCATACCCAAGTTCCTCCAAGGCTTCCTTTAATTCCCATTCCAACCGATGATTTTCGTGGAGAACATCCTTCAATTCTTGTGTAAGCTCGCTGAGCGTTGTCTGGCATTCTTCCATATTCAGCACAGAACTGGAGATTCTGATATACCGGCTGGGCACCAAAGAGAAATCATTTTCCTGAATTTGCTGAATGGTGACCGCCGCACAGAAACCAGTTTCATCTTGATATCCCTCATCATCGCGATAGGAGCGCAGTTTATTAGATATTTGCGTGATTTGATCTGCAGTTAATTCTTTTTTTGTGCGGCCAGATGTGTCCGCTAACGCTCTGGCATCAACAAATAAAACATTGCCTTTTCTGCAAGGCTTTTTTGCCTTGTTGATAAACCAGAGACAAACAGGGATTGCAGTGTTATAAAAGAGATGACTTGGCATAGAAATGATGCACTCCACCAAATCGGCACAGACTATGTTTTTTCGAATCTGATCCTCTCCGCCGGATTGTGATGTCAGGCTTCCATTTGACAAAATAACTCCTATTCTGCCCTCGGGAGCCGAGTGGTAAATCATATGCTGGAGCCAAGCATAATTTGCGTTTCCGGCCGGAGGTGTACCGTATTGCCAGCGAACATCACCCCATAGCCGTTCCGCTCCCCACTCGGACATATTAAACGGTGGGGAAGCAAGAATAAAATCTGCCTTTAAGCCGGGATGGAGATCCTGCAAAAAAGAATCCGCATTATATTTTCCTACGTCGGCCTCAATGCCATGAATAGCAAGATTCATAAGACACATTTTCCACGTTGTGGGGTTGCTTTCCTGGCCATAACAGGAGATATCATTTTTGCTGCCTTGGTGATTTATAATATCTCTGATTGCATGTATGAACATCCCGCCGCTGCCACAGCATGGATCATAGAGACGGCCGTCCTTTATATCAAGAGATTGGACCAAGACGTTTACAATTCCTGCGGGCGTATAGAATTCTCCCGCACGTCGGCCCTCTTGTTCCGCAAATTTGGCCAGACAATATTCATAGGCAACACTGAGCATATCACTGTCTGCTTCTGTGTCAAGGTATGTATCGAATTGTCTCATTAGAGTTGTCAGTCTATTTTGGTCTAACTCTGCACGTGCATAATATTTCGGCAGAACGCCTTTTAATTCTGGATTATCTCTTTCAATATAGCGGATGGCATCGTCAATGTACTGTCCAATGTAAGGAGTATCACAGTGTTCCATAATGGTACTCCATCTGGCATTAGAAGGGATAAAATATATACCGCAGCTGGTATATTCGTCCTTATTATTCTCATATCCGAGATTTTCGGACTTGAGCTCTTCATACTTGCGTTCAAAACGCTCCGAAATGTATTTTAAAAAAATAAGTCCCAGAAAAACTTGTTTGTATTCTGATGGATCCATATTTCCGCGTAATGTATCTGCTGCAGCCCAAAGAGTTGCTTTAAACTGATTCACTCTAAGAGAATTATCCGACATGCTGAACCCCCCTATGTAGATTACAATATATTATATCTTATAACAGAGAAATTTTCAACAAAATTGTCATATTATATGGTGAGGTCAGAAGATAGTAGTTTTCATATTTTGCAATTCTTGCTTTATACTGTTTATCAGAGGCTATTTTATGAAAGATTCAGCTTTGACTATCATCGAACGCTATTTGCCCCACACCAGTCCGTTCAATCAAACCATCTGCCAGGTCATTACTGCCTGGCTTACAAAAGAACTCCACAAATGAAGCCTTTGCCATTTTATCGGCAAAGGCATTTAAAATAATTTCTTGTCATGCGGCTGCTCATAGGGTATGATGATATCGAGCAGTTACGCCTTGAAGGAGGTGTAACAAATCCTTTGCGCGATCTATACACGACTGAGCAAGGAGGATGAGGACAAGCATCAGCCCGAGTCGGAGAGCATCCAGAACCAGAAGTCGCTGCTGACCCGCTACGCCATTGACCACGGCTGGGATATTTACGGCCTGTTTTGTGATGAGGACTATTCTGGAGTGGACAGCCAGCGCCCCGACTTCAACCGCATGATTGAAGCCGCCAAAGCGAAGAAATTCGAGATTGTCCTGTGCAAGAGCCAATCCCGCTTCACCCGGGACATGGAACTGGTAGAGAAGTACATCCACGGTCTGTTCCCCATCTGGGGCATCCGGTTTATCGCAGTGGCGGACAACGCCGATACGGAGGTCAAGGGCAACAAAAAAGCCCGGCAGATCAACGGCCTGGTGAATGAGTGGTATCTGGAGGACCTGTCGGAAAACGTCCGCATGGTGTTCGACCTGAAACGTCGGGAGGGCAAGTACATCGGCGGCTTTCCCATATACGGCTACCAGAAAGACCCAGTGGACAAAAACCACATCATCCCCGACCCGGAGGCAGCGGAAGTGGTGCGCCAAATTTACCAGTGGTCACTGGAGGGCCACGGCCGCCAGAACATCGCCTATCTACTGAACCAGCAGGGCATCCCCAACCCCACCCGCTACAAGGCGGAGCGGGGCTGGACCTGCAACCACCCCATCAAGAACGACTTCGGGCTATGGAACAAGGTGACGGTGGGCCGCATCCTGACCAACGAGATGTACACCGGCGTGATGATCCAGGGCCGGCGGCGGAAGGTCAGCTACAAGTCCAAGGTCATCATCGACACGCCGGAGAGCGAGTGGTACCGGGTGGAGGGCACCCACGAGGCCATCATCGACCGGGCGACCTTCGAGGCGGTCCAGCGGGGCTTGAAGCTGCGCACCCGAACGGACGGCGCTGGCGAGGCACATCTGCTGTCCGGGTTAGTAAAGTGCGCTGACTGCGGCTCCACCATGAGCAAGTGCTCCAACGGCAAGCGGGCCTATCTGCGGTGCAAGCTGTATGCCGACAGCGGAAGTCAAAAACTGTGTGCCCGGCACTCGGTGCGGCTGGACCAGCTTATCGACCTGATCTCCGACCGCATCCGCTACTACGTGCAGACATACTATCAGCTGGACCCCAAAGACCTCCAGCCGCAAAAGAACACCCGCCGGGAGGCGCTGGAGCAGGAGCAGAAAAGCCTGTCCGCCCAAATGGAAAAGCGCAGCCAGGCGCTGAAAACGCTGTACCTGGACAGAGTGGCCGGTATCCTCAGCGAGGGACAGTTCGTAGAGCTGAATCAGTCTTTTTTGGAGGAAAAAAGCCGCCTGGAGTGGCGGCTGGAGGCTATCAGCGAGGAACTGACGGAGCGGGAACATTCAGAGGACCGAACCGATCTGATGGAACGGGCCCAGGAGCTCTTAAAGCTGGAAACGGTCCCCCGGGAGTTGGTCGTTGGATTGGTTGACCGAATCGAGATCGGAGAGAAGAACCCAGCTACAGGTCGGCAGGAGGTCAAAGTTTTCTGGAAGTTTTAGGGCTGGGAAAAAGGCTCCTTTGGAAAGGAGCTGTCAGCCGAAGGCTGACTGAGGATTGCGTTTTGCGAAGCAAAACATACGAAGTAAAATGTACTTATGAAACCACCCCCTGGGGCGCTGTCCCATCCACAATAGCAACAGCCTTATCAGGGAAGACGACGGCGTCCAGGGAATCCGGGTCGCCGGAGCATAAAATGTACTCGGTCTCCAGACCGGTCTCCTGGGCCCAGGCGGCGACCTTACGCATCAGGGTGGACTTGCCGCAGCCGGGTCCGCCCTTTAAAATGTAGATGGCTCTGGCCTGTTCCGGGGGAAGCAGGTGGTCGTACAGGGAGTAGAAGCCGCTGGGGGAGTTGGCCCCCAGGAAATATTCAATATGTGGCAAAGCAGTCATAAGCGACCCTCCATATCAACAATTTTACGCCTCAGCCTATGCCCGGACAGGCGGTTTTGTGCGAAAAACGGCTGTCAAAAATACATCTCGGGGATTGTATCCCGGTTTTGCTTTTGGTATAATGAGGAAAACTAATCTATAATCCGCCGGGAGTTTCCCGGGGAATCACAGACTAAATTAGGGAAAGGCTGGAAAACCATATGAACAAGCAGTGGACCGATACCTTGCGCGGAGAGATTGAGGAGTTCAAGGAGACCATCCGCGCCTTCGACCAGGGGGAAATCGACCGGAAGGCCTACAAGGGCGTATCCGGCGGCCTGGGCTCCTACGCCCAGCGGGACGCCTCCAGGCACATGCTCCGCCTGCGCCTGCCCGGCGGGCGGCTGACCATGCCCCGGCTGAAATTCCTCACCGAGGTGGTGGAGCGGGAGCAGGTGGGCCGGATGAAGCTGACCACCTGCGAGACCATCCAGCTCCACGACCTGACTGCCAATCAGGTGCCCGCCCTCATGGCCGAGGCGGTGGGCTGTGAGATCTACACCAAGGGCGGCGGCGGCGACAACCCTCGCAACGTGATGGCCAGCCCCCTGTCCGGCGTCCAGCCCGGCGAGGCCTTCGACGTAATCCCCTACGCTGAGGCGGTGACCAAATACCTGCTGTCCATCTGCCGGGAGATCAAGATGCCCCGCAAGCTGAAAATTGCCTTCTGCAACGGGGGGGACGACAGCGTCCACAGCGCCTTCCGGGACATGGGCTTCCTGGCCCAGGAGGACGGCACCTTTGCCCTGCGTATCGCCGGCGGCCTGGGGGCGGCCCGGCCCTCTATGGGTGTGCTGGTGGACGAGGCGGTGAACCCCAGGGAGGTCCTCTACTACGTCCGGGCCATGGTGGACACCTTCTGCGCCCACGGCAACTACGAAAACCGGGCCAAGGCCCGCACCCGCTATATGCAGGACACCCTGGGCCCCGACGGCCTGAAGGAGGCCTTCCTGAAAAACGTGGCCGCCCGGAAGGCGGAGGGCGGCCTGGACCTCACCGATTTGGAGACCCCCGCCAATTGGGTCTGTCTGGACGGTGGGGAGGAGGCCTCATCCCCCCGGGCCATCCCTCAAAAGCAGCCCGGCATGTTCGCCGTAAAGTACCACCCCATCGGGGGCATCCTGCCCGTGGAGAAGCCCCGCCAGCTCTATGAGCTGTTGAAAGACATTCCCGGGGCTGAGATCCGCATCGCCCCCAATGAGACGTTGTATATCATTAACCTGGACTCCGATAAGGCGGAGCAGGTGATTGCCGCCACTGAGGACAGCGCGTACACCGAGTTTGAACACAGCGTGGCCTGCATCGGGGCCGCCACCTGCCAGCAGGGTGTCCGGGACAGTCAGAGCGTCCTCCAGACGGTGGTGCAGGCCGTCCGGGAGGCCGGCGTCCCCGACGGGGCCCTGCCCAAAATCGTAATCTCCGGCTGTCCCTCCAGCTGCGCCGCCCATCAGGCGGGGGCGATTGGCTTCCAGGGGGGCGTTAAGCTGGTGGACAAGAAGCCCCAGCCCGCCTTTAAGATGCTCCTCAACGGCACAGACGAGCTGGGCGCGGCCTGCTTCGGTCAGGAGGTGGGTACCGTCCTGGAGGCCGACCTGCCCGCCCTGCTGGTGGAGCTGGGCAAAGCGGCCGCCGCCGCCGGACAGCGCTGGGAGCAGTGGTCGGCGGACCACGCCGCTGACCGGGACACCATCATTGCCAAATACGTGTAAGCACAGAAACCGCGGGGCGGCCCGGCCGGGCCGCCCTTGCTTTTAAGGAGGCGCTCTTGTGGACATAAAAAAGATAGACCCAAGGCTGTTGAAGGCCATTGAGGCGGCGGCAGGCTTTCCCAACAAGCCCTACGACCTGACAAAGGTGAAGGCCATTAAAAAATGGCCTGATATCGGCCTCTGGCGGGACGGCAACCGGGTCGGGGACTGGCTGGAGATCGAGACCGGGAATTTCGACCTGCTGGTGGAGCTGCCCAAGCTGCACACCCTGATTTTCCCCTGGGGCTTTAGCCATAAGGATTATGCGTTTCTGAAAAGCTGTAAATTGTTGAAAAAATTGGACGCGGGGGAAACGAACTTTTGGGACTGTTCTCTGCTGAGCGAGCTGCCCAAGCTGCGGTATGTGCGTCTGCCGCAGAAAAAACAGCTGATCCATACGGAACTGCTGGATGGGCTGAGCGCTAAGGTGGACTTTTCCCCCTACCTCGCTGAGGAGCACAACCCGGTCCAATCCGCCCGGCCGGTGCCCCGGAAGAAGCCCTACCAGGGGGACGTCCCCCTGGAGGCCCTGCTGGAGGACATTAAGGCCCGGACAAAAGTCCCCGCCTACCGCCTGCGGGTCCAGCGGGGGAAGACCCCCGGCCTGACCGACAGCAAAATCGGCGGCCTGCCCTACTGGGACCTGAGCCAGCCCTACCCGGCGGACGAGAAGGGCCAGCCTATGCAGTTGCTGGCCCAGATCAACTTCGGGGCAGAGGATATGGACAAGCCCTTTCCCAAAGCCGGCCTGCTCCAGTTTTTCATCGGGCTGGACGAGATGTTCGGCTGTAACTTCGCCTACGCCCCGGACCAGAAGAATTACCGGGTGGTCTACCACCCCGAAATTGACGGGAGCGTCACCCCGGACCAGGTGTCCGCCCTGGGCGTCCCCGGCCTGGTGAACGACTACAGAACCAGTCCCCTGGAGGCGGAGCTGGCCATCTATGCGGAGCGGGAGGACAGCTTCGCCAACGACTGCTCCTTTGTCTTTGAAGACGCTTTCCGGGCGGCGGTCCAGGCGGTGATGGGGGTGGACATGGGGGAGAAGGAATCCTACGAGTTTCTGGACGAGGACGCCTATGACGAGCTGTTCGAGTCCTTCCAGGAGACCGACGACGGCTGCATGAACGGCGGCCACTGGATGCTGGGCTACCCCAGCTTTACCCAGGAGGACCCCCGGACCGAGGACAGCCCCTTCGACACCCTGCTGCTCCAAATCGACTCCATGCGGGACGAGGACGGCGGCAACCCCATCCTCTGGGGGGACTGCGGCGTGTGTAATTTCTTCATTGCCCGGACGGATTTGGAAAAGCTGGACTTCAGCCGGGTGCTCTACAACTGGGACTGCTGCTGATTTTATGCCCCGTGCCGGGGGATGCTCTGTAGGGGCGCACATTGTGCGCCCGCAACGAACCCCCGAAAGCAAAACCCGGAGCAGCGGGCGAACAATGTCCGCCCCTACACCAATATTGCACCAAATCTGCGTGTAGGGCGTGACCACCGGGCACGCCGCCCTAAAACAAAACGGCGCGCCGGGTCGTCGCGCCCTACGAAAAAAGGATATCAAACCATGAAACAACGCATTTTTATCACGCTATTGCTCCTCACCCTTCTGCTGGCCTCCTGCGGGCAGACGGCCCAGCCCCCCGCTCAGTCTGAGCCGGCGGCCACACCCTCGGAGGTGGAAAAAATCGCCTTCACCGATGCCCTGGGCCAGGACTTTTCCATCGACCCGCCCCAGCGTGCAGTGGTGATGATCGGCAGCTTTGCCGACGTGTGGGTGCTGGCCGGGGGGGAGGACGTCCTGGCCGCCACCGCCAACGACGCCTGGGAGTCCTACGCCCTGGACCTGCCGGAGGATACCGTCAACATCGGTTCCCCCATGAAGCCAAATGTGGAGCTGGTGCTGGGAGCCCAGCCCGACCTGGTGATTGCCAGCAGCCTGTCCCCCTCCAACCTGGAATTGCAGGAGACCTTCCAACGCGCCGGCATCCCCGCCGCCTACTTTGACGTGTCCTCCTTCCAGGACTACCTGAACCTGCTGGAGCTGTTCACCCGGCTCACCGGCCACCCGGAGAACTATGAGACCTACGGCACCGCCGTCAAGGCGCAGGTGGACGGGGCTGTGCAGCGCCGGGCCGTCTACGACTATATCCCCACGGTGCTCACCATCCAGGTGTCAGGCAGCAGTGTCAAGGTGAAAAACAGCGAGGACAACGTGCTGGGCCCCATGCTGAAGGATTTGGGCTGTCTCAACATCGCCGACGGGGATGATTCTCTCCTGGAGGACCTGAGCCTGGAGGCCATTCTCCAGCTCGACCCGGGCTACATCTTCGCCGTCTACCACGGCACCGACGAGGCGGCCGCCCGGGCCAATCTGGAGGAGAGTCTGCTGTCCAACCCCGCCTGGGCCTCCCTCAGCGCGGTGGAGGGGGGACGGTTCCATATCCTGGAGCGGAGAATGTACAGCTTAAAGCCCAACGCCCTGTGGGGGGATGCCTATGAACAGCTTGCGGATATCCTCTGTGGGGAATAAGGGCCGCTATGGCCTGATCGCCGCCTTGGCGGCGCTGGTGGCGCTGGCCTCGGTGTCCAGCCTGGCCTTCGGGGCGGTGCCCATCCCGCCGGGAGAGGTAATGGCCGCCCTGCTGGGCCGTGGGAGCGGCACAACGGTCTCCATCGTTCTCTACGCCCGCCTGCCCCGGCTGTGCGGCTGTCTGCTGGCGGGAGCGGCCCTGGCCTGCGCCGGGGTCATCATCCAGGGGGTGCTGAACAATCCCCTGGCCGCCCCTAATGTGATCGGCGTCAACTCTGGGGCGGGGCTGGCCACCGCCCTGTGCTGCGCCCTGGCCCCCGGGGCGGTGCGGTGGACCCCCATCGCCGCCTTTCTGGGGGCGCTGGCGGGGGTGCTGCTGGTGCTGTTCATCGCCGAGCGGGCGGGGGCGGCCCGAATTACCCTGGTGCTGGCTGGGGTGGCCATGTCCAGCATCTTCAGCGCGGGCATCGACGCTGTGGTCACCTTCGTCCCAGACGCCCTCAGCGGCTACACCGACTTCCGCATCGGCGGGGTGAAAAACCTGTCCATGGCCCGGCTGGCCCCGGCTTTTTGGGTTATTTTGATTGCGCTGCTGATTGCCCTGTCCCTGTCCAACGAGCTGGACCTGCTCCTGCTGGGCCGGGAGACCGCCCAGAGCCTGGGCCTGCCCGCCAAGTGGCTGCGGCTGCTCCTGCTTATGCTGGCGGCCGCCCTGGCGGGGGCGGCGGTGAGCTTCGCCGGCCTGCTGGGCTTTGTGGGCCTGCTGGTGCCCCACATCATGCGCCGGGCGGTGGGGGAGGAGAGTTTTTTCCTGCTGCTGTCCTCCGCCCTGGGGGGCGGGCTGCTGCTCACCGCCTGCGACCTGGCTTCCCGGCTCATCTTTGCCCCCTTCGAGTTGCCCCTGGGGGTGGTGCTCTCCCTGGCGGGGGGCCCCTTCTTCATCTGGCTGCTGCTGAAGCAGCGGAGAGGGGGCGGCGGTCTGTGATTGAGCTGAAAAACCTCCGGGCCGGCTACCCCGGCCGCCCGGTGCTGGAGAGTACCAGTCTGGACTTCCGCCCCGGCGAGGTGCTGGCAGTAATCGGTCCCAACGGCTGCGGCAAGAGCACCCTCCTGCGGACGGCCAATGGCCTGCTGCCCAAGGCCGGCGGGGAGGTGCTGGTGGACGGCGTGCCCCTGGAACGCCTGCACGCCAAAGAAATAGCCCAAAAAGTCGCCTATCTGCCCCAGTCCCGGACCACCCCCAACATCACCGCCGGACGGATGGTCCTCCACGGCCGGTTCCCCTACCTGTCCTACCCCCGGCGCTACCGGCGGGAGGACCACGAGATGGTGAAGCGGGCCCTGGACTGGGTGGGGGCAGCAGAGCTGGCCTCCCGGCCGCTGGCGGAGCTGTCCGGCGGCCAGCGGCAGAAGGTCTATCTGGCCATGGCCCTGGCCCAGGACACAGAGACCATCCTCATGGACGAGCCCACCACCTACCTGGACGTGGGCTGTCAGCTGGAGGTGATGGCCCTGGCCCGCCGGCTGGCGGAGGAGGGCCGGGCGGTGGTGATGGTCCTCCACGACCTGACCCTGGCCCTGCGCTGCGCCCACCGGGCCGCCCTGCTGTGTGACGGACGGGTCTGTCAGCTGGGCACCCCGGAGGAGCTGTACCGGGGAGAGGCCCTGGAACAGGTGATGGGCGTCACCCTGGGCCGGGTGGAGACCGGGGACGGCTGGCGATATTTTTACCGGTGAGGACCCCCTACTGTAATAAACGCTAAAAGGGGCTGGTCAAAGGGGGCGGAATGGTGTAAAATGTCTCTTGACACAGCGTTGTCCCCGGAGTAGAATGGGGGGCGAAATGAAAGAAATCCTGCATTTTGCAGGAAAAACCTCCATAAACTGCAAGAAATACCGCCGTAACGGATATTGAGGAAGGAGCGTACCCATGCACACTTTTGAAACAAAAATTCAAGAGCTGAAGACCTCTGTTCTCACCGAGGTGGCCCGTCTGACCTGGGAGGACCGGCTTCAGACCGGCATCCTGGACGTGCCCGAGAAGATCATCCCCGGCCCCGAGGCCAGCCTGCGCTGCTGCATCTACAAGGAGCGGGCCATCATCAACAGCCGGGTGAAGATGGCCATGGGTGGCGACAAGACCAACCCCAGCGTGGTGGAGGTGCTGCCCATCGCCTGCGACGAGTGCCCCGTCACCGAGATGACGGTGAGCGCCTCCTGCCGGGGCTGTCTGGCCACCCGCTGCGTCCACGCCTGCCCCAAGGACGCCATCACCATCGTCAACCACCGGGCCAGCATCGACCACAGCAAATGTATCAACTGCGGCAAGTGTCTCAGTGCCTGCCAGTACAGCGCCATTGTGAAGAACCAGCGCCCCTGTGAGAAGGGCTGCCCCGCCAAGGCCATTTCCATGGGCCCGGACAAGAAAGCGTCCATCGACATCAATGAGTGCATCTCCTGCGGCAACTGCGTCTACCAGTGCCCCTTCGGCGCCATTCAGGACAAGTCCTGGATTGTGGACGCCATCCAGATGCTTCAGGGCGGCGCCCACTGGGGCTACAAGACCTACGCGGTAATCGCCCCCTCCATCGCCGGCCAGTTTGCCCCCGCTACTTACGGCCAGGTGGTGGCCGGTATCAAACAGCTGGGCTTCTCCGGCGTGGCCGAGGTGGCCCTGGGGGCCGACATGGTGGCCGACCGGGAGTCTGAGGAGCTGGTGGAGAAGGGCGTGCTCACCTCCTCCTGCTGCCCCGGCTTTGTGGGCTACGTGAAGAAGAAGCACCCCGAGCTGAACCAGTACGTCTCCCACACACCCTCCCCCATGGTCATGATCGGCCTGCATCTCAAGGAGAAGGAGCCCGACGCCAAGGTGGTATTCATCGGCCCCTGCGTGGCCAAGAAGAAGGAGTTCCAGCTGGGCCGCACCATGAACGCCATCGACTGCGTGCTCACCTACGAGGAACTGTTCGCCCTGTTCCAGTCCCGGGACATCGACCTGGAGAAACTGGCGGAGGCCGAGCTGGACGAGGCCAGCGGCTACGGCCGCAACTTCGCCCGCAGCGGCGGCGTGGCCGAGGCGGTGGTCCAGACCCTGAAGGAGAAGGGCTCCAGCTTCGAGGTGAAGGCCATCCCCTGCAGCGGCACCGCCGCCTGCGAGATGGCCCTGATGAAGCTGAAGGTGGGCCGTCTCGAGGGCAACTTTATCGAGGGCATGGCCTGCGAGGGCGGCTGCGTCCAGGGCGCGGGCTGTCTGGTGCGCAGCCCTAAGAACAAGCTGGATGTGGAGAAGCACGCCAAGGAGGCCAAGGACCGGGGCGTGGTCCAGGCCGTCAACACCGCCAAGGGGGTAGAGCCCCCCGCCAAGGCCGCGGCAAAGGCCGAGAGCAAGGCCGGGAAGGCGTAACGGAAATAAGAGCGAAACCTCTGGTGAAAACCGGAGGTTTCGTTTTTTACGCCAAAGGTGAAATGACAATTGCATTTTTTTCAGACTTTTGGTATAATGTAACATCTATCAGTATGGTTACATGGGGGCGGCCGGTCCGCCCCATAACAGATACGAGGTGGCCT
Source organism: uncultured Oscillospiraceae bacterium (assembly GCA_910585815.1). Lineage (GTDB taxonomy): Bacteria > Bacillota > Clostridia > Oscillospirales > Oscillospiraceae > Lawsonibacter. Next base: position 18,463 of record CAJUFJ010000031.1, on the reverse strand, counting down.
GATTGTATTTAAAAGCATTGGAAATCCAGGGCTTCAAGTCCTTCCCGGACAAGACGGTGCTCACCTTTGGCGAGGATATCACCGCCATTGTGGGCCCCAACGGGTCGGGCAAGTCCAACATCTCCGACGCCATCCGCTGGGTGATGGGGGAGCAGTCCACCCGGGCCCTGCGGGGGGGCAAGATGGAGGACGTCATCTTTGGCGGCACCGCCAAACGCAAGCAGACGGGCTACGCCGAGGTCTCCCTGGTGCTGGACAACACCACCCACCTGTTCGACCGGGAGGAGTCCGAGGTGATGGTCACCCGGCGGTACTACCGCTCCGGCGAGAGCGAGTACTACATCAACCGCCGGTCCGTCCGCCTCAAGGACGTGAACGAGCTGTTTATGGACACCGGCCTGGGCCGGGAGGGCTACTCCATCATCGGCCAGGGCCGCATCGACGAAATTCTGTCGGTGAAGTCCGCCGACCGCCGGGAGGTTTTCGAGGAGGCCGCCGGCATCTCCCGCTTCCGCCACCGGAAGGAGGAGGCCGAGCGCAAGCTGGAGCGCACCGACGAGAACCTGGTCCGAATCAACGACAAAATTTCGGAACTTGAATTGCAGGTGGAGCCCCTCCGGGAGCAGAGCGAGAAGGCGAAAAAGTTCCTGGTCCTCCGGGACGAGCTGCGGGGGCTGGAGATTTCCGTCTGGCTGGACACCCTGGAGCGCATCCGGGCCAACAACATCAAGCTGGAGGCCGACTACCAGGAGGCCGCCCGCCGCCGGGAGGAGGTCAAGGTGGCCCAGGAGAAGGCCTACGCCGCCGCCGAGCAGTTTTCCGAGGAGATGCGGAGCAAGGACGTGGAGGCCGACCGCCTCCGCTTCGAGATGCAGGGCCGTCAGGCCAAGACCAACGAGCTGGAGTCGGCCATCGCCGTGTTAAAGAGCAGCATCCAGCACAACCTGGAGTCGGCCCAGCGCATCCGGGCCGACCTGGAGCAGCAGGAGGGCCGGGAGGGCTCCCTGGACCAACAGATCGGCCAGCGGAAAACCCGTCTGGCCGAGATCGAGACCCAGCTGGAGGCGGGGCGGTCTGCCCTGGCCGCCAAGGGCCGTGAGGCGGAGGAGGCCGCCCGCTCGGCGGGCACCCTGGCCAAGGAGCTGGAGGCGCTGCGCAGTCAGGCCGACCTGGGCACCGCCGGGGCCGCCGAGGCCAAGGCCCTGCTGTCCGCCCTGGCCGCCGCCGCCCAGGAGGTCATGGACCGGGACGGCGCGGTCCGCAAGGAGAGCAACGAGCTGGAGGACCGCCTCACAGAGGCCCAGAAGGAGGCCCGGACTGCCCAACGCCGGTACGACGACGCGGTGGAGGAGCGGGACGCGGTCAAGAATGTGATCCAGGGCTACCAGCTCCGAATGGACAGCCGCAAAAAGAAGTGGGACCAGACCAAGGACGCCCAGGTGAAGCTGCAAATGGAGGAGAACGCCCTCACCTCCCGGATCAGGCTCCTTACCGAGATGGAGAAGGAGCACGAGGGCTACACCAAGGCGGTGAAGCTGGTGATGGGGGAGGCCCAGCGGGGCGCCCTCCACAACATCCACGGCCCGGTGGCCGACCTGTTAAAGGTCCCGGACCGCTTCACCGTGGCCATCGAGACCGCCCTGGGCGGGGCCATGCAGAACATCGTGGTGGACCGGGAGGAGGACGGCAAGGCCGTCATCCAGTACCTGAAGCGCCGGGACGGGGGCCGGGCCACCATTCTGCCCCTCAGCTCCATCCGCCCGGGCTTCCTCCGGGAGGGGGACGCCCTGGAAAAGGAGCCCGGCTTCGTAGGGGTGGGCGACCGGCTCATCTCCTTCGACCCGAAATATCAAAATGTCTTTTCCAACCTGCTGGGCCGGGTGGCCGTCATGGAAAATATCGACCATGCCATCGCCGCCGCCCGGAAATACGGCTATAAGTTCCGCATCGTCACCCTGGACGGCCAGGTCCTCAACCCCGGCGGCTCCATGACCGGCGGCTCGGCCAGCCGCAGCGCCGGAATTTTGAGCCGTGCCAACGAGCTGGAGCGGCTGAACAGCCAGCTGGGGGACATCCGCACCCGGGTGGCCGAGGGGACAAAGGCCCTGGCCGAGGCGGAGCGGGAGTCCACCGCCGCCACCTACGAGCTGGAGACCGCCCAGGCCCAGCTGCGTCAATGGGAGGACGCCATCCTCAAGGCGGAGGGCGAGCTGTCCCACCGCCGGAGCGTGGCCGCCGACCTGGAGCGCCAGCAGGAGGGCCACCGGGAGGAGCTGGAGCAGCTGAAAAGCCGCTCCGCCCAGATCGAGGCCGACACCCAGGCGGCCCGGGCCCGCATCCAGACCCTGGAGGGGGAGACCGCCGCCCTGCGCAGCGAGGCCGAGGGCAAGGCCCGGGGCCAGAGCGAGGTACAGGAGCGGTCCGCCCGCATCGCCCAGGAGGTGGCCGCCCTCACTGCGGCCCAGGCCGCCCTGGAGGCGGAGCGGGAGGCCACCCGGTCCGGCCTGGCCGAGCTGGAGGACCTGAAGGCCAGCATGGCCGGCGACCGGGACCAGAACCGGGCCCTCATGGCCGATTACGAGGAGAAAAACGAGAACCTCACCCGGGAGATTGCCCAGAAGGAGGGAACCCTGGCCGCCCTGAAGGGGGAGAACGAACGGCAGAACGAGTCCATCTCCCGGCTGAACCAGGAGAAGCTGGACCTGGAGGGCCAGCGGGTGAAGGCTACCCGGGAGAGCCAGTCGCTGAATGAGGAGCTGCTGCGCACCGAGGGGGAGGTCTCCCGGCTGGACCAGCGGCGGGTGTCCGCCTCCATGGAGGAGAAGCAGCTCCTGGATAAGCTGTGGGAGACCTACGAACTCAGCCACGAGGCCGCCCGCCAGCAGCGGGTGGAGATCGAGTCGGTACAGAAGGCCAGCCGCCGCATTGCTGAGCTGAAACGGTCCATCTCCGGGCTGGGCAATGTGAACGTGGGGGCCATCGAGGAGTTCCAGCGGGTGAACGAGCGATACACCTACCTCACCGACCAGCGGGACGACGTGGACAAGGCGAAAAAGGAGCTGGAGGAGATCATCGCCGGCATCACCAACGAGATGAAGACCATCTTCCAGCGGGAGTTTGCCACCATCAACGAGGCCTTTGGCCAGACCTTCCTGGAGCTGTTCGGCGGCGGCAAGGCCACCCTGGAGCTGGAGGACCCAGACGACATCCTCAACTGCGGCATTGAGATCAAGGTCCAGCCCCCGGGCAAGGCGCTGAAAATCATCACCCTGCTGTCCGGCGGCGAAAAGGCCTTCGTGGCCATCGCCCTGTACTTTGCTATTTTAAAGGTGCGCCCCACCCCCTTCGTGGTGATGGACGAGATCGAGGCCGCCCTGGACGACAGCAACGTGGTGCGCTTTGCCCACTATATGCGCAATATGTCGGCCAAGACCCAGTTTATCGTCATCACCCACCGCCGGGGCACCATGGAGGAGGCCGACGTCCTCTACGGCGTCACCATGCAGGAGCAGGGTGTAAGCCGAATGCTGACCATCAACCTCAACGACGTGGAGAAAGAGCTGAATATCCGGTAACCCCCGTCCCGCCGCAGCGAAAAAGGCCCCTTTGGAAAGGGGCTGTCAGCCGCAGGCTGACTGAGGATTGTATTTCGCAGCAGGCGAAATGTGCAAAGCAAGCATAGGTCTGCAAAACCTTGTTTATTTCATATATTTTGCTGCGCAAAATGCAATCCTCCGTCTGGCCTTCGGCCAGCCACCTCCTTTCCAAAGGAGGCTTTTGGCCCTGCGGGGGACGGGAGAGTTTGGAGGAAAAACCGTGAACGAGAAAAAAACAGGCGACTGGAAAGTAATCCTTGGCGGCATTGTGCTGATTGTGGTGCTGTTCATCAGCATCAAGCTTATCTTCTGGGGATTGGATCAGGCCATCCCCAAGCAGCCGGTCGGGGGTGTGCAGAGCGTCCAGAGCAGCCAGAGCGTGCCCTCCGGCGGAGATACGGAGGCCCCCAGCTTCTGCGTCCACTGTGGCAAAGAGCTGCCGGACAGCTTCCAATGGGGGCAGTTCTGCCCATACTGTGGGAAGAAGGTGGAATAGTGGATAAATTGAAGTGTCTGCGCTGCGGCGTGGAGATGGAATTTGTCGCACGGGAAAAGATACAGCTAGGCCAGACCGGCTGGCTGCTGGGCGACCTGGGCAATTTGCTGGCCGGGGCGCTGGAGACGGCGATCTTTACCTGTCCCAAGTGCGGAAAGCTGGAATTTTTCCGGGGGGACTTCTTCGACGATGCTGGGGAGGAGCCGGGGAGCATTGCCCAGACCCGCTGCCCCGGCTGCGGGACCCTGTACGAGATGGACTACCCCAAGTGCCCCCGATGCGGGGCGAAAAATGAGAACTGGTAAGAGAGGGAGCAAACCATGGGCTTTTTTGACAAGCTGAAAAAAATCAACATTTTCGCCGGCTTCGGCTCGGAGCTCACCGACGACTTCTATGACGAGCTGGAGGAGTCCCTGATTCTGGCCGACACCGGCATGGACGTGACCCTGGAGCTGGTGGAGGAGCTGCGCCGCCGGGTACGTTCGGAGGGGGTCAAGACGGTGGAGGGGGCCCGGGAGGTGATGGTCCGGGTGATTGCCGACGTCCTCAGCGCCGGGGAGCTGTCCCTGAACCTGTCCACCAAACCCGCCGTGGTGCTGTTCATCGGGGTGAACGGCGTGGGCAAGACCACCACCATCGGCAAAATCGGCCACCAGCTCCGGGACCAGCGGAAGAAGGTCCTGTTCTGCGCCGCCGACACCTTCCGGGCCGCCGCCGCCGACCAGCTCACCATCTGGGCCGACCGGGCGGGGGTGGACATCATCAAGCAGCAGGAGGGGGCCGACCCCGCCGCCGTGGTCTTCGACTCCATGTCCGCCGCCAAAGCCCGCAATTCCGACGTGGTCCTGGTGGACACCGCCGGCCGGCTCCACAACAAGCAGAATCTCATGAACGAGCTGAACAAAATTTCCCGGGTAATCGACCGGGAACTGCCCGGCTGCGCCCGTGAGACCCTCCTCGTTCTGGACGCCACCACCGGCCAGAACGGCCTGATCCAGGCCAAGCAGTTTAAGGAGGCGGCGGGTATCACCGGCATCGTCCTCACCAAGCTGGACGGCACTGCCAAGGGCGGCATCGCCATCGCCATCGCCAAGGAGCTGGGTGTCCCCGTGAAATACGCCGGCGTGGGCGAGGGCATCGACGATTTGAAGCCCTTCGATGCCCAGGAATTTGCCCAGGCGCTGATTTAAAAAGCCTCCCTCTTTGAGGGAGGTGGCACGGGCGGAGCCCGTGACGGAGGGAGTCCGTCCAAGAGGAATGTGTCTCAAGAACGAACTCCCTCAGTCAGCCCTTTCGGGCTGACAGCTCCCTCAGAGAGGGAGCCTATGCACAAATCCAAAAATTTAACACAATATCAATAGACAGAAAGAGAAAATATGGTAGAATAAGGGGGAAGCCTGTATGAAGCTGGTACTGGCGAGCAAGAACCAGAAGAAGCTGGTGGAGATGAACGACATTCTGTCCCATCTGGGGATTGAGGTCTGCTCCGAGGCGGAGGCCGGGGTGGACCTGGAGGTGGAGGAGACGGGAACCACCTTTGAGGAAAACTCCCTGCTCAAGGCCAAGGCGGTGATGGAGGCCAGCGGCCTGCCCGCCATCGCTGACGACTCGGGCCTGTGCGTGGACTGCCTCAACGGAGCCCCGGGAGTGTACTCCGCCCGGTACGGCGGCGAGGATTTGAGCGACGAGGACCGCTATCGGATGCTGCTGGAGAACATGCGGGGTCAGATGACCCGTGCGGCGAAATTTGTCAGCGTGATCACCTGCTGCTTCCCCAACGGCGACGTACTGTCCGCCCGGGGGGAGTGCCCCGGCACCATCGCCTACGCTCCCATGGGGGAGGGCGGCTTCGGCTACGACCCGGTGTTTTTCGTCCCGGAGCTGAAAAAGACCTTCGCCCAGCTCACCGCCGAGGAGAAAAACGCCATCTCCCACCGGGGCAAGGCGCTGGAGGCCTTCAAAGTGAAGCTGGAGGAGTATTTGAGGTGAATGTAGGGGCGCACATTGTGCGCCCGCCGGGTTTGCACATCTCTTTCAACGGGCGCACAATGTGCGCCCCTACAGAAATTGCCGAAAACGAGGATAAAATATGGATTTAACAAGCAAACAGCGGGCCCAGCTGCGGGGCCTGGCAAATAATATCGACACCATTCTGATCGTGGGCAAGGACGGCATTGGGGACAACTTGGTGAAGCAGGCCAACGACGCCCTGGAGGCCCGGGAGCTCATCAAGGGCAGAGTTTTGGAGAACTCCCTCCTCTCCCCCCGGGAGGCGGCGGAGGAGCTGGCCCCCCTCACCCGGAGTGAAATTGTCCAGGTAATTGGAACAAAATTTGTTTTGTATCGTCCAAGCCATAAGAAGGACAAAAAGGATAAGATTGTGCTGGTACAGGAGAAGAAGCGGCCCCGGATTTAGGAAAAAGGCTTCCACCCTCAGGGGGGAAGCTGTCAGCCGAAGGCTGACTGATGAGGGGGCGGGGCGGGAACGCAGTACTTCTAACGCCGGCACCCTCATCCGTCATTTGCTTCGCAAATGCCACCTTCCCCCTGGAAGGGGGAAGGCTTTGGAGAAAATCTGCAAAGGCGGTGTTTCCATTGAAAATCGGTATTTTTGGCGGAACATTCAACCCGCCCCACTTGGGGCATCTGGCGGCGGCCCGGACAGCGGTAGCCGTGCTGGGTCTGGATAAGCTGCTTATCATCCCGGCGGCCATCCCCCCCCACAAGGAGCTGCCGGAGGGCACCCCGGAGCCGGAGCGTCGGCTGGCCATGGCGGCCAAGCTGGCCGACGCGCTGCTGCTGCCTGAGAAAGTGGAGGTGTCCAGCCTGGAGCTGGACCGGACGGGCAAGAGCTACACCTCCGACACCCTGGCCCAGCTGAAAGAGGCGTATCCCGGCGCGGAGCTGTGGCTGCTCATGGGGACGGACATGTTCCTCACCCTCCACCTCTGGCACGAGCCGGAGCGCATCCTGGAGCTGGCCGGCGTGTGTGCCTTCGGCCGCACCGAGCAGGACGGGGAATCGGTCTTCGCCCCCCAGCGGGAACACCTGGAAAAGACCTTCCCCGGCGCGAGGATTACCACCGTCACCCTGCCCGGCCTGGTGGACATCTCCTCCACCCGCCTGCGGGAGCTGCTGGCGGAGGAGAAGGGGGCGGAGTACCTCCCCCCCTCAGTTTACGGGTATATTCTGATGAACGGCCTCTACGGAACCCGCGCCGATTTGAAGAGGCTGGACATCCCCGAGCTGCGGGCCTGCTCCTACTCCATGGTGCTGGAGAAGCGGGTGCGGCACATCCGGGGCACCGAGGAGGAGGCGGTCCGTCTGGCCCGCCGCTGGGGGGCGGACGAGGACATGGCCCGCCGGGCGGGCATCCTCCACGACTGCACCAAGTATCTGTCCGGGGAGGAGCACATCGCCATCTGTGAACAGTACGGCGTCCCTCTGGACGAGTTGGAGCGCACCGCCCCCAAACTGCTCCACTCCAAGTCGGGGGCGTGCATGGCCCGCCATGTTTTTGGAGAACCTGATGAGGTGTATGAGGCCATTTTCTGGCACACCACCGCCAAGGCGGATATGACTACCTTAGAAAAAATTTTGTACGTGGCCGACTACATGGAGCCCAACCGGGACTTTGACGGGGTGGAGCGCCTGCGGGAGCTGGCCTACAGCGATCTGGACCGGGCTCTGCTCCTGGGGGTGGAGACCACCGTTCAGGAGATGAAGGAGCGGGACCTGCCCGTACACAAAAATACCCTCCAGGCCCAGGCCTGGCTGCGGGAGCACGGCGTTACAACAGAAGGGTGATACTATGAGCGAAAATCAGAACCATCGGGGCCGGCGGGAGGCCCCGGGCAATACCTTCCCGCTGGTCCTCTGGTGGCGGCAGCACCGGGCCTGGGTGGCCGGGCTGAACCGGAAAGGAAAGCTGCGCTACCGCCTGTTCCAGGCGCTGGTGATCCTGTCCATTCTTATCATCGCCGTCACCCTGTTCCTGCGCTCCTGGATTCAGCTGCCCGAGGTGCCCGACCCGCCGGGGATGAACCTGACCCCGGGGGGCAGCACCTCCCAGCTCCAGCCGGGGCAGACGGGGGACGTGTCCTACGAGGGGGCGGAGCTGCCCGACGTGGCCAAAAGCGGCCGGAAACCGGGCTACTACACCTTCCTGCTGGTGGGCAAGGACACCACCAGCGGCCTGACCGACACCATGATGCTGGTCACCTACGACACCCAGGGTAAGAAGATTAACGCCATCAGCCTGCTGCGGGACACCATGGTGAACACCTCAGGTAAGAGCGGCGGCCAGAAGCGGCTGAACGTGGTCTATAACCGCAACCGGGGCGATAAGAAGCTCAGCGAGAAGGAGCGCATCGAAAACGGCATGACCGCTCTGAAGAAGGAGGTCAGCCGCCTTACCGGCATCTACCCCGACTTCTACGTCATGGTGGAGTGGGAGGCCATCGGCCGCCTGGTGGACGCCGTGGACGGCGTGGAGTTCGAGGTCCCCTTCGATATGAACTACGACGACCCCTATCAGGACCTGCACATCCACCAGAAAAAGGGCCTGCGGGTGCTGGACGGCCGGGACGCCATGGAGGTTATCCGCTTCCGGAAGAACAACGACGGCAGCCACTCCCTGGGCGACGTGGGCCGCACCGAGATCCAGCGGGACTTTCTCACCGCCGTGCTGAAAAAGTGCCTCACCCCGGAGATTCTGCTCAAGCTGCCCACCCTGGTGGACATCTTTATGGACAACGTGGACACCGACCTCGCCGTGGGCAATATTCTGGCCTTCGCCCAGCTGGCCATCGGCATGGACGTGGAAAACGGGGTGAAATTCGTTCCCATGCCCTGCTACGGGGTGTCCTATGGCGGTGCATCGCTGGTGTGCGTCCAGGAGAAGGAGCTGCTGGCACTGCTCAACGACGGCATCAACCCCTATCTGGACGAGATCAAGTCCAGCGATTTGCAGCTGATGTATAAAAAGAGTGGGGGCGGCTTCGGCGTGACCAACGGCACCTTGGCTGACCCGGCGGTGGCCAATCCCCCCGCCCCCAAGCCGGCGGAGCCCGACGAACCCGACGAGCCCGACGAGGACCCCGACGCCACCACCGACCCCGGCACCACCACTGATCCCGGCACAACCACTGACCCGGGAAGCAGCGCCAATCCCGGCGCCACCGACCCCGGCACAAGCACCGACCCGGGCGCCTCGACCAACCCGGGCACGGATCCCGGAACCACCACCAGCCCCGGGGATATCGGAACCATCGACCCCGGCGACATCTTCCCCGACCCCTCCCCGGACATTCAGGGCGGGGAGATCGAGGACACAACCCAGGCGGCGGCATAAATTTGAGCCTCCCGCCCGCGGGGCGGGGGCCAAAAATAAATGAGAGGAGCAATGGAATGGAATCCTATGAACTGGCGGTCCTGCTGGCCAGAGCACTGGACAGCAAAAAGGGCGGCGATATCAAGGTGCTGAAGACGGAGGGGGTCACCACCCTGGCCGACTACTTCGTCATCTGCACCGCTACCTCCAACACCCAGGTAAAGGCCATGTCCGACGCCTGCGAGGAGGCGGCGGAGAAGAACGGCGAGCGGGCCCACCACATCGAGGGCCACCGGGGAGGCACCTGGCTGCTGATGGACTTCTCCGCAGTGGTGGTCCACGTCTTCACCGACGAGGCCCGGAAGTTCTACGATCTGGAGCGCCTGTGGAGCGACGCCGAGGAGATTGACGTTGCCAAGGTGCTGGGTGAATAAGCAAGCAAAAAACCTCGCCGCCGGCGAGGTTTTTTGACTACCTGAGAGCCGCCCCACCAGGCGGCCCAGCTTGTCAAAGAAGTAGCTGCGAGACGCAGGGCGCAAAAGCCTCCTTTTGAAAGGAGGTGCCCCAGTGGGCACACTGGGGCGGAGGATTGCGTTTTGCGAAGCAAAACATACGAAGTAAACAAAGATTAGGATTATTTCATACATTTTGCCTTCGGCAAAATACAATCCTCAGTCAGCCTGCGGCTGACAGCTCCTTTCACTGCGCAGCCGTTGGCGGCTTTGCCGCCTTACGGATGCGGCGTCCCCCTTGCGGGGAAAAGGAGCCTGCCCCCTCTGTCGGCTTTGCCGACATCTCCCCCTGTTAGGGGGAGTCGGCCCTGCGGGGGACGGAGATTTTTCGACAGTTGAAATGGCTCCCCATACAGGGGAGCCATTCTCTATTGCACATGTGTGTGGTTGTTAATATGGTTAGCGCAGTAGCAGTAATAGCCGTTGCACTTGGAGCAGTAGCGGAACTCCATATTGGGGTCGTCCTGGTCGGTGACGCCGCAGACGGCGCACTTGTGGAGGTACCCCCGCCGCTGGCGCAGCTCCTTCTGGGCTTTTTTAAAGTTGATGGTCTGAGCGGAGGTCCGGTGCTTCACCTGAGCACTTTTGCGCCCCAGCGCGTCCATCAGGTCCTCCCAGAAGAAGATGAAGAAGTTCAGGATGGCCACCAGGGGCAGCAGGGCATACAGCCAGAGCCCCATCAGCAGGCTGTTGAGCACCTGCCAGGCAAAGAAGGCGGCGTCGATCCAGGCCAGCCACTTCACCTTCACTGGCAGAATGAACATAAATAGCACCTGCATATTGGGAAAGAGGACGGCAAAGGCGAAAAACATGGACATATTGACATAGGCGATGGAGGACACTCCCATAATCATGCCAAAGATGATGTTGAGCACCACGCCGGAGAAATAGAAGCAGTTAAACTTGGCGGTGCCCCACTCCCGCTCCAGCAGACTGCCAATCCAGTAGTAGAAATAGGCGGACAGGACGGTCATGAAAAAGGAGGTGCCGGGGACTGTAAAGTTGAGGATGCCGAAGTCTCCGGTAATGGGGACAAAAATGAAGGAGATCAGCCGCCAGATTTCCCCGTGAAGGATAGCGGGGCGGAAAAAGAACAGGGCGCTGGAGAGGGGGTAGGCGCTGAAATTGTCAATCAGGCCGATGGCCACATTCCCCACCGCAATGTACATCATCAAATTGGGGATGCCGAAATTCGGGTGCCTGTAGCAAAACTGAGAAATCCAGTGAGAAAGCGTTTTCAAGGGTAAAACTCCTTTAAAATGATAGTCTGACACGGGCCGCAGGAGCTATTTCTTCTGGCTGCGCCTCTTTTTGAAACAGCAGAACAGGAACACCGCGATGCTCAGAAACGCGATACCGGCCAAGCCCAGCGGGAGATGTCCGGACAGGCCGCTGCCGCCGCCTGCGGCAATCCCCCAGGTGCCAGCGGGGCTGTTTTCGTTCCAATACGCCTCAACCTTATCCGCGACATCTTCCAGTGTCATAGCCGTTCCATTGTTCAGTTTTAAGAAATCAGGACGGGAAGCGTATGGAACGACCCAAAATACTCCCTCCTCCTCCGCAACAACAAGCTTCAGATGAATGTCGGTGACAGAAGCCAGATAAATGTGGGCGTCCTCGCTGGCTCCGGCACGATACAGCACCTCAACCGCCTGCTCCGGGTAAAAAAGGTAATCGTCTGCACCGAAATCATTCGCGGATGCTGTCGAAATGATATAATCAAATGTTCCGTTGTTTAAATATCCAAACGACACGCATTGATAAGCGCCTGTTTCCTCGTCCATATAAATTGGAAGCTCCCAGGAATAGCTGTCGTCGATTGCCGATAATCCAAAGCTGCCGTCGCGGCATAAGGCCAAAAACTCGTCTGGAGAAAGCGTATAAAGGCGCACCGCATCGTCCAGCCCTTCGGCGGAAAAGCGATACGCACCTGGGGGCAGCGAATCCGCAGAATCGAAAGCAGATTGCCTGACAAGGGACATAAAGCGGTATTCAGATGAATCGGAAACGGGGTCTTCCATGAAATGATAGGCGGCAGCCGTACAGCAAAGGAGATTGGCGAACAGAAGCAGGCAGCAAAAGCAATGGAAAGCTCTCCTTATCATATTTCCCCCTTCCTCTATACCGTTTTTCCACCATACAGCGTTTAATCTGTGAAGCAATTCTAAATAATTGTACCCGATTTTCCCAAAAAAGTCCACATCCAAATTGTAAATAAATTTTTCACTTTCGCTCTGCTCAAAAATATGCTACAATGTAGCCGCCGAAATCTCCCTATTACAAAATAGGATAACACAGGAGGATCACCATGAGCATCGTAAAAGACATGTCCCTGGCCCCCTCGGGCCACCAGAAAATCCAGTGGGTGCGGGACTTCATGCCCGCCCTCAGCGGCATTGAGGAGCGTTTCCGCCGGGAAAAGCCCTTTGCCGGCCTGACCATTGCCGTCTCCGTCCACCTGGAGGCCAAGACCGCCAACTTAGGGCTGGTCCTCCGGGAGGGGGGCGCGGAGGTCCACCTCACCGGCTGCAACCCCCTGTCCACCCAGGACGACGTGGCCGCTGCGGTGGCCGACTCCGGCGTAGCCACCTACGGCGTCCACGGGGTGAGCATGGAGGAGTACGAGAATCTCCTGGTCGAAACCCTGAAGTGCCGCCCCCACCTCATTGTGGACGACGGCGGCGACCTGGTCAACCTTCTCGGCGGCAAGTGCGCCCAGTACGGCGACCGGCTTATCGGCGGCTGTGAGGAGACCACCACCGGCATCCACCGCCTCTACGCCCGCCAGCGGGAGGGCATCCTGCCCTGCCCCATGATGGCGGTGAACGACGCCAAGGCCAAGCACTACTACGACAACAAATACGGCACCGGCCAGTCCACCTGGGACGCCATCATGCACACCACCAACCTGATCGTGGCGGGCAAGACGGTGGTGGTGGCCGGCTACGGCTGGTGCGGCAAGGGCATCGCCATGCGGGCCAAGGGCATGGGGGCCAATGTCGTCGTCTGCGAGGTAGACCCCTTCAAGGCCCTGGACGCCACCATGGAAAACTTCCGGGTCATGTCCATGGACGAGGCGGCCAAAATCGGTGATATCTTCGTCACCGCCACCGGCTGCAAGGACGTCATCGTCCAGCGCCACTTCGAGGTCATGAAGGACAACGCCGTCCTGTGCAACTCCGGCCACTTCGACTGCGAGGTGGACGTGGCCACCCTGCGCACCATGGCCGCCGAGACCTTCCCCCGTCGGCAGAATATCGAGGGCTTCAAGCTCCCCGACGGCCGCACCCTCAACGTGCTGGCCGAGGGCCGGCTGGTCAACCTGGCCGGTGGCAACGGCCACCCCGCCGAAATCATGGACATGTCCTTTGCCGTCCAGGCCCTGTCCCTGGAGTGGCTGGCCAAGCACCGGGAGGGCCTGGAGAAGAAGGTGTACATCGTCCCCGACGAGATCGACGACCAGATCGCCCGGGTAAAGCTGGCCGCCATGGGCCTAACCATTGACACCCTCACTGAGGACCAGAAGGCCTACCTGTCCGGCTGGGAGGCGTAACGTGCATAACGAGCTCACAGCCATCGACCTGCAAAAGATGCAGGAGGAGCTGAACTACCGGCGGATCACCCTCCGGCCCCAGCTGCTGGAGGAGGTCAAGGTGGCCCGGGGCTTCGGCGACCTGAGCGAAAATTTTGAGTACAAGGCGGCCAAGCAGGAGAAGAACAAGAACGAGAGCCGCATCCGCTATCTGGAGAACATGATCAAAACCGCCCGAATCATCGAGGACCACTCCGCCGCCGACACGGTGGGCCTGTACGACAAGGTGACCATCTGGCTGGAGGACGACGAGGAGGAGGAGACCTGGCAGGTGGTAACCACCGTGCGCCAGGACGTCTCCCACGGCCTGATCAGCAAGGAGAGCCCCATGGGCTCCGCCCTGATGGGGAAGAAGGTGGGGGAGCGGTTTTATGTCCAGGTAAATAAGGACTTTGGCTACTATGCGGTGGTCCGTGCCATCGAGAAGGGCCATGACGACGGAACCGCGGAACTGAACCGGTTTTGAGTGATAGAGTTAAGATGCCCTGCGGGGAACGGAGCACCCCTCGTCCCCCGCAGGGCAAGCCTTCCACCCTCCGGGGGGAAGGTGCCCCAGTGCGCACACTGGGGCGGATGAGGGGGCGGGGCGGGCAAGCAGTTCTTTCGATAAGAGGCAAAAACCTGCCGCGCACCCTCATCCGTCACGGCCTACGGCCGTGCCACCTTCCCCCTGGAAGGGGGAAGGCTTTTAATCGCTCTCTTTTTTGCAGCACTTTGCTGATAAGCTAATGTACTAAAGTGAGTGTATAAGCAGTAGGTCAACATTTGCAACATTTAGGCCCATTTACGCGGAGACCTGCGGCGGTTGATATGCTAAGATAGGCCCATCCGGGTGCCGCAGCTGGAAGGGCGGCGCCCCAAATCCGAAAAAGGAAAGAAAAGGGGTCAAAACTATGGCTATCCAGAATATTTTTGTAGTAGGCGCCGGCCTGATGGGCAGCGGCATTGCTCAGAACGCCATCACCAGCGGCTACACCGTCACCATCAACGACCAGCGGCAGGAGGCCCTGGACCGGGCCAAAGCGGGCATCGAGAAGGCGCTGAACCGGGACGTGGAGAAGGGCCGCATGGCGGCGGAGGACCGGGACGCCGCCCTGGCCCGCCTCACCCTGGACTCCACCCTGGAGGGGGCCAGACAGGCCGACCTGGTCATCGAGGCCATCATCGAGGACCTGAAGGCCAAGCAGGCGGTCTTCGCCTCCCTGGAGGACATCTGCCCCGAGCACACCATCTTTGCCTCCAATACCTCCTCCATCTCCCTCACTGCCCTGGCCGCCGCCACCAAGCGGCCCTCCCGGGTGGTTGGTATGCACTTCTTCTCCCCCGTGCCCCGGATGCGGCTGTGCGAGGTCATTTTCGGCCTGCTCACCACCCAGGACGTGCTGGACGCGGTGAAGGAGGTGGCCGAGAAGATGGGCAAGACCATCATCCAGGCCGACGACAAGCCGGGCTTCATCGTCAACCGGGCCCTGCTGCCCATGCTCAACGAGGCCTGCGTCATCGTGGGCTCCTACATCGGCTCGGTGGAGGAGATGGACAACGGCATGAAGCTGGGCTGCAACCACCCCATGGGCCCCCTGGAGCTGGCCGACATGATCGGCCTGGATGTCCTCCTCAACGTAATGACGGTAATGGAGAAGGAGATCGGCTCCAAGTACGCCCCCTCCCTGCTGCTGCGCAAGCTGGTGGTGTCCGGCTTCCTGGGCCGAAAGAGCGGCGCAGGCTTCTACACCTACGAGAACGGCAAAAAGACCGGCGTAAACCCGGTTCTGACCCACTTCCAGAGCCTGGCACGGTAAAAAACGTATTCAGGGCCGCCTGCGGGCGGCCCTTGCTTTTTTCCCCAAAACTGTTATAATATAGGCGAAGGATAACAAGGGGGAGAGGCACATGCTGAAGGTACGGCAGGCGGTCCCGGCGGACATGGCGGCAGTTCTGGCGCTGTACGACGGGGTGATCGACCTGTTTCAGGCCCAGACCGGAAACCTGGGCTGGCGGCGGGGGGTGTACCCCACCCAGGCGGATTTCCACAGAGCCATCCAGGCCGGCACCCTGTACCTTGGGGAGCTGGAGGGCCAACTGGCCGCCGGAATGATCCTCACCCAGGGTACAGACAAGACCTACGGCGAGCCCCCCTGGCGGGTGGACGCCCCGGACGAAAAGACGGCGGTAATCCACACCCTGGGGGTGTCCCCGGCGTTTTCCGGCCGGGGCCTGGCCCTCCAGATGATAGAGGGGGCCGCCGCCCTGGCCCGGGAGAGGGGCTGGAAGGCCCTGCGGCTGGACGTGCTGGAGGACAACGTCCCCGCCCAGCGCCTCTACCAGCGTGCGGGCTTTGTGTACATCGAGACGAAACAAATCTGGTACGAGAGCACCGGCCTGGCCAACTTCCTGCTGTACGAATACGCGGTATAAGCCGGAACGTCCTGCCGGGCAGGGTGGTCCTATTATGTAGGGGCGGACATTGTCCGCCCGCAGGCACACTGTGCGCCCCTACAACTCGTGCCAATTCTCTTGACAGTGATAAAATGCGCGGTAGGACACTCTCCCCGCTAAAATACCGCTTGACAAGCTCCTTATACCCGCGCTATAATAATCCCGTACAACTGAATAGCCTTATCAAGAGCGGTGGAGGGAACGGCCCGATGAAGCCCGGCAACCTGCGGCAACGCAAGGTGCTAAATCCGGCGGTAGTGTATCGAAAGATGAGGGTGCAACCAGACAAAACGCTCCGCCGTCCGGCGGAGCGTTTTTGCGCTCCACAGAAAAGAAAGGAGAAAAAATCATGGCAAAGCGACTTTTTACATCCGAATCCGTCACTGAGGGACACCCCGACAAAATCTGCGACCAGATCTCCGATGCGGTGCTGGACGCCATCATCGCCAAGGACCCCCAGGCCCGTGTAGCCTGCGAGACCACCGCCACCACCGGCCTGATTCACGTAATGGGGGAGATCACCACCTCCTGCTATGTGGACATCCCCAAGGTGGCCCGCCAGGTGGTGAAGGAGATCGGCTACGACCGGGCCAAGTTCGGCTTTGACTGCGGCACCTGCGCGGTGATCACCTCCATCGACGAGCAGTCCGGCGACATCGCCATGGGCGTGGACAAGTGCCTGGAGGCCAAGGAGGGCGAGCAGAACGACGGCCTGGACAACGGCGCGGGGGACCAGGGCATGATGTTCGGCTACGCCTGCGACGAGACCCCCGAGCGGATGCCCCTGCCCATCTCCCTGGCCCAGAAGCTGGCCATGCAGCTGACGAAGGTGCGCAAGGAGGGCCAGGTGGACTACCTGCGGCCCGACGGCAAGACCCAGGTGACGGTGGAGTATGACGAGGACAACAAGCCCATCCGGGTGGACGCGGTGGTGGTCTCCACCCAGCACGGCCCCGAGGTGGAGCTGGACCAGATCCGCAAGGACATGATCGACCTGGTCATCAAGCCCATCATCCCCGCCGCTCTGCTGGACGAGAACACCAAGATCTATGTCAACCCCACCGGCCGCTTTGTCATCGGCGGTCCCCAGGGGGACTCCGGCCTCACCGGCCGCAAGATCATCGTGGACACCTACGGCGGCTCCGCCCCCCACGGCGGCGGCGCCTTCTCCGGCAAGGACCCCACCAAGGTGGACCGCTCCGCCGCCTACGCCGCCCGCTGGGTGGCCAAGAACGTGGTGGCCGCCGGCCTGGCCTCCCGCTGCCAGGTGCAACTGGCCTACGCCATCGGCGTGGCCCGGCCCGTCTCCGTCCGGGTGGACACCTTCGGCACCGGCACGGTGGCCGACGCCAAACTGGAGGAGGCGGTAGAGAAGGTCTTCGACCTGCGCCCCGCCGCCATCATCCGGGACCTGGACCTGCGCAGGCCCATCTACCGCCAGCTGGCCGCCTACGGCCACTTCGGCCGGGAGGACCTGGGCGTGGCCTGGGAGAAGACCGACCGGGTGGATGCCCTGAAGGCCGCCCTGTAAAAGGGAGATAAAATACCGTTCCGGCTGTCGAAAAGCCAAAAAAGTGCTTTTCGACAGCCGGATTTTTTCACTTTCCACAAATAGACAATTGGGGGCATGTAGGGTAGAATAATACGGCAAAAATGATAACCCGCCGGAAAAACCGGGATAATTCCACCGAAATGGCGGGGAAAGGAGCAAGCATGATGGAACAGAACGAAATTTTAAGCCGGGTAGACCACACCCTCCTCACCCCCACGGCCACCTGGGAACAGGTCCGGGCGCTCTGTGACGAGGGGAAGCAGTTCGGCGTTGCCAGCGTGTGCATCCCGCCCCGCTATGTAAAGCGGGCCAACGACTACGCCGGCGGCCTGAAGATATGCACCGTGATCGGCTTCCCCAACGGCTACGCCACCCCCGAGGTAAAGGTCTTCGAAACGGAGGACGCCATCCGGGACGGCGCGGACGAGATCGACATGGTCATCAACCAGGGCCTGGCCAAGGCGGGGGACTGGGAGGGCGTCCTCACCGAGATTAAGGCGGTGAAGGAGTCCTGCAAGGGCCGCATCCTGAAGGTTATCATCGAGGCCTGCAACTTTACCCAAGAGGAGAAGATCACCCTGTGCCGGGTGGTGTCCATGTCCGGGGCGGAGTTTATCAAGACCTCCACCGGCTTCGCCGCCGGCGGGGCCACGGTGGAGGATGTGCGGCTCTTTCGGGAGCACATCAGCCCCGACATGCGGATTAAGGCCGCCGGCGGCATCCGCACCTTCGAGCAGGCCCAGGCCATGCTGGAGGCGGGAGCCGACCGCATCGGCGCCAGCGCCCTGGTGGCCCTGGCCCGGTAAACCGGCGTACAGAACAACACAGCCGCGGCCCGCATGGATGGGCCGCGGCTGTCCTTTGGCAAGGGGGGCTTTTCGGCGCTGGCTGGTTCGTTGCCGCTCCAAAGGCCCCTTTTGAAAGGGGCTGTCAGCCGAAGGCTGACT
>CAJUFJ010000030.1 GCA_910585815.1 uncultured Oscillospiraceae bacterium | reverse complement strand
ATTTCATTCCGACCAGAGTCTGCATACTAATTTGCGAAATAATCTTGACACTACCGAGAATCTAGCGTGGTCATAAAATGAGGCAGAACAGGTACTGAATCAGCGTAACAATAGAGAAGTCCTGCTTTTTGTATGGGTTGTACTTTCTTCAAGATGTTGCTGCTCTGATACTCCTTGAAAAAATTTTGAATCCTTGAGGAAAAATGCTTTTCATTTTCAACACCAAATGTTATACTGCTCATAGTATAGTTGCCCTGTATGTGGCGTTTTTTAGCAGCTATATTATACCCATACATCCTTGATATAGCAAAAAGTCTGTGGTACTTTAAGAAAGGAGATTTGTATGGTTCGCAAAGTTAATCGAATAGAATGCGAGAATGGTATCAAATTGCTTATGGCGCTACATGACGATGTGGTAATTGAAGTAGCTTTTTTCTACTATTGTGGGTCGGGAATGAATAGAACACATATTTGTATGCGATCTCAGGTCGGCTGTCCTGTAGGTTGCCATTTTTGTGCAACAACACATTCCGTTCTCCCCTACATACGGAATATGACAGGGGAAGAATTGATAGAGATTGCTTCATATGTTCTTAACATTTGTTCAATCAAAGGTGTGCACATTGATATTTTGAGTTTTTCAGGACATGAAGAACCTTTATTGAATTTGATCGCTGTTTCTCAGTGTGTTCAGCACTTCTCCGACATAATTGACCGCTTTTATATTACCACGGTAGGTATTCGCAATAATTTTGAAGATGCACTAAGACTTTCTGACAACGTGCATTATTTTATTTCGCTGTACGGCTCATCTGATGCAGAGCGTCATCAAATCATTCCGGACCATCCGTCCATAGCGACAACGAATGATCTTAAGCAGTTTTCTCTGTCGTTGCTGATGCGGGGATCTCAGGTAACATTCAACTTTCTGTTAACACCCGATAATACTCAAATATGCTGCGGACAACAGCTGCTTTTTCTTCGTGCATGGTGATTTCCTCACCAACCAAAACATAGCCATATGGAAGTTTCATAATCGTTGTCCTCTCTTAAACATAAATAAAAGCAGGTTTAAGAGAGAGCCGCTCTCCTTAAATCTACTTGCTGATACCCGCGATATGTAATTGTGGCCAATTTTATGCCGAGAATTTGATATATTTTTACTAATCATAGACAAAACCTGCGTATAACTATCGTTAAACGCAGGTTTTGTCTACAGTGGTGGAGACAACAGAATTCGAATCTGTGACCTCTCGCGTGTGAGGCCTACCCTAAAAAAGCCGCTTTTTCTTATGCTGCAAGGGGATAACAAATATCTCATATCTATTTTGCCCCCAATTTTGCCCCGAACCCTTAAAGTGGTCAGTTAATTTAAATACATTATCGCACATTTCGACAAAAGTTGCAAGGTGAATCTGGACGGCTGGGGAATATCCTCAGCATATTTTTTTGAAAAACCTCTTGACTTTTGTATCACCATATGTATAATATAATTATGGTAACACAAAAGGAGGTGTAAAATGTCACCACGTACGGGACGGCCCACGACAGACCCTAAAACGCACGACACTAGAATCAGAATGTCTGATGAAGATGTTAGACTGCTGGAAATCTGTTGTCAGAAAACAGGATTAAGCAAAGCTGATGTTATTCGTCAAGGTATTCGGGCGGTCTATGAGCGGGTCAAAGAAAAATAAGAGTAGCCCGTCACCCTGAACAAGTCCCGGACTACTCCAATCACCACCCGAAGGAGGCTAAATCTATTATAGCCGAACCTCCGGGGGAAATCAACAGGAGGTCTGCTATAATAGAGAAGAAAATTTTTTGAAAAACCTCTTGACTCGCTACAATAGTTGTAGTAATATTGTAGCGAGGAGGTGAGACGGTGAACGACCGCGCACTAAATATCAAAATGCCGTCTGAGCTATACGAAAAACTCCAAAAGGAAGCAGAGCGGAAGAATATCTCGTTAGCTGCTCTGGTACGGATGATATGCTCAGAGTATTTTGAGGCGTAAAAAAGCAGGACACCCGCTGCCCTGACAAGCAAACGCGAGTGTCCTACATCACCACCCGAAGGAGGCTAAATCTATTATAGCCGAACCTCCGGGGGAAATCAAGGAGGTTTTAGAAAAATGGAAACCATAGAAATTTGTGGGCGGAGCTATCCAATTACCGGGTATGTGGACGACCCGAGAACTGAGGAGCCTGTCCCTCTGGTCGATATCCACTTAATGTCAGACTACAAATGGCAACTGCAAGCTTTGCAGTCGCGGCTGGATGACCCGGAGATGTACCGCACGGGTCTGGGAGAAGATGTAGAAGCTGTTATTGCCCAGCTTCGCAAATGGCTGGAGGAGCACCGTGGAAAGGGGGCGGGCGTAGCATGAACGAGATCATGACCATCCAGGGCGTGGAGTGCTACGAGAAGGACGGCGTCGCTTACCTGAAACTGGAGGCCGTCGCCCGAGGGCTGGGGTTTACCGAGACCGCTGCCAGCGGCAACGAGTGTGTTAAGTGGAGCCGTGTAAAAAAGTATCTTGGGGATTTGGGATTCATCGACACGAGTGTCGATGGCGCAAAACTCCCCGATTTCATCCCCGAAAACATCTTCTACCGCCTGGCGATGAAAGCGAAGAACTGCGCAGCGGAGGAATTCCAGGCGAAAATCGCCGACGAGATCATCCCGGCCATCCGCAAGACCGGCGGCTACATGACCCCAGCGACAACGGCACAGCTGGCCGCAGCCGTCCGGGAGGCCGTCGCTGGTGAGCTCCGGGAAATCAAGGACCGGGTGACGGCGCTGGAGGATGCGGTAACAGCCCCCTTCGCCTTTCCAGTATCCGCACTCCCGTCTCCTCCGCCGAAGGACGCCGAACCGGCCGCCCAGCCCCCGGGCCGGGACTACATGAAGCGGTGGATGCGCACGGCCTCGGACAAACTGAACCTGATGTCCAGCAAGTTCAGCATGAGCAACAACGCTATCCTTTCCCAGCTGTACCGCTTCCTTGAGAAGGAGTTCGAGGTGGTGCTGGAGGATGAACGCCTCAAGATCATGGAGGAGTACAACCTGGACGACTGCTCCACGCTGAAAGCCATTTTCTACGACGAGGATTTCCGGGATTACCTGGAGGGGGCCATTGACTACAATTTAGCCCCGGAGAACCGGGGCTGGTAAGTACCTAACCTGTAAAAGCTTTTTCAACCGCCTCGATAAGCTGTTCGGGGCGGTTATTTGTTACATGACAGTATATGCCTAATGTTACCTTTATGTCTGCATGGCCTGCTAAATACTGGCATTTTTTCACGTCCAGGCCAGATTCGCAGAGCCGGGTCAAATAGGTGTGGCGTAGCAGATGGGGTGTGACCTTAAAATCCAGTGTCCGTTCGATCTTGGGCCCTCGGGGCTGTTTCTGGTCCTCCTGGTTTAGAGAAACTACGTTCGAGGCCCGGCGCCGGTCTATGATTTTCATTAGATTACGAACGGACTGAGGCGTTGCCACGCCTCCATTGGCCGAGGGGACAACAAACACGCTTTTGGTCTGCTTCTTCGCCTCGGCCAAAGCCGCTGCCAGAGCAGCGGGGAGCGGGATGGTTCGGTGGGCCGCCCTGGTTTTCAGCGGGGAGGGAAACACCGCCTTTGTGCCCTCAAAGCGCACGGCGTTGTTTACGGTCAAGTGAGGCGGGTTACCCGTGAGGTCCACGTCCACCCAGCGCAGGCCGCATATCTCCTCCCGGCGCAGGCCGGCGTACAGGCCCAGCATGATGAACAAGTAGGCCCGGGTGCCCTTGGTGGCTTCCAACAGGGCCTTGGACTGCTCCGGGGTGAGAGGCGTTTTTTCCTTGCTCCTCTCCCCTGCCGCTTTCAGTTTACTGCAGGGAGACCGGAAAATCAAACCATTTTCCTCTGCACACTCAAAAATCTGTTTCAGTGTGGTTACCGTCTTGGACTGCATGGAATTAGACAGATGGGCCATTTTAGAGAGCACCATCTGGCAGTGCTCCGGCTTGACCTCCTTCACCAGCATACCGCCGATATAAGGACAAATGTGGACGTTGATGGCGTTCACGTAGTCTTCTTTGCGGGAATACGACCACTTATCCTTCCGGTTGTTAAACCACTGTGCTGCCAACTCGGCCACGGTGGTTTTGTCGTCCAGGACAATGCCCATCCGCTGGGCGGTCTCCAGATCGTAGAGCTTTTTCCGCAGCTCCTCCTTGCTCTTAGCCCGGACGTCCTTCCAAACACCTGACTTTAATTTTACACGTTTGCGATAATAGGTGCCATCATAATAAAATTCTGCTCGCCTTGCCATTGTTCTTTCTCCTTTCTACATATGGCAAGCCGACTTTCTCTATCTCGCGGCTTTTCCGCCCTACTTGGGGCGGTTTTATTGTGCCTTTTCCAGCTCGGCAATCCTCTGGTTCATTGTCTTAAACGCCGTTTTCAGGACAATGATCTCATCCTCCAGCTTTTCCACCCGGTCCTTGGTAGCCAGCTTGTCCAGAGATTCCATAATCAGACCGTGGCCCTCATACAATAAATTGAGCTTACGCTCTACCTCAGTCTCCATCAGGACAGCGGTCCGCTGAGAGCGGACGTCGATCTGGTCGATCCGCTCTTTCATACCTGCCATGTCGGTTTTCATACCTGCCATGTCGGTTTTCATACCTGCCATGTCGGTTTTCATATTTGCCATGTCAGCTTGCATTCGTTCCAGTATTTCCAAAATCTTCGCTTCGTTGTTCATATTGTTCTCCTTTCTTTACCCCTGCCTGACCTTGCGGCAGAGTCACCAGCCGAAGACGTCATTAAGGCGTTCTTTGATGTTGCTCATTAGGTTACCTCCTTCCAAGCAGTTGGTCACACTAAAGAACTCATAAAAGCCGCAGCCAGCCCCACGACCTCAAAATATTCCGGTTCAAGCTGGTGGCCCCGTAAAATGATAGCCTTGTGCACGGGATTCTCTGGTCTAAGTTCCACATAATCCTCATGGAGATAAACCCGCTTTAAAGTGTATTCATCATCGACCCGCACCACGGCAATCTGTCCATTTTCTACCTCCGGCTGCAACCGGACGAACACAGCATCTCCGTCAAAGATACGGGCATTTATCATGCTGTCGCCCACGCAGCGGAAAACCACGTCTGCCTTGATATCGTCCGGGGCCATTACGGTTTCATCTAGGAGCTCCCGATGGAGGGGCTTCCCACAGGCCGTAGCACCCAGCACTTTCCATTCTCGCATTTGGGGGAGGGGGATGACATTGGAGGGGAGCGAAGATCCGGAGGGATTCCATCCCATTAAATAGGCTGGGGTCGTTTGCAGGGCTTGTGCAATGGGTTGGAGCAAGTCCCCAGGGACTTTTTCAATATCTCCCTTTTCATATCTGTATACGGTGGCAGGAGAAATTCCAAGAATCTCTGCAACTCGCTCGGCAGATAAACCGATTTCTTTTCTGCGCATCTTCATTCGTTGGCCGGTTGTCATGGATATCACCTCTAAACCACACTATACACCATGACTTGCGAATTTGCAAGAGGGAAGAATAAAAAACTTGCAAAATTGCAAAGTTTCTCTTGACATAGGGAAACACAAGTGTTATTATCAAGGTGAACTCGCAATAATGCAAGTATCGCTAGGGGGGGTGAGGAACTTGAGCACAAACATGGATGTGTTGCGGGGAAAGATGGAAAAATGCAAAATCACAAACGATGAAATGGCAAAACGGCTCGGCATTGATCCGAGTACATTTTATCGGAAGCTGAAAGCGGACGGTACAAGTTTCACGGTTGGGCAGATGCACAAAATCGTTGAGGTGCTGGGGCTTGAACCAGAGGAGGCGACAACTATTTTTTTGTGGTAATACTCGCATTATTGCGAGAAAAAGGAGGGGGTGAGATAAATGGGGATATAGAGCGGAATCAGAAGATCAGGCCGGGGCTTACAAAAAAAGGATGTGCGCTGAACGCAGCTATATATACTGGTGTCTGTAACGTTCAGCGTGATGGGGAGGAATATTTCAGTCAGGAGAAGTTTGAAAGTTTTTGGTCGCGATATTTAGCGGAGCTTTTGTATCAATGCGAAAACGACGCTGATTATCTCATCGAAATACTGAATAAAGAGCGCGAGGAGAGACGCCGCGATACCCGAGAAAACCGCCGCCAAAAGTTGATATTTGCGATCTTTTTTTCGCTCAGTTTCTTCATTGGCATGTTCTTCGGCCAGTTTTTTGGCTTGTAATTTTTGGTTTTTTTTCGCCTGGATAAACTGGACACCCTTAAGCGTCAATCTTGGCTCATGCCGGTATTCTGCAATGATCCGTCCGCTGACCATTTGCTCCAGCACAACGCCCTCAAACAATTTTGCATCATAGCATTCCTTTGCAAGTTTCTTTTCGTTGTCGGAAAATTCTTTGAAATCTGTTTTTGATTCGATTTTCCGTAAGACATCCCGCATAGCGTTTTCTCTTTGCTCTAATGTTTCTAGCATTACATAGGCCTCCTTCCGCCGCCATTATAGCACAGGCGACGGGAGGGGGCAAGGCCGGCAGGCCGAGGCCGGGGCGTGAGGGGCAGAGGTAAGAAGGGAGGTGAGAAAATGCTTATCCAGGAGGCAATCAAAGCTAGGACGGAAGACAAGCCCTTTATCGTTCGCAAGCGTTGGCAAGAGGAATACGGCTGCCACGCATGGAAGGGGACCAAGATTTTACCAACTAGCACGCCGGATTACTGTCTGATTATGACCGGATACAGTAAGACCCCCTGCCGGGGTTGGGAACCCTCGGCAGAGGATCTGCTGGCGGATGACTGGGAGCCTAGCAATTAACCAAAGATAGTGGTCCGCAGAGCTGCGATGCGCTGAACTAACTGGTCCAGTTTGTCGCCGAAGCGGTGTTCCATGTAGGTGATACCATCGGAAAGCAGCCAGCAATTCAGAACGGTATTATCTCCATAATGGCACTTTAACATTCCGCTACGGGACAACTCTCGGGCCGCTTCATCAATGTCATTTGTCGGCCACTGTTGGATAAATTCCGATTGAATGGCCGTACTTCCGCCAAAAAGTTTTGCTTTGTCGCTCGTCATACCGTCTTTTCTACGCGTGCGATATGCTTCATACAACTCGCAGAGCAGATATTCGGCATCTTGGGTCAAGCGTATGTCAGACATATTTTCCACCTCCTTCCGCCGCCATTATAGCACAAGCGACGGGAGGGGACAAGGAAGGGAGAAGGGGGGATTGGTGAATAAGGAACTGTCTATGCTGAGTGCGGAGCAGGGGATCACAGAAGAAGCGGCAAAAATAAAAGCCGCTTTTGAAGGCGGAGAGACAACCACTAACGCTGTGCGGCAGTGGTATGGTTTGTCTTCCCTCAAAAGCGGCGGGCTTATTTTAACTCTTATCCAAGATGAATTTGAGATTTCAACGCATCCTGAAGCACTTGGGAAAAGTTGATATTGCGCTC
Source organism: uncultured Oscillospiraceae bacterium (assembly GCA_910585815.1). Classification (GTDB taxonomy): domain Bacteria; phylum Bacillota; class Clostridia; order Oscillospirales; family Oscillospiraceae; genus Lawsonibacter. The sequence goes on along the minus strand of CAJUFJ010000030.1, from coordinate 34,567 downwards.
CAACGCTGCGGCGTTGAGCCACGCGGGCAGCGTCACGGTTCGGTTCACAGACCGGTTGACTTTCGCCATACGGATGGAGGGCATATACACATCGACCAGCACAGCCCGCTCATTCTCGGCGGTTGTTATATGAGACAGAGGGGTAGGTGTGGGGATTTCCTCGTGATCCTCCTCCATACCATAGAGAGCGCAGCCTAACAACTCCCTTGCGGATAGCAGGGCATCATTGTCATCTGTGCCGCTGGTTGCCACGTCCAGATCAGGAAACACCACCGCTATTTCCTGGCCCACCTCATAGGTAAATACGGCGGGGAACACATACCGTTCCGTTTTCTTCATAGACGAAACCTCCTGTCAAAATTGGGGAGGGAACCGGTGCTTACCTGAATTTCAGCCCCGACTGCCGTTCAATGCTGTCAAGCGTTTTACGGGGGATGTCTTTGTCCGGGTGCTTTACTGTTGTCCGGCCCTTTTTGGTTGGGTGCTTGAACTGGTGGTGGCTTCCGGTCACATCTACTTCATACCAGCCATCCGCTTTTAGCATCGCTATAACTTCCCTTGAAGAATAGCTTTTCATGTATTTTCCCTCCCAGCAGCATTACAATAACACATATTAAAACATTTGTCAACGTAATAACAAATGTTTTTATATGTGCAATCTAACGAGAAAGGAGGAAAAATCGAGATGCAGGACCCGTTGAGTGTCAGTAAAAGGGCTCCCACACCGGAAGTCATTCCCCTGCTGACAGCGGACGAGGTGGCGAAGCAGCTGGGGGTCAAGCGCAGCGCCGTCTACAATCTCTGCTATAAGCCGGGCGGCCTGCGAGCCTGCAAGGTAGGCGGGCGTGTCCGGTTCAAGCGGGAGGAGGTGGAGACATACATACGCCGAACAAAAAGCGCCCCGCCAGGTGATAGCAACACCTGACAGGGCAAGCGGGCCAATCTAAACCACAAAAGGCCGCAGGACTATGATACCACATTCTCCTGCGGCCGCACAAGACAGAAAAGGAGAAAAAGACATGAAAAATAATCTGCATAACGCGATTCTGGACAAACTCTGCCGGGATCGCCAGGTAGTCACGCTGATCGTCACCAACGGCTTCCAGATGAAGGGCCGGATCACCGGCTTCGACGACACCGTGGTCGTGGTGGAAATTCGGAATGAACAGAAGATCGTATACCGGCATGCCATCTCCACTATCACCCCCGACTGTCCCATCGACCTGGATGGCCTGAAAGAGGAGGAACCGCAATGAGTGCCCCACTGATGACACCTGATGAGGTAGCGGCCTGTCTGCGTGTCCATCGGGGCACAGTATACCGTCTCGTTAAATCAGAAGGCCTTCGGGCCTACAAGGTGAGCGGGCGCATCCGCTTCAAGACCGAGGATGTCGAGGATTATCTGGAGCGTAGTCTTGTCCAGCCATCCCAGGGCCAGGAGGTCCCGAACATCGTCCGGTTCCAATACAAGCCCGGTATGCGGGTTGTGAGTCTGTGAGGAGGATCACCAAATGAAAAATAGACCAGCCCTATCTCCAACAGACAGACGCTGCGCGGCCGCACTGTTGGGTATCCTGCTCGTCTCCTGTGTGGTCTATGAACTGACCGACGGTGCGGCAGTCCGGGCGTCTTTACCAGAGGACAAGCCCCTGGTAGAGATCACCTGGGAAGTGCCATTGGAGCAGCCCCAGCTGCTGGAGGCCATCACTCTCCAGTTGGAGCCCGACCCCTACCGGGAGGACGTCCCCTTGGAGCGGGAGCTCCAGGCGGCACTGCGGGAAGCCTGTAAGGAGCATGATGTGCCTGTTTCCCTGGCTCTGGGGCTCATTGAGGAGGAGAGCCATTTCCAGGTGGATGTGGTCAGCGGCAAGGGTGCCTATGGCCTGTGCCAGCTCAACCCCAAATATTTCCCTAACGACCTCACCCCCGCCGAGAATATCCGTGCCGGAGTGGGCTACCTGGGGGAGCTGCTGGAGCGGCACGGAGACCCGGCGGCGGCCCTGCGGGCTTACAACCTGGGCTATGACGACGGAGACCGACGATTTGCCAGCGCCGTCCTCACGGCGGCGGAAAGATGGGAGAGCGTGTGGAAATGACAGACAAAAGCCCCGCACAGCTGGCGGGCTGTGCGGGGCGGGTCTGCGGCTGTATGGGTACAGCAGACACAATCACTACTGTTAGTATAACACACTCCCCCCAAAAAGCAAGGGGGTAATATGATTTTGAGTGAATCGACTTTCAAGTGCAATCGAAGCTATTGGGGCGTCTTGCCTGGTGAGATTGTCCACGCAAAAAATCTTACGATAGCGGCAAAATATCTCTATGTGATCTTGTCTTCTATGGCTCATAAAAACGGTTTTTGTTGGCCTGAGAATGAGACTTTGGCCAGCGAAATGCAATTGTCCAAGCGCCGTGTGGTAGAGCTACTTGGAATGTTACGGGATAGCGGTTTTATCAAGATTGTTTTTAGACAGGAGGAAAAAAAAGAACGACGGTACATATACTGCGGTATGTTCCCTGATCGAGTAGATTCTGCCCCAGAGGGATGCGAAGAATCGCAGGGAGGGGGTGCGGAGAATTCCATGCCCCCGTGCGAAAAATCGCACCCCCCCATGCGAGAAATACGTTTTCCTATAGAGGTAGAAAAACAAATAGAAAAACAAAGTGAAAATACCCCTAAAGCCCCCCAGGGGGCTGCTGAGGGAGAAAAGCCAAAACAGAGCCGGAAGCCGAAAGCGGTACCCACGTGGCAGCCTGAGAAGTTCGAGGGCTTCTGGTCGGCCTACCCTCGGGACGAGGATCGGGCCAAGGCGGTGGAGCAGTGGGACAGGCTCCCACAGGACAAAGACCTGATGGCCCAGTACGGCGGCAGCGAGGAGCAGCTGCTTCACGACATGTCGGTGGGTCTGCGCCGCCATCTGGAGAGCAGGCAGTGGCAGGAGGATGTTGGGATTCCCTATGCCTTCCGCTGGCTTCGGGACCGCCGCTGGACGGAGAAGGCCAAAGGGGGGAAAACCGCGCAGGCGGCCCCCTCCGGTGAGCGCCGGGTGGTGGAGCAGGAGGAGGTGCCCACGTGGTGACCGGAGTAGGCTATGAGGCCCAGGTGGGCGTGCTGGGGTCCATCCTTCTGGAACCCGGGCTGGTGGGCCAGGTTCTGCCCCAGGTTCGGGCAGAGGACTTCACCAGCCCGGTGTACCGGACGATCTACCAGGCTATCACTGGACTGTTTCTGGAAGGGAAGGCGGTGGACCCGGTGCTGGTGCGGGAGCGTCTGTCCGGGATAGGCGCCATCGGTGAAACTCTGTACCAGATCATGACTTTGACCCCCACAGCCGCAAATGTGGAGGAGTACATCACAGAGCTGAAGAAGCAGGCGGCGCTTTCCGCCTTGCGGGAGATCGGCCAGCGGCTGGAGACGGTGCTGGTGCTGGAGGAGGCCCAGGAGCTGGTGGACCGGGCAAACGGAGTCTTTTCCGCCCGGTCCGGCGTCGAGCGGCTGAGCGCCCGGCAGCTGGTAGAGGACTTTATGGACCGCCACGGCGAGGGCCGGCACCCGGACTATCTCACATGGTCGCTGCCCAAGCTGGATGACCGCATGTATACCGAGCCGGGAGACCTGGTGCTGCTGGGGGGCTACCCCAGCGCGGGCAAGACGGCCCTGGCCCTGCGGTTTGCCTGGCACATGGCCCGAAAGCTGCGGGTGGGCTTCTACAGCCTGGAGACCAAGGCCTCCAAGCTGGGGGACCGGTCGGTGGCTGCCATCGCCGGCATTGACATGGGGGCCATCAAGCGCAGCGCCCTCAGTGATGCGGACTGGACGAAGCTGGCCGATCAGGCTGAGAGCATGGCGGGCTGTACTCTGGACCTGATTCCCGCCGGCGGCATGACGGTGCAGGATATCCAGGCGGACGCCCTGGCCCACCGGTACCAGGTCATCTACCTGGACTATGTCCAACTGGTCAAGGGGCACAAGGCGGGCAACCGCACAGAGATCGTGACGGGTATCAGCATCGAACTCCACCAGCTGGCTCAGACCCACGGCATCACGGTAGTGGCACTGTCCCAGCTGAGCCGGGCGAAGACCACCACCGGCGGCGAGGAGGTAGCACCTACCATGAGCAGCCTGCGGGAGTCGGGCCAGCTGGAGCAGGATGCGGACGCGATTCTTCTGCTGTACAAAGAGAACCCGGACAAGCTGAACAGCCGTCGGGTGCTGTACATGGCCAAGAACAAAGAGGGCGAGATTGGAAAAATCTATCTGGATTTCGACGGCCGGACCCAGACCTTCCAGGAGTCGGACAGCACCAGCGAGGTAGTCTCAGCACTGTCTGCCGAGGGCCGGAAGGCAAAGCGAAGGATGCGGGAGCCTAAAGGACAGCAGATGTCCTGGGAGGAGCTGCCCGACAAGTGGGACAGTGGGTTCCCGTTCGAGGACACCGACAGATAAAGTAGCCCTGATAGGTCAACCGAGTAGTAGATTCAGTGACCTTGTACCTTGAAAACCGAATACAGACTGACGGAAAAAGAGAACCGGGGATTTCTCCCCGGCCCTCTGGAAATTATTCCGACTTTTCTTTTCTCGCCATTTCCCGGACTTCTTTGATGGCCTTTTTTACTTCTTCCATGTCCTTACAGCCGTCAAATTTGTCCGCGACCAGATTCATGATGACTTCCAGCTGTTTGTCTGTCATTCTGCTTCATCTCCTTTGTTATCTTGTGCCATAGTCTGGTCAATTGCCCGGTTGATAAAGCCATTGACGCTCTCCCTCCGAGCCGCTGCATGAGCCTGGATTTTTTCACGCCGTTCCGGTTCCATCCTCACCTTTACTTCAACAAAGCGGGCTATATACTTTTTGTGTGCTCTTGCCTGTGCCTCTGTAAATCCGCGATAACTACTTCCCTTTTCTTCCAATGAGGTTCCTCCTTTCCTGATTTAGTATACCTCATAAATATATATGGGGCAATATACAAAGTGAACAAATATATGGGTGTATCTTTGGCGAATCCCCCGATTGATATATGGGCGTATCTATGTTATTATAATCATGTCAGGAGGGGAAACCCGAACGACAAAAAATCTCCCGGCGCTACCAACACCGGGAGAAAGAAGGGAGGGATGGAAATTGGATGGCTACACCGAATACGGCTACGAGCTCGACGGTGTGGAGTATGCGACGGTAGACGAAGCATACGAAGCCCAAGAGTAAACAGCCGGGGGCCGGGGAAACCCGGCCCCACCAAAAAGCCAGCCTCCGGGAATATTGTACCACGGAGGGAGCAGAAAATCAACAGGAGGTTTTGAAAGCGAAAAATTTTCTTTAAAAACCCCTTGACTTTTGGTCGTACATAAGTCATTATATATGCACGACCAAAAGAGAGGTGAGTGAGATGTCCCCAAGGACAGGTCGTCCGCCAAAAGGCGATCAAACCAGAGCCCAGAAAATCACGATTAGGATTTCAGACCAAGAGGCACAAAAGATTCAAGAATGTGCAAGCAAAATGAATTCTAGTCGAACTGATGCAATTATGGCTGGTATTGACCTACTAGAAGCGGATTTAGACAAAAAATAGAGTGTTGGCCGCCGTGACAAGCAACACCAACACCCTATTACACCAACACCCGGAGGTTTGGTAAATCTGATTATGCCACACTTCCCGGTGAAAATCAACAGGAGGTTTTAGAAAATGTGGAATATTGTTAGAGAGATAAAAAGTACCGTGGACCTGTTTTGTGCGATTCATCGAGCGGCAAAGAACGATAGCCTTCAGGTCAAGAAGATACGCGATATTCCAATAGTCAATTTGGGGTATTGGGGCGCTACTCCGGAGGGATGTCTATTCTATCAAAAGAAATGGAGTCCCGTTCGGGATGTATTTGACAGCTTCGATGAAGAAACCCAGCGTGCCCTCACATTTGCCCCCAAGGATGGGGAGTGGGTAGAACGGATTCGATTTTGGCAAAAAGAGCTCCGGCCCGTCCTGGACTCGAAGCTGTACCATGAAGCTATGCTGAAGCTGATCCGGTGGAGTATTCGCTGCCAGAAGATGAGACAGGAGACAGTAGCATGAATTTAAAGGAGAAATACATATGAACGAATTACAGATTTTCAATAATCCTGAATTTGGGAAAGTACGTACCATCGTAATCAACGGCGAGCCGTGGCTGGTGGGTCGGGATGTAGCACAGGCGCTTGGGTATAAGAACACAAAAGATGCACTGTCTACACATGTTGACAATGCGGACAAGCGGATTATTCAAAGATCGGAAATCGCGACCATTGAAAATCATCTTCCCAAGACAGCATTTCCATTCGATTTTGTAAATGGGGAGATTCCAAATCGTGGGTTGACCATCATTAACGAGAGCGGTGTGTACAGCCTGATTTTCTCCAGCAAGCTGCCCAAGGCGAAAGAGTTCAAACGCTGGGTGACCTCGGAGGTGCTGCCCGCCATCCGAAAGCAGGGCGCTTATCTCAACACAGCGGCAACGGCACACCTGGCCGCAGCCGTCCGGGAGGCCGTCGCTGGTGAGCTCCGGGAAATCAAGGACCGGGTGACGGCGCTGGAGGATGCGGTAACAGCCCCCTTCGCCTTTCCAGTATCCGCACTCCCGTCTCCTCCGCCGAAGGACGCCGAACCGGCCGCCCAGCCCCCGGGCCGGGACTACATGAAGCGGTGGATGCGCACGGCCTCGGACAAACTGAACCTGATGTCCAGCAAGTTCAGCATGAGCAACAACGCTATCCTTTCCCAGCTGTACCGCTTCCTTGAGAAGGAGTTCGAGGTGGTGCTGGAGGATGAACGCCTCAAGATCATGGAGGAGTACAACCTGGACGACTGCTCCACGCTGAAAGCCATTTTCTACGACGAGGATTTCCGGGATTACCTGGAGGGGGCCATTGACTACAATTTGGCCCCGGAGAACCGGGGCTGGTAAATAGAACGCTCCTGTCAGTCTGTATTCGGATTGGCAGGAGTTTTTAATAATAGGAGGCGGTTTGATGCTTAATGTTTTTCTCCAAGTAGACCGTCCCGCCGGCCAGGCCATCGGTGTGAAGGAACAGGTGGCCATGGCCTTGGAACATATCGGCGATGTCCGAGTGGTGTCGGTAACAGAGACTTGTCCAGAGCAACTAAAGATTGGAGGAACGACATGAGAATACTGAAACCTGGCGAGCCCTGTCCCTGCTGTGGGCAGTTAATTCCAGACTGCACAACCAGAGCAAAATTATTGCTGCTGAGTTACATAGCGGAGGGAATTTCGCTGTTAGACGCGATAAATACCTTAACTGCAGTGATGGAGCTGCCGCTGTCGGGCGGCCTGGAGCAACCTGAAGCGGAGCAAAATCCGCAGACAGGGAAACAGTCAGAAGATAAAGGGGAGTTGAGACAGAAGAAAATTGGGCTCAGGGGGCCGAAAGCAAATGAAAAACGGGAAATCATGGAGAGGCTGAAAGCCTATCGGAAAAAGAACGGCCTAGGTTGCTGGGCGGCTGTGGTCGCGGCCAGCGGAGGAAAGCTCAGTGACGACCAGTTGCGCATTATGCACGCCGGGACGGAGGTACTCCCCATCAATGATTGGCGTTTAGCGGATAAAGCGTTGGACAAGCTGGGGGCGGCTCATGCCTAAGATATTGAAGCAGGTGCGCTGCGGGCGGCTGGTGCAGGCGGTGGTTTACACCGCCCCCGCCGCCGGCGACTCCCCCAAGGCCAGGGACCAGAAGCAGAAGGCCAGCACCGCCGCCCGGGAGCGGCTGAACGCCCGGACGTCCTTCCAGAAGCTGGAGCGGGCTCTGGCAGACAACTTCGATAATGGTGATCTCTTTCTGACCCTTACATACCGGGACAAACATCTCCCGGAGGACCGGGCCAAAGCGGTGCGCCGGCTGCGAGCGTTTCTCTCCAAGCTGCGCAGGGCCCGGAAGGCCAGGGGCCATCCCCTCCGCTACATCTATGTAACGGAGGGATGCTGCCCCGGCGGGCGCATCCACCACCATCTGGTTCTCAACTCCACTGGGGACGATCTGGAGGAGCTGCGCCGGTTGTGGGGCTGGGGGGACATTGAGCTGCGGCGGTTAACCTTCGACCGGGAGCATACCTATGAAGACCTGGCCAGCTACCTGACCAAGGAGCCCAGGGAGTGGGGGCACCCTCGTGTGGGAGAGCGGACCTGGACGCCGTCCCTGGGATTGGTCCGGTCAGAGCCGGAGACGGCGGAGGTGCCCGACCTGCTCACCCTCACCGCGCCGCCGGAGGCGCTGGTGGTCTCGAAAGAGGGGCCCATCACCAACGGATACGGGGAGTGGTGCTGGATCAAATACCTGCTGCCCTATGACTCCGGCCGCCGCCGGCCCAAATCGAGGCGGAGAAGACGAAAAACAAAATAGCTTTTCTATTCTTTTCGGTCTTGGGGGTAAGTATATTTTCTGTAATTATAAGGAGAACTTCCATGGAAAGGTTGCAAACCGCGCCACAGTGTGGTAAACTGATCGTAAAAGACGGATGGGTCACCTGCCCAGTCTGCAAACGCAACCGCCGCCTGCTCCGGGTCGAGCCCGAGACACAGGCGCGGGACCTGCCGGTGTATTGCCGGGACTGCAAGCGTGAAATCGTCCTGAATATTGACAGAGGCCAGAGCGTTGAACGCCGGAGCCCATGACCAGCCAATCGGTTGGATCGTGGCTCCGGCGTTTTTGTTTTATCGGGAGGTGATAGCCCATGGCGAGCAAATCACTGAGGCCCTGCCGGCACCCAGGCTGCGCCGCGCTGACCCGGGAGGGCTGGTGTCCTGCCCACAAGCCCAAGCCGGCGGCCCGCCGGGAGAGCGCGGCCTGGCACAACTGGTACAACCTGCCGGTCTGGAAGAATGACCTCCGGCCCGCTCAGCTCTTTCGGGAGTCCTTTTGCCGGGAGTGCGCCCGGCGGGGTCTGCGTGTCCGGGCCACCGACGTGGACCACGTCCAGGATCACAAGGGCAACTGGGCGCTGTTCATCGACGAGAGTAACCTGGAGAGCTTGTGCCACTCCTGCCACAGCCGGAAAACCATGCGTGAACAGTGGCAAAACCGGCAGAAAAACAGCAGGAAATAACGCACTGTTTCGTCGAGAAGCTACGCCTGCCCGCCTGTGTGGGCGTGTGTCTGCCCCTATACCTTTGTAGCTTCTATAAAAGCAAACTTCGGTCCCTACGGGACCGCCCCCCACCCCAGGAAAGTTTCGGGGGCAAGTGTGCAAGACCGCATGTCCCCTCGTTTGCGAGAAAAAGTCCCCGATGGGAATTTGGGGAGGTGAACATGATGCCGACGCCGCCGAAAGCGTTGGACAGTATGACTAAGAATCTGACCGCGGAGGAGCGGGTGCTCCGGGAACAGGCCGAGAAAGGCGTGATCCCCGACCGGGGCCGGGAGGTGACGCTGGAGCGGCCGGCCATCATGACCAAAAATGCCGCCGCCGGGCGGTACTGGAAGAAGGTGCTGGACCGGATGCGGGGGCTGGTGATCCTGGACGACCTGGACAGCGACGCCCTGGGCGTGTACTGCGTGATGATGGCCCGGTATGAGCAGCAGTGCAAGCTGCTGGCCCTGGTGTCCAAGCAGCTGAAGGAGGCTAAGGACGACCCGGAGGCGGTGTCCGAAGCGGTGTCCAAATTGGACACCGTCAATGGCAAGATGCAGTCGCTGGAGCGGAACATCCTCCAGTATGCAGAGAAGCTGGGTCTCACTCCCTCCGGCCGTATCCGGCTGGCTCAGAAGCGGGCGGAGCAGGCGGCCCAGACCGACCCGGACGGTGATCTGTTTGGCGACTAGATGGCAAAGCGGTCTGCACCACCCTGTCAGCGTCTATGCCAAGCAGGTGACCCAGGGGCGGCTGCGGGACCAGTGCTGTAAATATGAGATTCTGGCCTGCCAGCGGCACCTGGACGACTTGAAGCGCCAGGGGACGGATGAGTTTCCCTATGTGTTCGACACCACCCGGGCGGACCGGATCATCCGCTGGTTCGGCCAGTGCGTCCAGATTCGAGGGGTGGACGCGGGGAAGCCCATCACTCTGGAGCCTTGGCAGGTGTTCGACCTGGGCTGTACCTACGGCTGGGTCCATAAGGACACCGGGGCCCGGCGGTTTACCCACACCTACAACAAGCGGGCCCGGGGAAACTATAAGTCTACCGAGAAATCGGCCCAGGGGCTGTATCACATGTGCGGCGACGCCATCTACCCGCCCTATCAGCCCGAGCTGGCCCGGTTCGAGATGGAGCCGGAGGTGGAGTGCGCGGCGGTGGACCGGGGCCAGGCCATGCGGGTGCTGGGGGACGCAAAGAAGATCGCCCTGGCCAGCCCCAACGTAGCCAAGCGGCTGCTGGTCCCCCGGTCCAACCCCATCGTCCACCGGAAACGGGGCGGCTACATGCGGGCCCTGTCTAAGGACACCAAAAACAAGGACTCGGGCGCCCCCAGCTACTTTATCGTGGACGAGTACCACGCCCACCCCAACTCGGAAATCTACGACCTGGGTACCAATTCCTTCGGCAAACGGGTGCAGTCCCTGCTGGACGTCATCACCACCGCTGGCGACGACGCCCAGAGCAAGCCCTGTTACGTAGAGGAGACCTACGCCAAACGGGTGCTGGAGGACCTCACGGTCACCGATGAGCGCTACTTCGTCATGATTCGGGAGCTAGACGTGGAAGACAACCCCCACGATGAGGAGAAATGGCGCAAGGCCAACCCCTGCCTGCGGTATGACAGCGCCTACAGCGCCATCCTGCTCAAGCAGATACAGGATGAACACAATGCGGCCTATACCTCCAACGACCCGGGCAAGATTCGGAAGTTTCTCACCCGGCGGCTGTGTCTGTGGCAGGCGGGCAGCGAGAACCGCTACCTGGACGAGCGGTGCATGGCCCTAGCAAGGCAGGCCATGATTCCCCGGGCGGAGTTCGCCGCCCTTACCGATGGCCTGAGCTGTCACTGCGGCTTCGACCTGGGCAAGCGGATCGACCTGTCCGGGGCGGCGGCGGTGTTTGACCTGCCGGACGGACGGATTGCCCTGAAGATGCACGGCTTTATGCCGGAGAACGGGGCCCAGCGCCATGAACGCACCGACCGGGTGCCATACATCGCCTGGGCCGGGGGCGGGTACTGCACCCTGACGCCGGGGGACGTCACCGACAACAGCTATGTGTATAACTGGATTTGCGCCGGGGAGCAGGAGCACCGCTGGAAAGTGGACGAGGTGGACTACGACGGCCACAACGCAACCGACCTGGCCATCCGGATGAACGAGGACCGGAACCGGGAGGACTTCTGCGTGGAGGTGGCCCAGACCTGCGCCGGGCAGAATCTGGCGGTGAAGACATTTCGGGAGCTGCTGCTCCAGGGGCGGGTGGTCATCGAGGAGAGTCCTCTGGTACTGTGGTGTCTGGCCAATGCCATCGAGATACAAAATAATTACGGAGACATCAAACTGAGCAAGCGGCACAAGGACGACACCCAGCGGATTGACCCGGTGGCCGCAGCCATGAACGCTTTGGCCCGGGTGCTGGTGAAGCGGACCGCAGCGCCCGACCTGGCCCAGGCGGTACGGGCCGGAGGATTCCATCTGTAGAGGAGGCAATCAATATGAAGAAAATGGTTCATGGTCTTATGGGGCACCTGGGAGAGCTGGTGCTGCTGGCCGGCGCCGCAGCTGTGGCGGTGGGAGCGGGGATGATCTATCTGCCGGCCGGCATGATTACCGGCGGCGCTCTGGCTATCGCCGGCGCGGTACTCTCCATGTGGGGGGATGAGAAATGAGCCTGCGCACAGGATTGGTCAAGGCCGGTCAGAGCCGGGCCAGCCCCGTCCGGAAGTCTCTGGGCGGCGGTATGCGGGTGCTGACCCTGGACAACCCGGAGGGCTGGCTGAGTGGAGAGGAATCCATCGCCATGAGCCGGGACCGGGCTATGAAGATCAGCACGGTCAACCGCTGCGTGGAGGTACTGTCCAACTCCATGGCGGTGCTGCCCATCTACATCATGGACGAGCGCACCAAGGAGCGGCTGACGGAGCACCGGCTGGGGCGTGTGCTGTGGGGCCGGGCTAACGAGGCCATGACCAGCTTCGATTACCAGAAGCTGATGATGTGCAACCAGCTGCTCCGGGGCAACGCCTACGCCTGGATCTTCCGGGACTCGGCCAGCGGGGTCCCCAGGGAGCTGATCCCTTTGCCCCCTGACTATGTGACCATCCGGGTGGACCTGGACGGCCGCCTGTGGTATTTCTTCTCCCATCCTGTCACTGGGGAGACCACCATGCTGCGGCCGGAGGACATTCTCCACTACAAGGCCTACAGCGAGGACGGCATTGAGGGGGTCAGCGTGCTGAAGCGGGCCTCTATGACACTGTCCACAGCCCGGGCGGCCCAGCAGTATGAGAACGCCACCTGGATGAGCGGCGGCCAGCCCTGCGGGGTGCTGACTACGGAGGCAGACCTTGGAGATTTTGACCAGATACAGCCGGACGGCACCGTTATTCACCGGGACCCCAAGGCGGAGGTCCGGGCGTCGTGGGAAGCAGTACACCGAGGATCAGGAAACGCTTTCCGGCTGGCGGTACTGGACCACGGCCTGAAATACCAGCCCATCTCTATGAGCAACACCGACGCTCAGTTTGTGGAGAGCAGTGAGGTCCGGGTGGCGGATGTGTGCCGGTTCTTTGGGGTCCCCCTCCATCTGGCCTACGCCGGGAAGCAGAGCTATCAGAGCAACGAGCAGAATGGCATTGAATACGTCAACTATACCCTGCTGGGCTACGAGACCCAGTGGGGCCAGGAGGACAGCTACAAGCTGCTCCTGCCAGGTGAGCGAGCCCGGCCCCTGCGGATCAAGCGGGAGCTGAAGGTGTTCCTGCGGGGCGACACCGCAGCTCAGGCGGCCTGGTATAAGGCGCTGCGGGAGACTGGGGCTTACAGCGTGGATGATATCAGGGCGCTGGAGGACCTGTGCAAGGTCCCTGGCGGTGACAGCCGGTATGCCAGCTGGAACTACGGGCCTCTGGAACGCTTTGTGGAACTGAGCGTAATGCGGGCCATGAAAGGCATTGCGGAAAAGGAGAATCCAAACAATGAATGAGATTTTGAAGTCTGCCGTGGCCAAGTCGGCGGAGCTGACAGACGGCGAACTTGCCCTTGTCAATAAGCAGGCCCTGCGCCCACTGACCAAAGAGGAGATATTTACATTCAAGCTGGCAGCCTGTGACAACCAGGTAGACCGGGACTATGAGCGGTTTACCGACGACGCTCTGGAGGGGCTGGCGACCCTCTTTGTGGGCAAAAGCGTTCTGATGGACCATGTGTGGTGCGCCGGGAGCCAGACCGCTCGGGTCTATGCCACCCATGTGGCGGCTGAAGGTGAGGTAAAGCGGCTGATCCTGCGATGTTACATGCCCCGGACAGAGCAGACCGCCGGCACGATCACCGCCATCGAGACCGGGATTCTGCGGGAGTGCAGTGTCGGATGTCGGATGGAGCGGGCTATTTGCAGCATCTGCGGAACTGACCAGTCCAAGACCTGCTGCCGGCACATTCCCGGCCGGGAGTACGATGGCCGACTGTGCGTGATGGACCTGGATGGCGCCAAGGACGCCTATGAAGCATCCCTGGTGGCCGTTCCGTCCCAGCCCGAGGCCGGAGTGGTCAAGAGCAAGCGGTACGGCGGCCAGGAGGAAGATGTGCCCAACCCGGCGGAGGCCGGTGATGATGAATCGCTTTTGCTGGCCCAGGCCATGCAGGAGCAGGAAGAAAAACGATATGGAGGTATTGAGACATGACGTATCAGGAGTGGCTGGAGCTGAAGGCAAAACGGGCCGACAAGCTGAAGGAGGGCAAGGACCTGCTTGCCAAGAAGGACTTTGAGGCCCACAAAGCCCTGATGGGCGAGGTGGAGAAGATGAACCAGGAGATCGACGCCGCCGAGGCCCAGCTTGCCCAGGAGGGCCGGTTCAGCGACCAGGATGACAAGCTGAAGGGCTTGTATCAGGACCATGAGGCCCGGAAGGCCGAGGAGGCCAAGGGCAAGGTCATCGACGACATCCGCAAGTCCAGCGAGTATGCCGAGGCCTTTACCAAGGCCCTACGTAACGGGGTAAAGGTCAAGCAGGCCTGGGGCGTGGAGGCCTACGCCCCCTTGACCAAGGCGCTGACCGAAAGTGGCGGCACCCCGGAGGGCTCTGACGGCGGGTTCCTGGTGCCCCAGGACTTTGACAACATGATCCACGAGTATGAGAAGGAGTATCTGGACCTGAGCCAGTTCTTTTCCGTGGAGACGGTGCGCACCCTGTCCGGCTGGCGGGCCATTGAGCAGGGCAAGCGTAAGGCTCTGCCCAAGATTCTGGAGGCCCAGACCATTGCCAGAGACGACCAGCCCAAGTTTGATAAGGTGACCTACACTGTGGAGAAGTACGGCGACCGGCTGCCGGTGAGCAGCGAGCTGCTCCAGGACAATACGGCGGGCCTGCTCCGATTCCTGGCTGGGTGGTTCGCCCCCAAGTACATCCTGACCAAAAACACCCAGCTGCTGGCGCTGCTGAAAGGACTGGAGAAGTCTGTGACCCTGCCGGCGGGCGGCGAGGCCAAGGCGCTGCGCAGAGCCCTGATTTCTCAGCTGAACACCGCCTACAGCGCCGGGGCGGTGTTGCTGACCAACCAAAACGGCTACGCCGAGATGGACGGCTGGGAGGACAAAAATGGCCGCTCCCTGCTGGTGCCCAATCCGGCCGACCCCCAGGTTTACCGGCTGGGCGGCCGTCGGGTGGTCTATGGGGATAACGACCTGATCCCTGACGAGGAGGAGAAGGCCCCCATCTACGTCGGCAAGTTCCAGGCTGTGGGCACCCTGTTTGTCCGGCAGGGCATTGAGGTGGCTGCCACTGATGTGGGCGGTGACGCCTGGGCCACCGATACCTGGGAGCTGCGGGGCCTGTGCCGCATGACCGCTGTGGCCATGGACAAGAACGCCGCTTTTAAGGCGCTGATTGGCCCCGCCGCCGCTGGCTGATGGCGGCCCGGAGAACTAAAGCAGACGCCGCCCGGCGGGCGGCGCTGCTGGCCTACTGCCGGATCGACGAGCTGAGTCCCGAGGAGGAGCCCGTCTTTGATGGAATGGTCCAGGCAGCGGTGAGCTATATGGAACAGGCGGGGATCGATGAGCCCGAAGCTGGGACACCCCGCCGGGGACAGTATGACCTGTGTCTCTCCGCCCTGGTGCTGGACGCCTGGGACCGAAGGGGGATCACCGTGGCAGAAAAGTCCGCCGTGGATAATCCCTCCTTTCGGAGGAGGATAAACCAGCTGAAGCTGACAGCCCCGGTGTCCAACATGGACACCGGGGGATAGGAGGCCCTATGTATGTCAACGCAGGGGAGCTGAACAAGAAGATTTCCATTTGCCGTAAACCGGAGCTGGACGATGATGGATACCTCCCGGAGGGAGCAGAGCCCACTCTGGTGCATAGCTGCTGGGCCAAGTTCTCCCAGACCAGCGGGACTGAGCTGGTAAAGGCCAACGCCGATGTGGGAGAGGCCAGGGTCCGCTTTCTGATCCGGTACACCCGGAAGAAGATTGACCGGAAGATGTTTGTCCGGTACAAGGGGCTGGATTATGAGATCATCTACCTCAACACCTACGGCGACAGCGGGGAGTATATGGAGCTGTGGTGCAAGTGGCTGAGCGTGAAGGGAGGCACCAATGCTGGACAGCAAGATCGTGACAGCGGTTGAGCCACTGGTTCCGGTGTGCGTGCCCGGTATCTACACCGGGGAGGCGGAGGAGTACTGCACCTTCAACTACAGCGAGATTCCCGCCGGGTTCGGAGATAACCGGCCCCATGTGGTGCGGTACCTGGTACAGCTGCACTGGTTCCTGCCCCTGAAGCAGCGGCCCCACCCCAAGAAAAAGGCCCTGCGCCGGGCGTTGATGTCCGTCCGGGGTTTTACCGCCCCCATTATCACCGACGCCACCGATGGGAACGGACAGCACTATGTGTATGAGTTTGAAGCGGTGGACGGTGATATGTGATGGCAAGCTTGAGTGTAGACGGGCTGGATGACCTGATGCTGTCACTGGAAGATGTGGCGGCCATTCCCGATGATGTGGCCGCTGCCATGCTGGACGCCGAGGCCCAGGTAGTGGAGGAGGCGCAAATTGCCCAGGGGATGACCATGGGCGTCTACCGCACGGGGGATACCCTGCACTCCATTCGCCGGGGCAAAATGAAGCGGAACAAGAATGGGGAGCGGGTGATGTATGTTACTCCCCGGGGTGTAAACAGCAGAGGAGAACGCAACGCCGCCGTTGCCTTTATCAACGAGTACGGCAAGCGGGACCAGCCCGCCCGGCCCTTTATCGCTATGGCCAACGCTGTTGCCGCCGGCCCTGCCGCAGCCGAGGCGGAGAAAATCTATGATGCGTTTTTAAAATCAAAAAATTTGTAAGGAGGAAATTTTATGGATTACGGTGCAAAGTACATCAGATGGGCCCCCTTTGCCAAAGAAAACCCGGAGTTGGATGGCAAGCTGCCCTCTTACGACACGCCAGTGAGCCTGGGAGCTCTGAATAAGGTGAGCGAAAACCCCACATTCAACGAGGCCAAGGGCTATGGAGACAATGTCCTGAAGGTCCACGTGGTCAAGTTTAAGGAGGCCGTAATTTCCGTTGAGGTGACAGAAATCCCCAGGGATTCCATGTCTGCCGTCTCCGGCTCGGAGATCGAGACGGGCAGCCACAAAAATATGTGGTTTGGCGCCAACGACAAGCCCCCCTACGGCGGCATGGGGTTTTATGTGAATATGCTCCTGGATGACGGCAGGGATGTGTGCAGGGGTATCTTTTATCCCAAGCTGAAGGCTATGCTTCAGGGGAATGAGTACAACACCAACGGCGATAACATTTCTTTGGCGACGGGGAAGCTGCAATTTACTGCGGCCACCTGCAAGATCGGGAAATGGAGGTGCTATTCTGAGGATTTTGACACCGAGGAGGCGGCACAGGCCTGGGTAGACGGCATGTTCGACGGGACCAGCTCTGATATCGGCAAGGAGCCCTTGGCTGAAGGAGAGACCACATGAGGCCGATCCCCTTTGCGCTGGACGGTCAGGAGTATCAGCTGCTGCTCAACGGCGCGGCCCTCTTTGACATCTATGACCAGTTTGGGGACAAGGGCTCCGTTCTGGACCACATCAAGGGCAACAGCCGGAGCGCCTTTGAGGCGATCTGCTGGTATCTGGAGGAGCTGGCCACCCAGGGAGAGCTGCTGCGCCGTCATATGGGCCATGATCGGCAGACTGTTCCCTCCGTTGACCTGTTCATGACCCTGTTGTCTCCCCTGGACGTGTCCAGAGCCCGGGCGGCCCTCTATTCCGCTATTGCCTCCGGCTTTGGCCGGGAGGCGGAACAGTCCCGCGAGGTGGACAAGGGACTGCTGGAGCTGGAAAAAAAAACGGGCGGCGGCTTACCCGCAGCCAGTACCTGAACGCCGCTTCCCAGTTCCTGGGTCTGTCGGTAAAGGAGGCCCTGCTGCTCCCTGTGGGGCTGGTGCTGGATATGGTGGAGTTGGAGACCGGGCGGCGTGGGCTAAAGCTTGAGCGGGACGGCGGCAAATAGCCGCCCTGCTCCGAGATTTGAACCTTGACAACTCAATATCGAGACAGCAAAAAAGCCGGGGATTTCTCCCCGCCGTCTCTCCTATTAAAATTTGAAAGGAGCCCTTTTGTATGACAGAATTGCAAGTTTTCAACTTTAACCAAGTGGACGTAGTGGACAGCCGGGAGGTTGCCAAACTGGTGGAGAAGCAACACAAGAATTTGCTACGGGATATTGATGGATATATCGAAACCATGCGGAATTCTACTGAGCTCAAAATTGAGCCCAGTGGCTTTTTCATCTCGAGCACCTACAAAGACAGCACCAGGCGCACGCTCCCCTGCTACCTCCTGACCAAAAAGGGATGCGACATGGTGGCGAACAAAATGACCGGGGAGAAGGGGGTCCTGTTTACCGCTGCCTATGTCAGCGCATTTGAGAAAATGCGGGAAAAGATGGAGTACGTGCTTCCGAAGGACTATCCCTCCGCCCTCCGGGCCCTGGCCGATGTAGAGGAAAAGCGTCTTGCTCTTGCTACAGAGAACGAGGTCCAGCGTCAGGTTATCGCTGACTTTCAGCCCATCAAGCAGTATGTGGACGTCATCCTTTCCAGCCCCAAGTCACTGACCACGACGCAGATTGCCGCCGACTACGACCTAACCGCCCGAAAGCTGAACAGGATTCTCCATGAGGAAGGCATCCAGCGGTCTGTCAACGGCCAGTGGATTCTTTACCAGAAGCACATGGGCAAAGGATATACCAAGTCAAAAACCATTCAGATTACCCGAAGTGATGGAAGGCCCGATACTGTGCTTCACACCGAATGGACCCAGAAGGGCCGGCTGATGATCCACGAAATTATGACCGCCCGAGGCATTCAGGCCGTCATGGACCGGGAAACGGCAAGTTGAACAGCAAAATACCAATCATCACTACTGTCTCGATATTGAGACGCAGGAATTTTTTGTATAAGGAGACGGACGGCGGCAAATAGCTGCCCTGCTCCGAGATTTGAACCTTGACAACTCAATATCGAGACAGCAAAAAGACCGGGGATTTCTCCCCGGTCCGGTGGCACTCATTCCTGATCCTTTGCGGCGGCGATTTTATCCAGTAGCTCCGCAATTTCATCTACAGTGTAGTTTTTCTTCTCTCCGCTGGTGAAGATTAGACGCAGCTCATAGATGGTAGCCATTTTAGCGTCCTTCCGTTCTTCATCTGTTATGTTGTCTCACCTCCTTCCGTATCTCGTTCCATAGTTTCATCAATCGCCCGCTTGATAAAGCCGTTGACGCTTTCCCCCTGGGCCTCTGCGTGGGCCTGTAGAGTATCTTTTTTACCTTTTGGCAGGCGAACGAGAACTTTGTCGTAAACTTTATCTTGATAACGCTTTATACTCGCATAACTGTTTTTTCCGCCCAAAATATACACCTCCTCAAATAGTAGTATACAGTGCAAATATAATGATAACAATATGCAAAATATACAATTTATAAATGCTATCTTTATGCAACATCCCATCTTGTATATTGATATCATTATGCTATAATGTACTTGTAAGGCAGGAGCAAAAGCTCCTTACGAAAGGAAGTGAGGACATGGACGAGATGGCAACCAACACCGAGTACATCCTGCGGATGGTACTTGAACTCATAGACAAGTGCAAGACGCTGGACGAACTCCGGGAAGCTGTCAAAAAAGTGCTTGACGAGGCAAAATAAAAAAGGGTAGCGGCCCCAGGTCAAGGAAAACCGCTACCCAACGCACAAAGGCGGAGCCGGGGAAGCCTTACTTCCCGGCCCGCCTCCATGATAACAGAGTAAAGCGGGGATTGCAAGCGGAAAAAGAAAAGCGGCAAGCCCCAGGCCGACCACCTGATGAACCTCACCGCCGCTTTTCTGAGCCTCGTAACCGCCTTGCTTCTCCTGATTGAGAAGCTGACGGAGTAGAGGAGGGGGAGGAAAACCTCCCCCTATAAGATAGCAAATCATTTGAGAGGTGTCAAGAATGGATATTTTGATCTACAGCCTGATTGGGGCCAGCATTGCACTTTCCCTGTGGGTCATCTGGCGGAACCTGAGAAAGAAATGAGGAGGTTTTTGAAAAATGGGAACCATAGAATTTTGTGGGCGGAGCTATCCAATTATCGGGTATGTGGACGACCCGAGAACTGGGGAGCCTGTCCCTCGGGTCGATATCCACTTGATCTCGGACTACAAATGGCAACTGCAAGCTTTGCAGTCGCGGCTGGATGACCCGGAGATGTACCGCACGGGTCTGGGAGAAGATGTAGAAGCTGTTATTGCCCAGCTTCGCAAATGGCTGGAGGAGCACCGTGGAAAGGGGGCGGGCGTAGCATGAACGAGATCATGACCATCCAGGGCGTGGAGTGCTACGAGAAGGACGGCGTCGCTTACCTGAAACTGGAGGCCGTGGCCCGGGGGTTGGGGTTTACAACTGTTGCCGCAAGCGGCAACGAGTGTATCAGATGGAACACAGTACACAAATATTTATCTGATTTGGGCGTTGCAACTTCTTGCAACGGTTCCAACTATCAGGAATGTTGCCCCGACTTCATCCCCGAAAACATCTTCTACCGCCTGGCGATGAAAGCGAAGAACTGCGCAGCGGAGGAATTCCAGGCGAAAATCGCCGACGAGATCATCCCGGCCATCCGCAAGACCGGCGGCTACATGACCCCAGCGACAACGGCACAGCTGGCCGCAGCCGTCCGGGAGGCCGTCGCTGGTGAGCTCCGGGAAATCAAGGACCGGGTGACGGCGCTGGAGGATGCGGTAACAGCCCCCTTCGCCTTTCCAGTATCCGCACTCCCGTCTCCTCCGCCGAAGGACGCCGAACCGGCCGCCCAGCCCCCGGGCCGGGACTACATGAAGCGGTGGATGCGCACGGCCTCGGACAAACTGAACCTGATGTCCAGCAAGTTCAGCATGAGCAACAACGCTATCCTTTCCCAGCTGTACCGCTTCCTTGAGAAGGAGTTCGAGGTGGTGCTGGAGGATGAACGCCTCAAGATCATGGAGGAGTACAACCTGGACGACTGCTCCACGCTGAAAGCCATTTTCTACGACAAGGAGCTCCGGGATTACCTGGAGGAAACCATCGACCACAACCTGGCCCCTGAAAACCGGGGGTGGTAAAGGCAATCCCCGCTGTCTCGATATTGAGATGGCGGGGATTTTTTGTATAAGGAGGCGGTGAGATGGCTGTTAGAACAATTACAACCCGGCTTGCCCTGGATGGGGAAACCCAATTCAAGCAGGCGATGACCTCTATCAATGGGGCGCTGCGCAACCTGAAAAGTGAGCTGATGCTGTCGGAGGCCCAATTCAGGGGACAGGCCAACACAATTGAGGCTCTGACAGCCAAGGACAAGCTGCTCCAGCAGACAATTGAGCAGCAGCGGGAAAAGGTCCGTGCATTAGCCCAGGCCCTTACAGACGCCAACGCAGTATATGGCGAAAACAGCGCGGTTTCGGACCGCTACAGGCAGCAGCTGAACCGAGCCCAAACAGAGCTTATCAATCTGAACGGAGCTCTTTCGGAAAACGCGAAATATCTTCAGGAGGCCAGGGACAGCGCCACAGGAACCGCCAAATCCATTGATGAATTTGGTTTTTCCACCAAAAACGCCGGGTCGTCGGTAGGCGCGCTGTCGGCCGCCCTTCAGGCGGCGGGCGTGGCGGCCACGCTTAAAGAGATTGCGGACGCGATCCACGCCTGTGTTGACGCCTCTATGGAGTTCGAGACGGCTATGGCCAACTTCAACAAGGTGGCCAAGCTGAGCGACAGTGAGCTTTCCATCATGGCGGAGCAGATCAAGGAGCTGTCCACCAAGATACCGGCAACGGCTTCTGAAATTGCTCAGGTGGCGGAAGCTTCTTCCCGCCTTGGCATTGCGAAGGAGCATGTGCTGGAGTTTACGAAGGTCATGGTCAACCTGGGCGGCGTCTCCGATCTGAGCGCCGAGCAGGCGGCCACCGCTCTGGCCCGGTTCGCCAATATCGTGGGCACCTCTGCCGACGACTATGAGCGCTTGGGCTCAACCATCGTGGCCCTGGGCAATAATTTTGCCACATCGGAGAGTGAGATTACCAACATGGCCAGCCGGCTGGCCGCCGCCGGCAAGCTGGCCCACCTCAGCGAGCCTCAGATTATGGGTCTGGCCGCCGCTATGTCCTCGGTGGGCATTGAGGCGGAGGCGGGCGGTACCGCCATGACCCAAACCCTGACGGCCATGGAAAAGGCCGTGACCTCCGGGGGCAAAAAGCTGGACGAGTTTGCCCGGATTGCGGGCATGTCCTCGGAACAGTTTGCCGACGCATGGCAGAAGGAGCCCATTACCGCCATCCAGGCGTTTATCGCCGGCCTGGGCAGCCTGGACAGCCAGGGCGAGAGCGCCACACAGGTGCTGGAGGAGCTGGGGCTTTCCGGCATACGGCAAAGCAACATGCTGAAATCTCTGGCGCTGGCCAGTGAGACGCTGGCCGGGACGCTGGCGACCGCAGACCAGGCCTGGAGGGAGAATACCGAGCTGGCGGAAACCGCTGCCGCCAAGTATGACACCACGGAGGCCAAAATGCAGCTGGCGGCCAATGCCGCCAACAACCTGAAGATTGCCGTAGGCGACCAACTGACCCCGGCGCTGGGGATCCTGGCGGACATCGGGGCCGGTGCGTTCTCCTGGGCGGCGGATTTCATCGAGGAAAATCCCGTGCTGGTGAGCGCAATCACCGGCGTGGTGGCTGCGGCCGGCGTTATGGCGGCCGGTTTTACGGTGTTTGCGGCAAAGGCGGCGCTGGCCACCATTGCAACAACGACCTGGGGCGCGGCCCTGCTGGCCACCCCGATTGGCCCTGTGGCGGCCGCTATTGGCGTTCTGGTGGGGGCGGTTACCGCATTTGCGTCTGCCGCTGACGATGCGGACAGTCGGGCCAGGAGCCTGGCGGAGTTCATGCAGGCCAATGTGGACGCCATTGAAAACCAGCGGGCCGCCACGGCGGAGCAGCGGGAAAATGTGGCGTTTCTGGCGGCGCAGCTGGAGGAGCTGGCCGGAAAGGAGCAAAAGACCTCCGCCGAAAAGGAAAAGCTGCTGGCCATCACCCAGCAGCTCAACGAGGCGGTGCCCGGGCTTGATCTGAGCTATGACGCTCTGAACGATACCCTTTCCATGACCACCGAGCAGATTCTGGCTTTGGCCCGGGCCCAGGCGGACGCGCAGGAAAAATCGGAGCTGGCCGCCGCCATTGTTCAGTCAGAGCGGGACCAGGCCCAGGCTGCGAAGGAGCTGGAGCAGGCCCAGCTTGACCTGGCCGCCGCCGTGGAGCGGCGCAACCAGGCAATTGCGGCCGGTACTTACGCAGGCCTTGGCCCCGAGTTCACCATGGAGCTGGACAACGAGGTGCGTAAGTACGAGGAACAGGTAAAAAGCCTGGAGTCCGCCATGGCTGAAAATGAAGCCCAGGCAAAAGAGTGGGAGACTGCCCTGCAAGAACTGGCTGACGCCACCCAGGAAGCCGGGGACGGAGTGGAGGAGACAACCGGAAAGACAGATGAGGCGGCGGAAAGCCTGGCCGCCTTGGCCGAAGTATCTGCCGAGGCGGAGGAGGCCACCCTTTACCTGGCAGGGGCAAATGATACCCTGACTGCCGCGCTGGAGGAGCAGGAGAAGGCCGGTAGTCTCAGCCTGGACACCGCTCTGGATTTGATTGACGCCGGCTATGCGGCCGCCATTGCCGTTGACGAGGAGACCGGGGCGGTTACCTTAAACGCGGCGGAATATGCCAAGCTGGCCGGAGCAAAAATCAACGACCAGATTGTATCCCTGGAGACCCAGAAGCAGGCCCTGGAAAATGCCAGAAAGCTGGAGCAAGAGGCCGTAGCGGCCATGGATGTGGGCGCAGCCTACTACATGGCCGCCAAGGCCCGGGCGGACAGCCTGCATTCGGACGATATCAAGTCCATCGAGGCACAGATTGCCGCTCTCAATCAGGCGAAAAATTCCCTGGGCAGCTACAGCAGCGCGGCAGGCGGCGCGGCCCGGAGCAGTTCCGCAGCGTCCAAGAAAATCAAGACCCAGGCGGAGAAGGACCTGGAGGAGTATAAGGCCCTGAAGGCCGCGCTGGACCATGAGAAAAGCGTGGAGTTGGTGAGCGAGGAGGAGTACTACCGCCAGTTGGCCGGATACCGGGACCGGTACCTCACCGACGAGACTAACCTCAGCGAGTACTGGAAGGTTACGGAGCAGATTTTCAAGTATGACAAATCCCTGGCTGACCGGGAGGCCCAGCTGTGGGCTGACCAGACCGGGGAGCTGGTGGACCAGCTGGAGCAGAGAGTAAAGGCCGTTATGGGCCAGCAGGACAAAATGGCGGACCGGATGAGGGGCTATGGGGAGCTGTTCGAGATAGAGGACGGCCAGATGTCCCTGAACAGTCTCCAGGACCAGATCACTGCCATTGAGGCCTATGGGGACGCTCTGGACAAGCTCCGGGCGCGCGGGGTGTCTTCCTCTCTGATGGATGAGGTGATGGGGATGGACGTGGACAGCGCCACCCAGTACGCCAACCAGCTGCTGGACATGGACGAGGAGCAGTGGGAGGCGTACAACAATCTGTGGGAGGAGAAGCGGCAGCGGGCTGCGGAGATCGCCGAGGAGTTCTTCAGAGACCAGATAGACGCTCTGGAAAACCAGTATAACGACAAACTGGGAGCGGCCCTGGACACCCTGACAGATACCTCCTTCGGCGCCGGGGTGGACACCGGCCAGAGGCTCATCGACGGGCTGGCATCTACAGAGTCCGCCCTGTACGGCCAGGCCCAGGCCATGGCAGACCGGGTGAGCGAGATTTTAGCCGGAGCGGGACGGGTGCCCTCCAACTCGGAGCTGGCCGCCAGCTTCTCCACCGACCGTATCCGGGAGCGATACAGCGGCGTTACCCCCCAGGACCTGCAGAACGTGGGGGCCGGAATTGTCAACGGGGTAAACGCCGGGAACAGCGGGAGCTACGGCGACCTGACGCTGAAGGTAAACCTCAACGGGCGGACCATTGCCGAGGAGACCCTGGAGGACTTCCGCACCGTGGGCCGGGAGCGGCCCGAAACGCTGGATGATAAGTAGCGGGGGAGGTAACAATGGAACCATTGCTTGTGATCGGCGGCTGGCCACTGCCAAGTGTGGACGGGGACAACTACCGCTGCTGGGAGGACCTGGGAGATGTCAAGCTTGAGATGATTTCCAGGCGCATGGTAATCGAGCAGCGGGGAAAGGTGTGGAAGGCGTCTTACACCTGCGACTACCTGCCTGACAGCCAACTGCGGCCCGTACTGGCCGTGCTGCGCTCCGGGGCCCCCTTCCTGGCCACTGTGCTGCCCGACAACTTCGACGAGACGGTGACCTCCACCTTTCTGACAGAATCTCTCACAGACCCCAAGGTGCTGGCCTTTGATGGGCCCGAGCCCATCTGGCACGGGCTGGCCTTTACCCTGAGAGAGGAGCGGCCCCATGATTAAAACCAGCCAGGCCTTCCGGGAGGCCATTGTGGGGTCCCCGCGGAGGATCGAGCTGCTGGCTGTGGTGGACATCTCCGACCCGGACAAACACATGCTGCCCTCCGTGGTGTCTTCGGAGGCGGCGTGGAGCAAAAAGGCGGAGTTGAATGACTACGACCTGTCCGCCCCGCCCAGGTACGCCACACTGGAGCGCAACCGCTGGCTTTTGGACGGCAGCTTTGACCTGTTCCCGGACGATTACCAGGTAAAAAAGAAGATTGGATATGCCTCTCAGGCCATGGGCGGTGAGGACGGGACCCTTGCCCAGCCGGTCACCGTTCAGATGAGCTTCTCTGGAGTGCGAATCCTCCAGGCGTTTTCTCTCTACTTCTCTACCGACCAGGCGGACGGTACGCCTGCGGACTTTGCTGTGGAGGTATGGTGCAACAGCCAGCTGGTTTTTACAGAAGCTGTTGCGGGGAACACAGCGGCGGAGGTCCAATTCAAGGGCTTTACCGTATATGACCCTACCAGCGTTAAGCTGACGGTTACAAAGTGGTCCCTGCCCTCCCGGCGGGTGCGGATTGTGGAGTTCATCATTGGCCTGTATGAGCGCTGGACGGGGAGCGATCTGGCGGCATTCAGCGCCACCCTCCAGGGCCAGTTCTCCTGTCTGTCCCTGCCATACGGCTCTGTCAACCTGTCTATGGACAACCTGGACCGGCGGTTTGAGCCGCGCAAAAAAGACAGTATCTTTCAGAGCATTGAGGAGCGGCAGGCCATTGACCTGTATATCGGCTGCCATACCGGCCAGGGTGTGGAGCGGATAAAGATCGGCGTCTTTTATCAGACCGGGAACGGCTGGAAAACCTCCCGCAATGAGAGCACCATGAGCTGGTACCTGGTGGATATCATCGGTCTAATCGCCAACCGGACCTTTATTGTCCCGGACACCTTGCCCACCACCCTGGGCGGCTGGCTGCGGGCGCTTGTCTCCCAGCTGGGGGACAGCTTTGCCAACCGGTGGAGCGCCGACCCGGCATATACCGACAGGCCGATAACCGCCAGCAGCCGGGAGGATGTGACCGGGCAGAAATGCGGGGATATCCTGAGATGGGTCTGCCAGGCCTCCGGGACATGGCCCAGGGCGGACCAGGAGACTGGTAAGCTGACTGCGGAGCCATTGTGGAGCCAGGGGAACAAAATCACTCTGGACAACCTGAACGATTACCCCACCATGAAGGCCAACGAGTCCCTGGCGGCGCTGATTTTCCAGCTCGGAAGCGGGGAGAGCCGGCAGGAGTATGTGGTCAGCGGCAACAGCACCACCAGCGAGAAGACCGTGACCATTGTCAACCCCTTCCTGCACACCACAGACCAGGCTCTTACCGCTGCGCGGCTGATCCTGGCCCAGTACGGCGGGAACCAGATCGAAATTACCGGACGAGGGGACCCCTCCAGCGAAATCGGGGACGTAGATACTGTGTGGCTGGATGAGTCCAGCGCCACCACCGCCCGGCGGATGTTCCAGACCTTCCAGTTCCAGGCGGGAGTGATGCAGCAGTGCCGGGCCATTCTGCTCCAGGCGGACGGCTCTTATCTGTGGACCGAGTTTGCCGTAATCCGGGAGTCGGGGAAATGGAAGGCACCCCCCGGCGTCCGTCAGCTTCGGATTGTGCTGGGCCGGGGCGGCCAGGGCGGCGGTATGGGACAGGAGGGCCAGTACACCAGCGCCGGGAGCAGCAACATTCACTTCACCGGCTACAATTGCAGCTACGGCGCGGACGGCGTGGACGGCCAGGGCGGAGAGATATGGTACGGCGTAATCAACTGCAATGAGGAACAGGAGTTTGAGGTACACCTGGGCGCCGGCGGCGCGCCGGGGAGCACCTACGGCCAGCCGGGGGCACTTGGGGAACACACCACCTTCGGGGTGTACTCCAGTGAAAACGGGCGCGTCTATGAGAACGGCTATACCGACATTGCCAACGGGCAGGCATTTGCCAGGACGGGTGTGGCCACCCCACTCCCCGGCACGGGGGACGGCGGTAAGGGAGGCAAGGGAGGAGACCCACCGGCTGGATACCTCCACACCTATACCTACACGCCAACCGGGGCTGCCTCTACCGTGGTCAACACCACCACCAAATGGGTTGAAACCAGGCCCCCCGGCCCGGGCCATCCGGGAGCCAGAGGTAGTACCGGCTTTGCCATGGTGACATGGGAAAAGCCTGAGAATAGATAGGGTCCCGCTATGGAATGGGGGTATGTAATATGAGCATATGGGAGCGGTTGACGCCCAGGACCTGGGACATGGTTGAGGACGCCTATCCCACCCTTGGGGATATGGATGGGAAACGCTGGTACACCGTCATGTACGGCTACGAATATACCCTGCCCGTCATCCAGTCCATAAAAACAGCTCCGTGTTTCGTAGGGGAAAGCTATCTGGCCCATGTCAGGGTGATTGAAAATGTAGAGCGGGAATTTACTGGAGGCGGCATCGTCACGGTGGAAGAACCCTTTAGCGGGACTGTGGCAGTCTCCTTTCAGGGGCAGGAGTATCCGCTGACGTACCATACGGACACAGGAACCTTTGACGGCCCGGTTCCAGGGCCCTCTCCGGAGAGCTGGAGCCTGGAGAGCTGCGTTGTCCAGTATATGGTCATCGCGGAGAATCAGCGCGGCATATCCACCAGGGAATACCAGGTCACCGCCTACAAGGCGGTACCAACTGTTTTGTCAGTGGAGGCGTCAGACTGCGCGGTTGACGGGATATCTGTTTTGAGGGCAAGTATCGTCATCACCACCACGCCCTCCAGTGAGATTACCCTTGAATTTGCCGGCAATGCCACAGCGGACTTCCTTGGGAATACATATACGCTGGCTCCGGGGACGGACGGCATATGGTCCGCTCAGCTCCGGGCCCCGGGCAAGACAAGCTGGTATATGGAACATCATGTCTACCCCGGCGTGCTGACTGCTTCAAGCGGTGAGGACGCCACGGAAGCCGATTTTGGCGTTCGGGTGAGAGAGCTCGACCCGCCGGCGGCAGCGGCGCTGTATCCAACCTCCGGCATATTTATCTGTAACGACTGTTCTCCTCAGTTCCGCTGGGCAGTCAGCGATGATGGCTCCGGGGTTAGCCGCGCGGAGGTGTCTTTGAACGACGGTCCCCATCAGTCCGCAGTGATCCGCTGCGGCGAGGCATGCTGGCAGATGCCTGTCGTCCCCCCAGGCCCGCATATCGTTGCCCTGTACGTTACCGACAATGACGGTAATGAGACGCAGGTAGAGCGAACCATGACCGGGATCTGGCTGGTTACAGACCGGACGAATAACAATCTGTCCAGGCTCCAGGCGCTGCTGAAGATCAGCTGGAGCGCCATGACAGATGCGCAGCGTCAGGAGTGGACCTTTGGGACTGAGCAGGACACGCCGGTCATCTCCGACCGTTCCAACCGGGGCGCCTATAATGCGATAGACCTTAACCGGGTGGAGACGGCAGTAGACTATCTGGGCAAACGTCTAGGGGAGGTTGGAATAAGAATCCCGCTAGAGGTAAAGACCGACTGGACGGAGGAGGACAGTCCCACCGGCGGCCAGATGAGCCGGTATCTGGCCAATGCGGCGGCCGTGGCCAACAGCCGCCCCGCCCTTTTGAAGAAGGCCTATGACTATCATAGCGCTTTTCTGTATCCCCCAGCCAGCCTGCCTGACAGTATGAGACAGCTAAGTGCCGACGGCGCAAACCGGATCGAAGCGGCCCTGACAGAAATCGAAAAGCTCCTGAATTGGGTACATGTTTTTGCCTGGTACGTCAATGTCAATGCCCGCACCTGGGACGAACTGGAAGCCGATTTTCAAGCATGGAGCGACATGGATGGATTGACATGGGTACAGGTACAGGTGCGGGAAATGGTCATTGAGGACCTGGCTGCCCCATGGAATGTTTTTGATCCGCGTTATCCCAGGGGGGTGAGACTGTGACCGCCCTGGAGGAGAACCGGGCCCAACTGGCCAAACTCAAGGCCCGGATGAAGGAGTACCAGGTACAGATGAAGGCGGAGACAGATTCTCAGCGCCGGGCGGCATTAAAGGCGAAAATCTCCACCTACCGGGCGGCCATCCGGGATGTGCAGGTGCAAATCGACTACCTGGATCCTCCGGCGGTCCGCAAGGCCCGGAAGGAACAGCGCCGGCGGCTGGACATTGGGGCCCTGAGCTTTGACTTTTTCGAGCGGTCCAGTACCTGCTGGAGCGACATCGAGGGCCACAGCTGGCAGCAGGTGGAGGCCGGGGAATTCGTGGAGCTGGGTGCCGGCATGGATCAGCTGCGAAGCTGGCTGGCCGAGGGGGCCCAGCGCCTCACCGACCGGCAGCGGCTCTACATAGACGCCTACTACAACCAGGGGCTCTCCATGGAACTGATCGCCCAGGAGCAGGGAGTGGACAAGTCCACCGTGGCCAGGGTGATCAAAAACGGCGTGACCAGGATGCAGGAGTGGGTGGAGGCCAAGAAGCTGATTGCCTCCTGCGTCGACGGCAAGGGCGGCTTCGACTGGAAGCGGTATCTGGCCCAGGTGCCTGTCCTCACCGACCGCCAGCGGCAGCTTATGCTGCTGGTGCTCTCCCGGTTCCCCAAGACTCAGGAGGAGCTGGCCAGTAAGCTGGAGCTGGAGCGGAGCACCGTCAGCCGGACGCTGTCCAAGGCGGGGCGCACCATTCGCCGGCTGGACGTACGGGGTGGCCCGCCCCTCTCCCGGCCGGAAATTCGGGAGTGGGACCAAGCGGACAAGTTCTCCCTGGCGCTCCAGACCGGAATGCCGCTGTATTTTTACTACCGCTTCTGCTTCCGGGGCCAACAGGTGGACGGCGTGAGCCGGTACAACTATGAGCTGTCCCGCCGGCGGGAGGCCGGCGTCTCCCCGGAGGAGGCGGCCAGGGAACTGGGCCTGAAGCCCAAGACGGTCCAGTCCGCCTACAGCCGCCTCAAACGGCAATGTGTCCAAGTTGGGCACATTCCCGCCCCCAAGGATGGCAGTATCGGGGCCCGGCTGGACCCGGAGACCTATGTGAAGCTGCAAAGGCTGGTGACGGGCTGTGCTAATTCATAAGGCCACTATGGGCGTCCTGGACCGTATCTGGACAGGCCGGCATAGCAGGGGACCGGACGGCGTTCTCACCCCTGTGGACCGGCCGGCGGCCCTCTCCGATGTGGAGGACCCGGAGGCCTGGTGGGAAATTCCGTCACAGGGAGCTCTGGCCCGGAAAGTTAGGCGGTATTACCCTCTCTTGCGCCCTGTGGTGGACGAGGAGGGCGGTCTGGTGGAGGTGGTCCTCTGCCCTGATGATGACCAGGAGGCCACAGAGAGGGCCAGAAAGGCAAAAGCAGCCAAGTCACAGGAGGCCACTCGCCGGGGTTACCGGTACACCGGCAAGGTGCGGCCCCTGGGACTGATGCCGTTTCTTAGTTGTACACCCCCATGCAACAAACCGGGGGCTGCAAAGAAATAAAGAAAGGGCCATCCGGCCCGGAAAGAGAGGAGTAATTCATCATGAGTATGTATGGAATCGAGGCCCATATCTGCGGAGTGCCCTGTGCCATGGTGCTGCGGGGCTCTGCCAATGGCTGCTATGAGGCCGTGTTCGAGCGGGAGCGGGCCAACCTGGAGGAGATCGAGGCCATCAACTGGGCCCAGCCAATCATTGAGGGGAGCTGTCTCCTGCCCGTTGGCTACGGCTTCACGGCGCAGGACATCTCCTACAGCTCCAACACCCGGAGCTATACTGTCTCCCTGAAGGTGGCGGAACAGTTCCTGGGGGATGTGGCCGGTTTCCAGGCCCAGGTGGACGAGCTGACCGCCGACGTGGCCAGCCAGGTCGCCACAATTCAGGAGCAGGAGCAGACCATTCAAGCCCAGGCTGAGACCATCCAGGCGCTGGAGGCGGCCGGTACCGCCGCCCAGGTGGAGGAAAAGCTGGAGGCCGCCTATCAGGAAGGAGTGGAGAGCAATGGCTGAGATCATCACACTGGCCCAGGAGGCTGTGAGGAGCAGAGGGGCGGAGGACGCCCGGGCGCTGGCGGCTATGGCCGTGGCCGGTGAGGCGGACGGCACTGCCCTGATCGAGCAGGAGGAGAAAATCCCCACCTGGCGGCAGCGGGACTTTTCCGACGTGCCTGTGGGCACGCCCTACAGGTGGCAGGGGCAGGTGTACAAGCTGTGGCAGCAGCACAACGCTACCGGGCAGGGCGACTGGAGCCCGGATAAAGCGGTCTCTCTCTGGGACGTCTGCCACACCACTGACCCGGCCAGGGCAAAACCCTATGCCGCCCCTCAAGGCAGCCGGGGGCTGTACCAGAAGGGCGAGTGCTGTATCTGGGAGGACCAGGTCTGGCGCTCCAAGGCGGACAACAACGCCTATTCCCCCGTCGACTACCCCGGCAACTGGGAGGCGGTGTCCAACTTGGACACCGGAGAGGAGGCCTGATTATGAGCGAAGCTGTCATGGTGGCGCTGATTGGGTTGGCTGGCTCTGGTGCTGGTGCCTTTGGAGGCATCCTAGTCTCCTCCAAGCTGACCCAGTACCGGCTGGAGCAGCTGGAGAAAAAAGTCCAGGCCCACAACAACTTGATTGAACGGACATATAAGCTGGAGGAACGCACGGAGCTTCAAGAGGAGAAAATCAAGGTGGCCAACCACCGTATTGAGGACCTGGAGCAGGCGATGAGGAACTAACAGAAAGGATAGGTATTTTATGAACAAAATCAACTGGAAACGCAAGCTGAGCAGCCGGAAGCTGTGGGCGGCGGTGGCGGGCATCGTCACCGGTCTGGCCATGGTCTTCGGGTTGGACGAGGGCACCGTTAGCGCGGTGGCAGGGGCCGTGGTATCTGTAGCCTCCGTGATAGCCTATATCATCACGGAGGGCAAGGTGGACGCTGAGAGTGTGAAAAAGGCTGTGGAGGACATACAGGGTGCAGCAGGGGCAGTGCGGGATGAATAAACGGCCGGTCAGCTACCTTCAGACAGACAAGCGATGGAAGGACAAGCCCTACCAGGTGAAGGGAGAGACCGCCACCATCGGCGGCTCCGGCTGCGGCCCCAGCTGCGCCGCCATGCTTATTGAGACCCTCACCGGCCAGACTTTCACCCCGGAGGACGCCTGCAAGTGGTCGTTGGACCACGGCTACAAGGCCCTGAACGCCGGCACCTACTACGGCTATTTCGCCCCCCAGTTCGCCGCTTTTGGAATCAAGTGCTGGCAGCTGAGCTGGACCAATACATACCACAAGCCCAGGAGCAAGGTCCACGACCAGGCATTGGAATATCTGAAGCAGGGCTATTACCTCATTGCTCTGATGAAAAAGGGCAATTGGACCGGTGGCGGCCACTTCATTGTGGTCTGGTGGGCGGACGGAAAAATTCGCATCAATGATCCGGCCAGCACCAAGGACAAGCGCCTGAACGGCGACGTGGAGACCTTCCGCAACGAGTGTGCCTATTACTGGGTGGTGGACGCCCGGGCGCACAACGGAATGACAGACAAGGAGGAAGACATGGACCAGGAGAAGTTCAACAAGATGTTCGCCACCGCCATGCAGCAGTACCGCCAGGAGCTGCGTGACAACGACTGCGGCGACTGGAGCCAGAAGGCCCGGCAGTTTGCCGTCGACAACGAGATTTTCGCCGGTGGCGACCCTGGCCCCGACGGCCAGCCCAACTACATGTGGGAGGACTTGCTCACCCGAGAGCAGGCGGCCCAACTGCTATATGCCTTCGCACAGAGGTTCGGGCTGGCATGAGGATTACGGTGGACAGGAGCCGTCAGGCCCGGCCGGAGTTTTCCAAGCAGCTGATTGCGGATATCCGGGCGCTGCTGTGGGTGGTGACGGTGGGCGGCCTGCTGCTGGCCGCCTACTGCATCCATACGGGCTACACCGGGGCCCTGCCCTGGCTCACCGCCATGGTGGGCCTGCCCTGGACCGCCCACGGGATAGTCTGTTCCAACTACCTGAGCATGGCCAAGTCCGACCACAAGCGGGGCGGCATCACCTACGACGCGGCCAGGGCTTCAAATTTTGGACAGGGAAATTTGGAAAACAGCCCAATCATATGAGACACAAAGCCCTACCGATATAACGGTAGGGTTTTTCAGTATCTTGGTATTCATTTCCTTCCGCCTGCCTTGTATAATTTTGTCGAAAGGGGGCGCTGGTATGAGCATCCAGGATAACATGGCCGATATGCTGCGGGCCAAGCGTAAGCTCAGTGGACAATCTATAGAGGAATGGGCGGAGGAGCTTGGAATTGCTCAGTCCACCCTTCAGGAATATATGAAGGGCAACGGAAATCCAACGGTTAAAATGGTGGAGCACCTGGCAGACAAGCTGGGAATTGACCCCATCGCTCTGATGTCAGGCAACATGGAGCCGGAACAGCGCCAGACAGTGCTCCTGCTGTTGGATACCATTCAGGCGGTATCTGTCCTGCCCAAGTCAAAGCGGCTGCGCTTCGCAGAGCTGTTTCTGGAGCTGACACAGCTGTGGGAGGAAAACATTGAGTAAGGCAAATTCCCCCGCTGCTGAGCTGACATACCGGGCACCCATGACTGTGGCGCAAATTCGCCTGTTTCAAGTAGACGGCGCCTACCCGGTGTGCCCGAGGTGTAAAATATCCATGGAACGGGAGGGACAGAACTTCTGCTCCCGTTGTGGCCAGCGTCTTGATTGGAGACAATTTAAAAAGGCACAAATCATTTATCCAAAACACAATTAAAGAAAGCTGGACGGAAAATATATGATCTCCGTCCAGCAAGTATTTAGATATCTTCGTCAAATAGAGCGACTAATTGGAAAAACAGATAGGTGCCTTTTGACCGCTGAATTTTGGGAAGACCGGCAAATTCTTTGGCGGCCCGTACTATGATTTCTGTCTTTTCCCACTCCAGAGCTTGACCAGAGACCATTTCAAAGAGGGAAATCTGCATCTTATTTGCAAGAATTTCAAGCGTGTCAGCCCTTGGGTTTGATGTCCCCTTGATGTAGCATTGTAGCGAAGATATTGGAATACCCCATGCTTTAGACAAGGCGGCTAGAGAAAGGTGATGCTTTGCCCTATATCGCTGTATCGCAAGGGATATATTTTTTTGGATTAACATGATAATCTCCTCTCTTTTTCTTGGATTATCATGTCTACCAGGAGGTCCTCGGCTCCACGCCGGCGGACCTCTTTTTTTATGAGAGCGTGCCCCGAATTGTGCCCCGAACGGCCCCCAAAATGCCCCTAAACACTGTAATATGCAGGCAAACAGTGCGACAGATTTGGAATAGAAAGAAGCCCTAAAGCCTTGCGGCTCTAGGGCTTCCCCTGGTGGAGACAACAGAATTCGAATCTGTGACCTCTCGCGTGTGAGGCGAGCGCTCTACCGGCTGAGCTATGCC
>CAJUFJ010000029.1 GCA_910585815.1 uncultured Oscillospiraceae bacterium | reverse complement strand
ACCCCCCACTTGTTAGATAGTATACCACACTGTCTAACAAATGGGGGGCAGTTCATTCCAGGCCTTTTCTTTCTTATCTTTTCTTCTCTTGCTTTTTGTCTGTTTTTATTGCTTTTCTACTATTGATTGCCATTATAAAAAGTCTGACAATTTCTTGTCGCCCATCATATTACTAAATGTACAAGAAATTTGATTGTATAAAATTGCTTTTTATTTTGCAGTGAGAGGGCATCAAGTCAATCAACGCAACAGCGGCATACTCCCAGTCAGCTTATTGACCTTTTTCTTCGGGCCGCAGATGGCAACCCAAAAATATTGCAGGGTACTTTCTGGAACGTGGCCCATCTTTTCAATAAATTCGCCATTGGTCTTGCAGCCCTGGGCCAGATCGGAGAAGTCCACCACCATTAAATCTTGAAAATCAGGCTGGTAGAGTTTTTCCCGTATCTGTTTGCTAATAATGCTATCGATGGAACACTGGATACTATGAAAGCCGCACGTTCGGTGGGGGAAAATCTGGCGATTGCTTCAAAGGATTTCCTATTACTGTACCGGGCAGTTCCATCAATAGCGGTGTCAGTGTCAAGTCGTAGATTCATGGTTAGGTCCATTTGCCTCGGGCGCAGGATATCTACAGTAAATTCGAAATATCGGTCGATTTAGTGTACACAGGCCGGACAAAAAGTGCAATTTTAATAAAAACTTTTAGTGTCGGAAGATCCGTGCCCCCTCCGGGCGCCATCTAGAGGGTGGACACTGTACCCACTGTCTGGCGAACTGTACCACAGTGTCCACCAGCGGGGAGGCCAGGTCCCTGCGCCAGACGATACCCACCTCTTTGATAATCCGTTCCTTCAGCTTCAATTCCTTCACACTGCTCAGCGGGCGTACACTGAATTCCTCAGAGGGGAGCAGAGCCACACCCAAACCGCCCTGGACCATATACAAGCTTGTGGTGGGGTTGGCGGAGCGGCAGACGATATTCGGCTCAAACCCCGCCTTCTGGCAGGCGGCCAGGCACAGCTCTGCGGCCACCTGGCCTGTCTGGTGGAAAATAAAATGATCCCCGCTTAGTTCCTTCAAGCTGACCCGCTCACGATTTGCCAGAGGGTGCAGAACGGAGACGGCCAGGGAATATACATCCTCTCCCAGCTTGACAAATTCCAGCCCGGGAGGAATCCCGAGGGTGGGACGGTTTAAAAAGGCCGCGTCAATTTTTCGCTCCACCAGCCATTCCAGCAGACGATGGGTGCCGTCCTGAACAATGTTTACCGAGATATCCGGGTAACTGCCGCAGAAGGCGGACAGCAGGCCGCCGAAGTCGATACACTGAAGGCTGGTAATAATCCCCAGGTTCAGTGTGCCCCGGCGCAGGCCGGCATACAGGGACATCTCTGCCTGAAGGGCGTCGGAACGCTGAATAATCTCCTGAGCCCGGCGGACAAAGGCGTGTCCCGCCTCGGTCAGGGAGGCTCCGCGGGAGCTGCGGGTGAACAGGGGGACGCCAAGTTCCTTTTCCAGCCTGGATACCTGTTGGGACAGTGCGGACTGACTCACATGGCAGGCCTGAGCCGCAAGGGAAAAGCTTTCGTGCTCGGCTATCGCCAGTACATAGCGTATTGTGTAGAGCTCCATTCGGTACACCTCCGGACGAGATTGTCAGATTCGACAAAAAAGAGACGCGGCTTTGTGTGAATTTGTCCGTCCTGTTCCGGGCTGTCCCGTATTTTCTCCGGGACGGGGATGGGAATTGCGCTATTCTATCAGTTTTTCTAATAGCAGCTGCCATAAATCCGAATTGGACTTTTTGCCCCTCCTGAGATAAGGTATTTTTATCAAAAGGAGCGAAAATGCGCAGAAAGGACTGATTATAATGACACCTTTTTACTTTACAGAAAAGGATGTAAGCCGCCTGGAAGGACAGGCAGTCCAGCTTCGGCAGGATATTGTGGCCATGATCCATGCCGCAGGAGCGGGACATCCCGGCGGTTCCCTGTCTGCTGTGGACATGATTACCGCCCTCTACTTCCATGTGATGAATCTGGACCCCCAGAACC
This sequence comes from uncultured Oscillospiraceae bacterium, assembly GCA_910585815.1. Classification (GTDB taxonomy): domain Bacteria; phylum Bacillota; class Clostridia; order Oscillospirales; family Oscillospiraceae; genus Lawsonibacter. The sequence goes on along the minus strand of CAJUFJ010000029.1, from coordinate 40,363 downwards.
CCGCCTGGCCCGACCGGGACCGGTTTATCCTCTCCAAGGGGCACTCATGCCCGGCACTGTACGCGGCTCTGGCCCGCAGGGGCTATTTCGACCCGGCGCTGCTGTCCACACTGCGCCAGTACCACTCCATCCTCCAGGGGCATCCTGACATGAACAAGGTGCCGGGGGTGGATATGACCGCCGGCTCTCTGGGCAATGGCCTGTCCATCGGCGTGGGAATGGCACTGTCGGGTAAGCTCCACTGCCAAAGCTACATGACCTATGTGATGCTGGGTGACGGCGAGATTCAGGAGGGAATGGTGTGGGAGGCGGCTATGGCCGCCAGCCACCACGACCTGAAAAACCTGGTGGCTGTTGTGGACTGCAATGGTGTGCAGATCAACGGCTGGACCAACGAGGTCATGACGGTGGAGCCCATCGCCGACAAGTGGCGCGCCTTCGGCTGGAAAACGGTGGAGGTCAACGGCCATAACATGAAGGACCTGCTCACTGCGCTCCATACCGCCAAAACCATGCGGCACCCCACGGCCATTTTGATGCGCACGGTAAAGGGCAGAGGGGTATCCTTTATGGAGGATGAGAGCAAGTGGCACGGCGCGGCCCCCAGCGATGAGGAGCTGGTGAAGGCAATTGGTGAAATTCAGGAAGGCGGTGTAGTATAATGGGAACCATTGCGACCAGAATGGCCTTTGGGCAGGAGTTGATTGAAATTGCCAAAACCAACCCCGATTTTGTCGTGTGCAACGCCGACACCAAGACCTGCGGCCTGGAAAAATTCGGAAAATTGTTCCCGGAGCGGGAATTTTCCTTCGGAATTGCGGAGCAGAATCTGGTGGGGGCCTCTGCCGGCCTGGCCGCCTGCGGCAACAAGGTGTTTCTGGCCACCTTTGCGGTGTTCGCCTCTATGCGGGCCTGTGAGCAGGTGCGCACCTTCGTGTGCTACCCCAACCTGAATGTTACCATCATCGGCACCCATGCCGGCCTGCAGGTGGGCGGCGACGGGGCCACCCACGCCGCGATTGAGGATGTGGCTATTATGCGCTCCTTTCCCAATATGACGGTGGTCCAGCCCGCTGACGCGGTGGCTGCCAGGGCCCTGGCCCACGCCGCTGTGGACTTTACCGGCCCGCTGTATGTCCGCCTGCATCGCAATCCGGTGGCCGACCTCTACAACCCGGATACCTACAGATTTGAGTGGGGCAAGGCCAGCACCGTGGTGGACTACGGCACAGACATGACCATGATCGTATCCGGCATTTTACTGAAAAAGGCGGTGGACGCCGCCGCCGCCCTGAAAGAGCAGGGAATCCGCGTCCGGGTGCTGGACATGGCCACCATCAAGCCCCTGGACCGCGAGGCGGTCCTCAAAGCCGCTGCGGAGACCGGAGCCATTATGACCATTGAGGATCACACCGTCTTCGGCGGCCTGGGCAGCGCGGTGTCGGAGGTGGTGGTGCAGAGCTGCCCCGTTCCCATGGAAATTGTGGGAATTCAGGACAGGTTCGGTGAATCCGGCGATCCAGAGCTGCTCTACCGGGACCACGGGATGGACACAGAGACGATAATTGCCAGGGCGAAGGCTTTGACAGAAAAGAAAAACTGATTTCTGAAAGGATGTGCTTGTATGCCCCATGTGTGTATTCTCCAGACCAGCTTTGCCAAGCGGGAGGACACGGTCGCCTTTTTGAAGGAGAAGGTACCCAGCGTCCGCGTCGAGTTCATCACTGACAGCACCCTGCTCAGCGACGTCCGGGCCAACGGCGGCCCCACCCAGGCGGTTATCGACCGGATGACCCTGTACGCCAAAGCGGCGGAAATTTCCGGCGCCGACCTGATTGTCAACTCCTGCTCCACCGTGGGCGAGGTGGCGGACATCTATGAAAAAGAGGTCAGCATCCCCGTTATGAAGGTGGACCTGCCTATGGCCAGAGAGGCGGTTTCCCTGGGGACAAAAATCGCCCTGATTGCCACTGTGGAGACCACCCTGGGCCCCAGCCAGCGGCTCATTGAGAAGGTGGGCGCGGAACAGGGCAAGAAGATGGAGTGCACCCAGTTTTTGCAGAATCCCGCCTGGGACGCCCTCCAGGCCGGCCGCCCCGAGGAACATAACCGCATCCTGATGGAGAGCATCCGGGAGCTGGACCAACAGGGGTATGACGCCATTGTTATGGCTCAAGTGTCCATGCGGGCGCTGCTCCCCGACCTGAAGGATGTGAAAACGCCGCTGCTGTGCAGCTTTTTCTCCGGCTACAGCGCCGTTGCGGACCGGCTCAACGAGATCGCGGCCCGGAAGGGGTAAGGGGACCCACGCCGTCAGGGCGAGGGGTCTTTCAGAGAATAGTTCCTGATAATGTGTTCCCTCACCCTCTGCGCGGCCGGAGATAAGGGACGCCCCCTGCGGAAGGTAAAATAGACCGTGCGCACAAACTCCTTGTCCTGGTCAGAAATGGGCAGAACAAAGACCTTGTCTGAGTCCATGGCCGGAACCTGGGGCAGAACGGACACGCCAAACCCCAAGCCCACGTATTGAAGGGCGGCGTTGCACTCCCGCACCTCAAACACAATGTTGGGGATGACACCGCGCATGGCAAAAATCTGGTCCAGGTTGGACCGGAGGTTGCTTCCCTGCTCCAGCATAATCTGCGGCTCGTGGGAAAAATCCGCGAAGGAGACGCAGCTGCGGCTGGACAGGGGGTGATTGGCGGGAACTGTCAAATAGAGCGGCTGCCGGATAATCCCCACAGACTCGGCCCAATCCGCCTGATGGAGGCTGAAGCCCAGGTCCAGCTTTCCCGCCTGAATCTGGCTGAGGATATCGTAGGAGCTGCTCTCCACAAACTGAAAGCGGATATTCCGCGCCTCCTCCTGCTGATAAAAGCTCTCCACAAGGGCGGGGATGAAGGAGGCGGAGACGCTGTGAAAATAGCCCAGACGTACAATCTGAGGGACCTTTCCCAGCATCTCCTGGAGGGAATCGGTGCCGTCCTGAAGGAGGGCCAGCGCCTTGGAGACATAGGGCAGAAACTGCTGGCCGTAGATGGTCAGCGCAACCTTGCGGTTTTCCTTGTGGAACAGCTTGACATTCAGCTCCTTTTCCAGCTCGCTGATGGCGTAGCTCAAGCTGGGCTGGGAGATGTGCAACTGCTCCGAGGTGCGGGTATAGTGGAGCGTCTGAGCCAGGACAAGAAAGTAGCGCAGTTGAAGAAGGGTCATGACAGTTCTCCTTTCTACTGTTCTCTTAGCATATTCGATGAAAATGGGAATGTCAAGGCAGATTTCCGGATGTAAGGCCGGCGAAACGCAGAAAAGAACGAGAACTGATAGAGTTTTCCCTATAGATTTAATCCATAACAAGTATTAGACGTATTTTGTGGGAAGTGATAAAGTAAGATTGTAATTTAATTTGTCCTTTGGGCAAAAAATATGCAATTGAGGAGTGTATCTGTTATGGCTAGAGAAGTTACCGCAGAGCAAATCACCATGCTGGAGGAAATGGTAGCCCGGGCCCGCAAGGCGGCGGCTGTGATTGAGACCTACGACCAGGCCAGAGTAGATCACCTGTGCCAGGCAGTGGCGGCGGCCCTCTACGATTTGAAGGTATGGGCCCGGCTCAGTGACGAGGCGGTGGACGAAACCGGTCTGGGCGACAAGGCGACCAAGCGGAATAAGCGCAACAAGCTGAAGCTGATCCTCCGCGACTGCCTGCGGACCAAGAGCGTGGGCGCTATTGAGGAGATCCCGGAGAAGGGACTTGTCAAATATGCCAAGCCGGTGGGAGTGATTGCCTCCCTGGTCCCCACCACCAACCCCTGCCTGACCCCCGCAGGCCAAATTATTTATGCCATCAAGGCCCGGGACGTGATTATTTGCAGCCCCCATCCCAGAGCCAAGAATGTGACCAACCAGTGCATCGACATCATCCGTGAGACTCTGGTGCGGGAGGGCGCCCCGGCCGATATCATCCAGGGCATCCAGGACCCCTCCATCGCCCTGACTCAGGAGCTGATGAAGCGCTGCGACCTGGTAATCGCCACCGGCGGCCGGCCCATGGTCAAATCCGCCTACTCCTCCGGCACCCCCGCCTACGGCTCCGGCGCCGGCAACGCCACCGTCATTATCGACGACACCGCCGATACCCCGGAGCGCCAGCGTGAGGCCGCCCAGAACACCCGCATCTCCAAGACCTCCGACTTCGGCTCCGGCTGCTCCTGCGACGGAAATCTGGTCATTCACGCCTCCGTCTACGACCAGATGGTGGAGGCCCTGAAGGCCGAGGGCGGTTATCTGGCCAGTGAGGAGGAGGCCGAGCTGCTCAAGAGCGTTATGTGGGACGAGATGGGCCACCGCCTGCCTGGCACGGTTGCCATCAGCCCCCAGAAGCTGGCTGAGGCCGCCGGTTTCCAGATTCCCGCCGACCGCAGGTTTATCATGGTCACTGGCGGCGGACTGGGACAGATCGGGAAGGAGCACTTCTTCTCCTCGGAGAAGCTGACCACCCTGCTGGCCCTGTTCAAGTATGAGGGGGAGTTTGAGAACGCTCTGGATATGATGCGCGCCATCTTCGAGGTGGGCGGCAAGGGCCATTCCTGCGGCATTTACTCCTGGAACGACGACCATATCGACCGCCTGGGCAAGGCGGCGCCCGTCTCCCGCATTATGGTGCGCCAGCCCAACAACAAGGGCAATGCCGGCTCTGCCACCAATGGGATGCCTCCCACGTCCTCCATGGGCTGCGGCACCTGGGGCGGCAACATCGTGTCGGAGAACATCGCCCTGAAGCACTACATGAATACCACCTGGGTGGCCCGGCCCATCCCCGAGGATATGCCCTCCCTTCAGGAGCTGTTCGGCACATTCTACAAGGACGGCATGGACACGGAGTAACCCCCGGGATTTGACAAGGAAAGGAGTTTCGTGATGCGGCACAGTATACAAGAGTTGACCGACCTAGCAAAGGAGGCGCGGCGTATCACCATGCGGATGATCGCCGGCATTGGCAAGGGCCATGTGGGCGGTGCGCTGGACATTGTGGACATACTTACCGTCCTCTACTATGAGGAGATGAATGTGGACCCCAAAAATCCTCAGCGGGAGGGCCGGGACCGATTTGTCCTCTCCAAGGGGCACGGCGGCCCGGGGCTCTACGCCATCCTGGCCATGAAGGGCTACTTCGACAAGAAGGAGATTGATACTCTGAACAAGCCGGGCACCATCCTTCCCAGCCACTGTGACCGGCTGCTGACGCCGGGGGTGGACATGACCGCCGGCTCGCTGGGACAGGGGCTGTCTGCGGCAGTGGGCATGGCGCTGGCCGACCGGATCGACCGGAACGGCGCCCGGGTCTACTGCATCATCGGCGACGGCGAGAGCCAGGAGGGACAAATCTGGGAGGCCGGCATGTTCGCCGCCCAGCAGAAGCTGGGTTCGCTGACCTGCTTCCTGGATCTCAACGGACAGCAGATCGACGCCCCGGTGGACGAGGTGAACTCCATGCGGGACCCGGTCGCAAAATGGAGCGCCTTTGGCTGGAATGTTCAGGAGATCGACGGACATGACATGCAGGCCATTTTCGACGCAGTGGAGAAGGCCAAGACCTGTACCGACAAGCCCAACATGATTGTGTGCCGCACGGTTAAGGGCAAAGGCTGGAAGAAGGTGGAGGGGACGACCAAGTCCCACAGTCTGTCCGTTACAGCGGAGGACCTGGAAGACGCGCTGCGTGATTTGCAGTAAACGCAGTTGGGAGGTGAAATGATGGAAAACAAGCAGGAAATGAGAAAGGTGTTCTGTGATACACTGGTGGAGCTTGCCAAAACGGATAGCCGCATCTGTATCATCAACTCCGATTCCCGGAATATTTCAGGCACCCTGCCCTTCGAGCAGGCCTACCCGGAACGCTCCTTTAATGTAGGCATCGCGGAAGCCAACATGGTAGGGGTGGCTGCCGGTCTGGCGGTGAGTGGAAAGCGACCTGTCTGCCATGCCTTTGGACCCTTTATGAGCCGCCGGGTTCTGGATCAGGCCACTATATCACTGGCTTACAGCGGGTTGAGCGCAATCCTGGTGGGCATGTCCCCCGGATTTGTCACCGAAATTAACGGTGGAACCCATCAGGGGTATGAGGATGTCGCGGCTATGCGGGGCGTGGCCGGCATGACCATTGTGGAGCCCTATGACGGTGTGCAGCTGCGGCAGATGATTCCGGCCCTGCTGGAACTGGACGGGCCCGTCTATCTCCGGTACGACCGGGTGCCGACCCCGGATTTTTACGGACCTGACTACCGGTATCAGCTGGGCAAGGCGGATGTGCTGCGGGAGGGGAACGACGTCACCCTGATTTCCTCCGGTGTCCTGCTCACCCAGTGTCTGGCGGCGGCGGATATCCTGAAGGGAAAGGGGGTCGAGGCCCGGGTGCTGAATATGCACACCATCAAGCCAGTGGACCGGGAGGCAGTGGAAAAGGCCGCCCGGGAGACAGGCCGCATTGTAACGGTGGAAAACCACAATGTCATCGGCGGCCTGGGTAGCGCGGTGGCCGAGGCCGTGGTGGAGACCTGTCCCGTGCCTATGCGCCGGATTGGTATTCAGGACCGCTTTGGCGAGGTGGGCGACCGGGCCTATCTGCGCAAGTGCCTGCATATCGACACGCCGGACATCGTAGCAGCTGCCTGTGAACTGCTTTGACCTGTTTGACCAGAAGAAAGGAGAATAATTATGAAAAAGATGATTAGCGCAACCCTGGCAGCGGCTATGCTGTTGGCTCTGGCCTCCTGCGGCGGGGGAGGTACCACGTCTAACCCCGGAACCACCAGCGGCAGCAAGTCCGGGACCTCCGACCCCGCAACCGGGGCCCGGGAGACCTACCTGACCTTTAAGGCCGGCACCAGCTACAACGTCGGTACCGCCTTCTACTCCGGGCTGGAGGAGTTTGAGCGTCTGGTGGAGGAGAATACACAGGGCGCCGTCCAGGTGGAGATCTTCGGCGGCGAGGCTCTTGGCTCTGAGGGCGAGATGGCCGAGGGCGTTACCATGGGCACTGTAGATGTCTGTCTGGTGGGCTCCAGCTCGGTTGCCAAGCTGGACTCCAACTTTACCGTGTTCAGCCTGCCCTATCTGTTTATTGACAACGACCACGTAGACGCTGTTTTTGCCGGCGAGCCGGGGCAGCTGTTCCGGGATAACATTTGGAACAGCAACCACGTGATGATGCTGGACTACTGGGACTCCGGCTTCCGTCACTACTCCACCAACAAGTGTGAGATCAACAGCCCTGAGGATATGAAGGGCCAGCTGATCCGGATTCCGGACAATCCCATTCAGGCCGCTACTGCCGCCGCGCTGGGCGCTTCCACCTCTACTCTTGGCTTTAAGGAAGTCTACCTGGCCTGTTCCAACGGTACTGTGGACGGACAGGAGGGTCCTGTGTTCTCCTTTGTGGATAACAACTTTGAGGAAGTTCAGAAGTACATGGTCCTGGATGGTCACATCTATGCGGTTATGGGCCTGATGATGAACGGAAATGTGTGGGAGAAGCTGACCGAGGAGGACCAGAAAATTGTAATGCAGGCGGCCAAGGATGCCGGCGTCGTGGAAAAGACTGCCATCCGGGACAGCGAGGCCTCTCAGGTTGCCGAGCTGAAGGAAAAGGGCATGATTATCAATGAGAACCCCGATAAGGAGGCGTGGCGCGCGGCGACCGCCAGCGTATACGACCAGTTTTCCGATACCTATGGGGCTGATTTGATTAACCAGATCAAGAATTACTCCTATTAACGCATTCTCCTTTCAACACGGGCCGCAGGGCTTTCATCTAAAATGCAAAGCCCTGCGGCCCCAAACTACTGACTGGACAGCAGACAAAAAACAGAAAGGAGTACTTCTATGCATTCCCTCAACCGGATTCTGCAAAAAATATCCTATGGGATTTATAGGGCCTTTTTCGTCTTTGCCACAGTGACCTTTGCGGCCCTGCTCATCATGCTCCTGGCCAACGTGTTCTCCCGGAACTTTTTAACCGGCAGCATCACCGAGGTTGAGGAGTTCAGCAAGTTTGTCTTCACCTGGATGATGTTTATGGGAATCTCCATCGGCGTTTACCATAAAAAACACCTGGGCGTGGAATTTGTGGTGGAGAAATATCCGAAAAAGGTAAGACGGGCGTTTGTTCTGATGAGTGACATTCTTACCATGGTCCTGTTTCTGGTTCTGACCGTCTATGGCTTTAAATACTCAGCCAGCACAATGCGGATGTTCTCTCCCATCCTGCACATACCCTACGGTATGGTCTACCTCTGCATTCCCCTGTGCGGCATTTTCAGCCTGTTCTACTGTGTTGTCCGGATTGTGGACGACTTTTGCCAGGCGACAGAGAAAGGTGGGGAGGAAACATGACAGTAGCGTTTCTGCTTATCCTGATGATCGTTTTATTCCTGCTGCTGGTTATCTTCACTGGCATTCCCATCGCGGTAGCGTTGGGCCTGTCCTCTGTGGCGGAGCTGGTGCTACAGGGGCAGGTCCCGCTGATGGTAGCGCCCCAGCGTATTTTTAACGGCGTAAACAGTGTGACCCTAATGGGAATCCCCTTCTTCATGCTGGTGGGCTCTATTATGGAGCGCAGCGGCATTACCCAGAAGCTGATTGATTTTGCCAATGCCCTGGTGGGCTGGCTCCGGGGCGGACTGTGCTATGTGGGCGTGCTTACCGGCATCCTCATGGGCGGCATTTCCGGCTCTGCGCCTGCTGATACCGCCGCGCTGAGCTCGATTATGGTTCCCAGTATGGAGCGCAGCGGCTATCCGAAGGAATTTTCAGCCGCCCTGATGGCCAGCTCCGGAACGCTGGGCATTATTATCCCGCCCAGTATGCCCATGATTGTTCTGGCCAGTATCACCGGCATCTCGGTGGGAAAGCTCTTTATGGGCGGCATTATCCCCGGAATTATGATCGGCGTTACCTTTATGGCAATCTGCGGCATCGTCTGTCATGTGCGCGGCTACGATAAGGACAACGACAAGCGCTTTTCCATGGGGCTGATTATGAAGACTTTGCCCCGTGCCATTCTGCCCATACTGGCCCCGGTGATTATCGTGGGTGGTATTCTCACCGGTGTTGTGACTGCGACGGAGTCCGCCATCACAGCGGTGGCCTACACGCTGATTCTTGGCCTGTTTGTCTACCGCACCATCTCCATCAAAGACCTGCCCGAGCTGTTTGTGGAGTCGGTGATTGGCGCTTCCAACGTCATGTTTATCATTGGCACCTCCAGCCTCTTTGCGTGGATTTTGCAGAGCAACAATTTCCAGCAGGTGATTGAGAACATGTTCGGCGGAGCGGTGCATAACAAGCTGTGGGTTATGTTTGTGGTCAATGTGGTGTTTTTCATCGGCGGCTTCTTCCTGGAGGGCACCGCCATGCAGATCATGTTCATTCCGGTGCTCCAGCCCATTATTGAGCTGGCCGGCATTGATCCCATTGCCTTTGGCGTAACGGTTATCTGCAATATCGCCATCGGCAACCTGACCCCGCCGGTGGGCGTGTGCCTCTATGTGGCGGCCAATTCCGCCCGGGCCAAGGTGGACGGCATTATCCGCGAAATTATGCCGTTTGTCCTGATGGCGCTGGTGGACGTTGCCATTCTGGTGGTGTTCCCGCAGCTGATTACCTTTATTCCCAGCATGATGAAATAACTGCTTGAAAGCATAAGAGGGTGTGTCGAAATGCCGCTGCATTTGGTTGATCGTGTGATTCTGTGTGAGGTGGGGCCCCGGGATGGGCTCCAGAATGAAAAACGCATCTTGACAACGGAGGAGAAGCTGGAGCTGATCGAAGGAGCTGCGGAGGCCGGTTTCTCCGTCATTGAGGCAGGGTCCTTTTTCAGCCCCAAAGCCGTTCCCCAGATGGCGGACACCGATGAGGTATTTCGGCGGCTCAGACCCAGGACCGGAGTGGAGTACCGCGCCCTGGCCGGAAATCTCAAGGGGGTGGAGCGGGCGGCCGCTTGTGGCTGTAAAAAGCTGAAATTGAACGTATCTGCCAGCAGGGCCCACAATCTGGCCAACCTGAACCGCACGCCGGCGGAAACTGTGGCGGGATTTGCGCCCTGCTCCCAGGCGGCCAGGGCGGCCGGGATGGAGATATCCGGTTCCATTTCCATGGCCTTCGGCTCCCCCTGGGACAGGGAGATATCCCAGTCCGATGTGAAGGAAATCGTGGATGCCTACCTGTCAGTGGGCATCCGGGAGATTTCCCTGTCCGATACCTCCGGCCAGGCAAATCCCGTCCAGGTGTTTCGGCTGTGTACCGAAATGGCCAGGACCTACCCCCAGGTAACCTGGTGGCTCCATTTCCACAATACCAGGGGGCTGGGTATTGCCAATATTCTGGCGGGAATGCAGGCAGGCTTTGCCCGATACGACACCGCGTTTGCGGGAGTGGGCGGGTGTCCCTTCGTTCACGGCGCCGCCGGCAATGTGTCAACCGAGGATGTGGTGCATATGTGTGAGGAGTCCGGCGTGGAGACAGGGGTCGATCTGGACCGGGCGATGGAGCTGGGCCGCCGGCTGGTCCAGCTGGCAGGGCATCCGGCCAATAGCTGCTTGCTTCAGGCGGGAAAGGCAAGCGATCTGATTCGGGAGCTTCCGTCCAGACGAAGCTGAAGTCAAAAAAGGAGGATAGGCGCGTGAAAAGACAGAATGTGAGAATAAAACTGTCACCCCAAGCAAAAGCCTTTGCCGGCTGCGTCATTGGTGCGGCTGGGATCAGCGTGGGATTGTTTTACATCCTGCCGCTTCATGAGACCTTTGGCACGCTGTGGACCATGCTCAGCGCAATGGTGACAGGAATTTTTTACACGCAACTGGCCCAGACTAAGAAATAATGTACACAGTAATACAAAAAGCCTCTAAATACTTTTACCCCTGTTTTTCCCTGTCTGCATGGAAATCTCGGTTGAGAAGGTTTTCATATCTATGGACATGCTGCCCCATATTGATCCACTGCTTGGGAGGGCGGGTTTCTGCCAACAGGTCATATTTCTTCATGATTCGCAGCACTGTTTTAGTTTATGATGGATTCTCTATTTCCCCAACCATATCTGCCAATAATCACAGGTCTGCCGACAATTTATTTGAAAATATTCGGCTAACTAATTGATTTTATTCTTATCTTTTTTGTGCCATTTGCCTTTATTTTTCTTCGTTTTCTACTATTGATTCAAAACCGCCTATTTAAACGCAGTGGATTTGATACATTCCGTAATGTCCATCCCCCGTTTTTCCGGTATACTGCGTACTTGACAGAGGCGGCGAGCGGACATGAATGTGCTCCGGGTATTCCATTGTTGTGATAGTTTTCCATTATCGAATGCTGAAAGAAAAAGAACAGAAATATTTTGTAGGATACTTGTGGACAATACAGTGTTTAATATCACAATTCGATATGTGTGGGACTGTTTTACGGTACCAATTTCGGTCCATCTTCTATTGGTTTTTAGTGAATGTGAATTTCTGCCTACATAAATTATGTCAGCTCTTTTTTCAGTTCCTCACAGTCGTCGCTGTACATCACCACCCGCAAGGGTCGATTTCAGATCCACGCTGTAGATCCCCAGCAGAGATTTTGCGTTATGGTGTGCCGTCCAGACACCATATCTACATCGTAGGGGGACCTTGCTTACCAACTTGACAAAATGCTGAACCCGGTTGACCTGAGCAAGAAAAATGGTCACTGCCTCCATCACTGTACCTCCTTTCTTGTAACAAGCTCCGCAATGATGAAGAACATGTGGTGTATGCCAGACTGGACCGCTGCACCTGTAGTGGGTCACGCCAAACCGGCCGAATTACCTGTGTGCGGTAACCGGCCGGTTCTGTTTAAAAATTACCGTTTAATGTCATAGCTCATATCCATCAGGTTGCGGATGGACTGCACGTCGTCGGTGATGTTGCCATCGCCATGGATGGTGTGCTTAATAACGCTGCTGGCCACGGCAAAGTTTACCATGTCCATAGGCTTGTAGCGATTCATCATCGCGTAGATCAGGCCGCTGGCGAAGGCGTCGCCCCCGCCCACCCGGTCCAGGATATGGAAGGTAAACCGCTTGCTTTCAAAGGTTTGGCCCTGATACCACATGTAGGCCATCAGGCTGTTTTCGCTGCCGCTGTGGGCATAGCGGACGTGCCGGGCGATGCACTTCAAATTCGGATAGCGGCTTACAAACCGCTGGAACACCTCGTCCTGCTGTTCGTAGCTGGGTTGGAGGGGGACGCCGTCCTTCCAGTCGCCCTGGCCGTGGTCTTCCTCGTCCCTCCACAGGTGGTAGGGCTCGATGCCCAGCAGCACATCCACATAGGGCAGGCACTGGGTGCAGTAGTCCCGGGCCTGCTCCCAGGTCCACAGCTTGGAGCGGAAATTGCCGTCAAAGCTGACGGTGAGGCCCTTCTCCCTGGCCTTGACCAGGCAGTCCAGGACAAACCGGGCACAGCTGGGGGACAGGGCCGGGGTGATTCCGCTGAGGTGCAGCCAGTCGAAGCCCTCCAGCAGGGCATCCAGGTCCACCCTGGAAAAATCGTACTCGGTGATGGCGCTGTGCCGGCGGTCGTAGGTCACCTTGCTGGGGCGGATGCCGTAGCCGGTCTCCAGGTAATAGGTGCCCAGCCGGTGGGTGGGGGTCTCCTCGGGGGTGGACAGGATGACCGGGGTACAGTGGACGTCGTTGGCCCGGAGCATCCGTACCGCACTTTTTCCCAGGGAATTGTTGGGGACAACGGAGAAAAAGGTGCTGTCCACCCCCAGATTGGCCAACGCGAGGGCGATATTGGCCTCGCTGCCGCCGTAACTGGCCTCGAAGCTGTTTGCCACCCGGATTTTGCCGTAGTTGGGCGGGGTGAGACGGAGCATGATCTCTCCGAAGGTAATAAATTTCTGTCCGCTCTGCCCCTGGAGCAGCGGGTTGGAATGTACCATACGCCAATTCCCCCCCTTATATGCTCCGCGCGGTGTCGGTAGAGGCCTCCGTGTACTGTCCGGGGGAAACCCCCTCGCCCGAGGCGGGCGCGGCTATGGGGATGTCCTTCACGGCGCTGCCCAGCCGGGCCGCGTCCACAATTTCACGGGACTTTCTGCACAGCCTGGTGATTTCGTCCCAACGCTGATTTTCAATCAGATCGGCGGTGACCATGTAGGATCCGCCGCAGGCGGCAATGACCGGGGCGCTGATATACTCGCTGAGGTTTTTCAGGGAGATGCCGCCGGTGGGCATCACCTTGAACTGCGGGAAGGGGGCGCTCATGGCCTTGATTTTAGCCAGGCCGCCGGACTGCTCCGCAGGGAAGAATTTCAGCACCTCCAGGCCGAATTTCAGGGCGGCGTGGTAATCGGTAGGGGTGGTGCAGCCGGGGAAGATGGGGATGTTCTTCTTCTGGGCATAGGCCACCAGCTCCGGGTCGAAGCCGGGGGTGACGATAAACTGTCCGCCGGCGGCCAGGGTGGCGTCGATGTGCTCCGTGGCGGTGACGGTGCCCGCCCCCACAATCATCTCCGGGCAGGCCTCCTTCATCAGCCGGATAGCCGTATCGGCCCCGGCGGCCCGGAAGGTGACCTCTGCCACCGGTACGCCGCCGGCGCACAGGGCCCTTGCCAGGGGAGCGGCGTCCCGCTCCGGATGGCTCAGCTTAATAACCGGAACAATGCCTATGTTGGAAATGGCCTGATTCAGCGTGTTCATATCCGTGCCTCCTTTGAAGCTTTCCTATTTGCTGGCATAACCGCCGTCCACCGGGATCACTGCACCGTTGAGATAGTCGGAGGCGTGGCTGGCCAGAAAGAGGCAGGGCCCCTTCATATCCTCGCCCCTGGCGCCCCCCCAGCGGTGGGCGGGGATGCGGTCGGTGATCTCCTTATACCGGGGATTGGCCGGGTCCAGCAGGGCGGTGTTCATCTCGGTGGCCATGTAGCCGGGGGCGATGGCGTTTACGTTAATGCCCCGGCCGGCCCACTCGTTGCACAGGGCCTTGGTCAGCAGGGCGATGCCCCCCTTGGCGGAGGCGTAGGCGGGGATGGTGAAGCCGCCGAAGAAGGACTGCATGGAAGCGATGTTGATGATCTTGCCATACCCCTCCTTCAGCATCTCCCGGCCGGCCAGCTGGCACAGCTCAAAGGGGGCGGTGAGGTTGACCTCCAGAACCGCGTCCCAGTCCTCCATGGGGAACTCCTCGCTGGGGTGGCGGCGCTGGATGCCGGCGCAGTTGACCAGAATGTCAATCTTGCCCCCCAGCAGCTCCAGAGAGCGGGCGAAGCCGGCCCGCAGGCTGGCCCGGTCGGTGAGGTTGGCGGTAACCCCGTGGCAGGCAAAGCCCCGGTCCTGGAACTCCCTGGCCACATCGTTGACCTTCTCGGAGGAGCCCCAGATGACCACCTCGGCCCCGGCCTCCATCAGGCCCTCGGCCATGCCCCAGCCCAGGCCCCGGGTGGCGCCGGTCACAATGGCCTTGCGGCCCTGAATATCAAATAAACTGGTCATAACTCAGCCCTCCTTGTGGAACAGGCCCACAACCTTCAAATAGTCGCCGGGGTGCCGGTCCAGCTCGTCCAGCATGTGGGGCAGCTGGTCATAGGAAACCACTTTTGAGATGATCTTCTCCGCCGGCACCCTGCCGGTGTAAATCAGCTGGATAGCCTCCTCAAATTCCCCTGCGCCGTTGCGGGAGCCCCGGATTTGCAGCTCCTTCTTGGTAATCAGGTTGGTGGGCAGGGTGATCTCGTGCTTGGGCCAGCCGGTGAGGGCGATGCGCCCGGTGTAGGCGGCGTAGTCGATGGCGCTGCGCACCCCGGCGTCAGAGCCGGAGGCCTCCATCACGCACTCCACCCCCCGGTTTTTGGTAATCTCCATGATTCTGGCCACCGCGTCCTCTTTGGCGGGGTTGACGGTGTAGGGGATGCCGAAGGACCGGGCCAGCTCCAGGCGCTCGTCCACCACGTCCACCAGGATGGGGGTGGCGTCGTAGGCCAGAGCGCCCATGCCGGCCAGCAGGCCGATGGCCCCCGCGCCGATGATGGCGATGTGCTCCCCCGCCTTCAGCTGGCAGGTGTGCAGGCCGTGCATACTGATGACCAGGGGCTCGGCCAGGGGCACCCGCTCCCAGGGCATATCCTGGGGCACCTTGCGCAGCATATGGACGGGGTGGGCGAAGTACTCGCACATGGAGCCGTCGCAGTGGACGCCCAGGCAGTGGAGGGTCTCACAGCAGTTGGTCTTCCCCTGAGAGCAGGGGTAGCACGCCCCGCAGTAGAGGTAGGGGTCCAGAACCACGTGGTCGCCCTTTTTGATGCCGTGGGGGTTATTTTCGTCTACGTCCTCCACAATGCCGGCGGTCTCATGGCCGATGACAATGGGGTAGGAGGACACATTCACGTTGGTCCCCCGGTAGGTGGACACATCCGTCCCGCAGATGCTGGCCGCCATCACCTTAACAATGGCATAGCCTTCCTTTCGCTCCGGCTGGGGCAGCTCTACCACCGCCGCCTGACCGGCGCCTTGAACTTGAATACCTTTCATATCAATTTCTCCTTACTGTTGGTATGTAGGGGCGGCCTGCGGCCGCCCGCTTTGTTGTTATTGGTCATACTCCAGATAGGCGCCCTTCATGGGGGAGGCGGCCAGGTCGGAGAACAGCCGCAGCACGCCCCGGGGATATTTTGAGGGCTTGGGCTGCCAGCGCTTTTTCCGTTCGGCCAGAATAGCCTCCATCTCCTGGGGGGTCTTCCGCTCCCCCTTCACGCCCACGATAGCCAGAATGCGCTCCTTCACGTCCAGCTGGATCAGGTCGCCCTCCTCTACCAGGGCGATGGGGCCGCCGGCCTGGGCCTCGGGGGAGCAGTGGCCGATCACAGGGCCGGTGGAGGCCCCGGAAAAGCGGCCGTCGGTGATAAGGGCGATGGACTTGCCCAGCTCTTTATCCGAGGAGATGGCCTCGCTGGTATAGAACATCTCGGGCATGCCGGAGCCCTTGGGGCCCTCGTAGCGGATAAACACCGCGTCGCCGGGCTTTACCCGGTGGTGGAGGACGGCGTCGATGCACTCCTCCTCGCTGTCGAAGGGCCGGGCGTTGAGGACGGCGGAGAACATCTCTTTGGGACAGGCGGTGTGCTTGATAACCGCCCCCTCGGGGGCCAGGTTGCCCTTGAGGACGGCAATGGAGCCGTCGGTGCCGATGGCCTGGTCATAGGGGCGGATGATGTCCTGCCGGGTAAGGGACAGGTTGTACTTCTTGTTGGCCTCGTCCAGCCACTTCTGGCAGCGGTCGTAGAAGCCGTTCTGCTTCAGCTCCTCCAGGTTCTCCCCCAGGGTCTTGCCGGTGACCGTCATCACGTCCAGGTGGAGGACGCTCCTGATCTCCTCCATAATGGCGGGCACGCCGCCAGCGTAGTAGAAGAACTCAGCGGGCCAGCGGCCGGCGGGGCGGATATCCAGCAGGTAGCGGGCCCCCCGGTGGAGGCGGTCGAAGGTGTCGCCGTCAATCTCGATGCCGAACTCATGGGCGATGGCGGGCAGGTGGAGCAGGGTGTTGGTGGAGCCGGAGATGGCGGCGTGGACCAGGATGGCGTTCTCGAAGCTGTCCATGGTGACAATGTCGCTGGGGCGCATGTTCTCCATGGTGGCCAGCTTCACGGCCAGTTTTCCGGCGTTCCGGGCATAGTCAATGAGGTCGGGGCTGGTGGCGGGGAGCAGGGCGGAGCCGGGCAGGGCAAGGCCTAATGCCTCGGCCATGATCTGCATGGTGGAGGCGGTGCCGATGAAGGAGCAGGCGCCGCAGCTGGGGCAGGCGTTGCACTTGGCCCAGTTCAGCTTCTCCTCGTCGATCTCCCCCCGCTCAAACTTGGCCGAATACATGCCCAGCTGTTCCAGGGTGAGCAGACCGGGGCCGGCGGCCATGGTGCCCCCGGTGACCACCACGGCGGGGATGTTCACCCGGGCCAGGCCCATCAGGTTGCCGGGCAGGCCCTTGTCGCAGCTGGCCATATAGATGCCGGCGTCGAAGGGGGTGGCGTTGGCCTGAATCTCGATCATGTTGGCGATCATCTCCCGGCTTGCCAGGGAGAAGTTGATGCCGTCGGTGCCCTGGCTCTCGCCGTCGCACATGTCGGTGCAGAAGTACCGGGCGCCGTGGCCGCCGGCCTGGGCCACCCCCTCCCGGGCGGCCTCCACCAGCTTGTCCAGATGGCCGGAGCCGGGGTGGCTATCGCCAAAGGTGCTCTCGATGAAAATTTGAGGCTTGGACAGATCCTCCGGCTTCCAGCCGGTGCCTAAGCGCAGCGGGTCCAGCTCAGGGGCGAGCTGACGCATTTTTTGACTGGTCAGCATAGAAATGTCATTCCTTTCCTTATGTGGTGAACAGGCGCTGCCGGCGGCTCTCCGGTACGGCGGCGCGGCATAGGGCGTGAAACGCTGTGGGAGCAGCGGGTTGATGGGAAAATATTACTATATGACGTCGGATGTTTCAAGCTAGGAAAACAACCAAAAAATCGACACTATATTTGTGCAATATAAATATAATAAGACGGAAATAGAGGGCGTGGTGTTTATTATGCACAAAATTGAGCACAATAATCTGTCTATATGACCAAAGATGATTCTCGATAGCAGAATTTATTTGACATGTGACGTATGACGTGTTATGTTGGAGAGGCAAATCGCTGATCTGCTGTGTGGGAGCGGCGGTGCGAGCACAATTTAATAATGGGAGGTTCATCTTATGCTGCTTTTCGTTTTCCTGATCTCCATTGCAGTGCTGCTGCTCTGTATCATCAAAATCAAGCTCAACGCCTTTGTGGCCCTGCTGGTCTGCGCCTACGGCACAGGTCTGCTGGCCCTGGCCACCTATGCGGGCGGAGGTGCGCCGGAAAATTTCGCATCCATCGCGGATGTGACCGCCTGCGTCACCAGCAATTTTGGTTCCACCCTGGGCTCCATTGGCATTGTCACCGGCCTGGGCGTTATGCTGGGCATGTTCATGTATGAGTCCGGCGGCATCGACAACATCGTGGACAAGGTGCTCAAGGCCGTGGGCTCCAAGCGTTCTCAGTATGCCGTCTCGGTGGCCGGCTTCATCACCGGCATCCCCGTCTTCGGCGACGTGGTGTACATCATGTTCGCTCCCATGCTCCGGGTGCTCTCCCGCAAAACCGGCTACTCCATGGCCGCCTATGGCTGCGCCATTTCGGTGGCCACCACCTGCACCTTTGCCCTGGTCCTGCCTACCGCGCCTCCGCTGGCGGTGGCCGCGGCTATGGACATCAACGTGGGCGTCTTCTTCTTTTACGCGCTGATCTCCGCCTTTGTGGGCATGTTCGTGGGCGGCATTGTCTATGGCGGCTTTGTCAACCGGCAGGACCAGAAGGCGGGAAAGAAATGGGACTTCTCCGACCTGGATGCCGAGCTGGCGGAAAACGCGGCCAAGGCCTCTGACAAGCCCAAAATGGGGGCCATGATGGCCATGTCCATTCTGCTGGTTCCCATTCTGCTGATTCTGGTGGGTTCCTTCTCCGCCTTCCTGCTGCCTGCGGACAGCCAGCTGCTGAAGGTTCTGGCCTTCCTGGGCGATAAGAACGTGGCCATGACCATTGGCGTGCTCTACGGCGCCTTTATCTCCCGCCCCCATCTGAACCGCTCCATCACCCAGATTATGACAGACGGCGCCGACAAGGTGGGTCTGATCCTCCTCATCACCGGCGCGGGCGGCGCCTATGGCGGCATCCTGAAGGCCTGCGGCATCGCCAACGTGATTACCGACGGGCTCCAGGGCTTCCACATGCCCATCCTGGTGATGTGCTTCGTCATCGCCCAGGTGCTGCGCATCGCCACCGGCTCCACCACCGTGGCCCTCACCACCACCGCCGCCATTGTTTCCTCCGCGGCCGCCGCCTCCGGCGTCTCCCCGATCCTGTGCGCCATTGCGGTGTGCGCCGGCGGTATCGGTCTGTCTCTGCCCAACGACTCCGGCTTCTGGGCCATCTCCCGTTTCTTCCACCTCAACGAGGTGGACACCATCCGGGGCTGGACCCTGGGCGGCTTTGTGGCTGGCGTGGCAATTTTGATTTTTGCCTGTGTGCTCAGCATGTTCCAGAGCTTCCTGCCCGGCCTGCTTTAAGTTTGGATACAAGAAGGGCGTGCCGTGGGAATGGCACGCCCTTCTCTTGCATTTTTCGCCGTGGTTCGCTATAATATGGGCAGCGATTGGATGGAAAGGATCGATTGGCTGGTATGGTAGGTATGGAAACACATTTTGAGACAATTCACACAAAGGATACCTCCCTTCCCGAGCAGACGGCAGAACAGATATCCAAGCTGATTGTGGAGCAGCGGCTGACCAGCAAGGACAAGCTCCCCAGCGAGTTTGAGCTGGCGGAGCTGCTGCATGTGGGGCGCGGTACCGTTCGGGAGGGGGTTAAGCTGTTGGTGGCGCGGAATGTTCTGGAGATCCGCCGGGGCAAGGGGACCTATATCGCACAGAATCCGGGAGAAATCCCCGACCCCCTGGGCTTTGCCTATTACCCGGATCAGCTGCGCCTTGCGATGGACCTGGTGGAAATCCGCGGACAGATGGAGCCGTGGGTGGCCAGAACGGCGGCGGAACGGGCGGACAGCGAAAGTCTGAAGGTCCTGCGGGAGGCCTGTTCCGTGGTGGAGCAGGACATTCTGGCACAGCGGGATCATTCTCAGAGCGACGTGCGGTTTCATGTGGCGATTGCGGAGTGTACCCACAATTTAGTGGTGCCGAAGCTGATTCCGATTATTACCTATGCGATTGAGCTGTTTGTATCCCTGACGGAAGGCCGGCTGAAGACGGAGACGCTGGTGGGCCATCGGGAGCTTTTGGACGCAATTTGCGACAAAGACGGAGAGCGGGCCGCGAATGCCATGAAACAGCACATTGAGCACAACCGGGCCATGCTGGCGGGATGTATGAAGGAGCTGAGGGAATAAAGCACGGTTTGCCCCACGGGCTGAAATACTTGGGAGCGGGACAGCGTGCGCCAGACAGGAAGCTTTGCCTTCCTGTCTGGTTTTTTGCTGCTTTTCCTGCCTCAATGACCGTTACAATCCGGCGCCGCTATTGCTGAAGTGCCGATGCGAATTTTATGAAACCAGCAAAAAATGTTTGACCTGACCCGCTCCTTGTAGTATAACAAATCGGAGAAACCGTTTCATATCCATGAGAGGATGATTGATATGAGATTTGAACGAGACGGCTCCGCGCTGCTGTGCTTCCACCAGGGGGAGCGACTCCGAATTGAGCCCTGGGGGCAGGATTCCCTCCGGGTGCGCTCCGCCATGGGGCGGGACTTTTCCGGGAACGCCTGGGCTCTGACCGAACCTGTGAACGACCTCCCCACCCGAATTGACATCGGGGAGGCCGGCCACCGGGCGGAGGACGGCTCCATGGACAAGCGGCCTGCGGCCTCCATTACCAACGGACGTATCCGGGCCACCGTGAACCACGCCGGGGTGCTGTCCTTCTACCGGGACGAAACACTGATTTTGCGGGAGTATTTCCGGGCCTACGACGGCACTATCTCCCGGGAGAGCCGCTGCCTTAAGCTGGTTTCCCGGGAGTGGAAGGGGATTGTCGGCGGGACGGAGTACAGCCTCAACGTGAAATTTGAGGCCAATAAGGGCGAAAAAATCTTTGGCATGGGACAGTATCAGGATGACTGCATGGACCGGAAGGGCTGCGTGCTGGAGCTGGCCCAGCGCAACTCTCAGATTTCCGTCCCCTTCGCGGTGTCCTCCCTGGGGTACGGCTTTCTGTGGAACAATCCCGCCGTGGGCCGGGTGACCTTTGGCAACAACTACACCGAGTGGATCGCCCGCTCCACCCGGGAGATGGACTATTGGATCACGGCAGCCGACACCCCCAAAGCCATCCTGGCCAGCTACACCGCCGTCACCGGCCGGGCGGGGATGTTCCCGGAGGACCGGATGGGCCTGTGGCAGTGCAAGCTGCGCTACCGCACCCAGGACGAGGTCCTCACCGTGGCCCGGCAGTACCAGAAGGAGGGTGTCAAAATTGACCAGATTGTGATTGACTTCTTCCACTGGACCCTTCAGGGGGACTGGAAGTTCGACAAGACCTACTGGCCCGACCCCAAGGCCATGGTGGACGAGCTGCACAGCATGGGCATCAAGGTAATCGTGTCGGTGTGGCCCACGGTGGACCGCCGGTCGGAGAACTTCGGCCCGCTTCTGGAGCGGGGACTGCTCATGCGTACCGAGCGGGGGGCGCTCCAAACCTACGACTACCAGGGGGACTGTGTGGAGATTGATCCCTTCAACCCCGAGGCCCGGCGGTATATCTGGGAAGTCTGCAAGAAAAACTACTACGACCTGGGTATCGACGCCTTCTGGCTGGACAACACCGAGCCGGACCTGGGGGTCTACGACTTTGAGCACTACCGCTACTGCGACGGCCCCGCTTTAGCGGTGGGCAACCTGTACCCCCAGCTGTTCAGCCGGGCCTTCTACGACGAGATGATCCAGTTGCAGGACGCCCCCGTGGTCAATCTGCTGCGGTGCTGCTGGGCCGGGTCCCAGAAGTACGGCAACGTGATCTGGTCCGGGGACATTCCCAGCACCTTCGAGTCCCTTTCTGACCAAATCCAGTGCGGCCTGAACATGGGCCTGGCGGGCATCCCCTGGTGGACCACCGACATCGGCGGCTTCATGACCGACGATGCGGAAGACCCGGATTTCAGGCAGCTGCTGATTCGCTGGTATCAGTTCGCGGTGTACTCCCCGGTGCTGCGGATGCACGGGGACCGTGGCCCCCACAACATCCCGCCTCTGGACAACCGGGACTGGGGCGGCGGCTACCTCCACACCGGCCACCCCAACGAGCTGTGGAGCTACGGCGAGGAAAACTACGCCATCATGCGCAAATACTACGACCTCCGCATCGCCATGCGCGGCTATATCAGTTCCCTGTTCCGGGAGGCCCACGAGAACGGTTCCCCCCTGCTGCGGACGATGTTCTACGAGTTCCCGGAGGATGAAATGTGCTGGACGCTCCAGGACCAGTACATGTTCGGCGGGAAGTACCTGGTGGCCCCCATCCTCCATCTGAACCAGTTCAGCCGGGAGGTCTACCTGCCTGATGGGAGCTGGACGCTTACCTCCACAGGAGAGGTGTTCCGGGGCCGGCAAAGAGTAACAGTGGACGCTCCCATCGACTACATGCCGGTGTTTGAAAGAAACGGCTATGGCGATTTTGCGAAATAACGAGAAAGCATCTCTATTGCAGGGGCGGCCTTTGGCCGCCCCTGCATTTATTAACCCTGTAAGAGAATAAAATCCCACCGTCCCCCGCAGGGCAAGCCTTCCACCCTCCGGGGGGAAGGTGCCCCCGAAGGGGGCGGATGAGGGGGCGGGGCGGGCAAGCTGTCCTTACGATAAGGGGCGATGACCTCACCGCACCCTCATCCGTCACGGCCTTCGGCCGTGCCACCTTCCCCCTGGAAGGGGGAAGGCTTTTGGTGCATGCCTGGATGTGGTGCAAAAGGCAGGGGTAGAACCCCTGCCCTACATGACGCACCTGGGCATATCACCGCCAAAAGGCTCCCCCCTTGTGGGGGAGCTGTCACGCGGAGCGTGACTGAGGGGGCGGAGGGAGGCGGGAAGTTGGTTATATCCGCCAAAAAGAAACGGGCTGTTTTTTGCACTCTACCGAATTTTTCAAAGGCGTGAAAATTCCCCTTGCATATTGAAGGGATTGTTGATATTATATACGCAGCTCAATCGGAAACGGTTCCGATAACAGTTCTGATAACAGTTTCGGTAGCGTTATCAATTCTGGCAAAATTTATTTTAGGAGGATCACGAAATGAGAAAATGGAAAACAATCCTGGCCCTGGCCCTGAGCGCGGCCATGTCCCTGTCCCTGCTGGCTGGCTGCGGCGGCGGAGCCGCCAGCGGAAGTGTCAGCGGCGGCGGAGCTGCCGGCAGCGAGACCGGCCGGGTCTACTGGCTGAACTTCAAGCCCGAGCTGGACGAGACCGCCCAGGACCTGGCCAAGGCCTACACCGACAAGACCGGTGTGCCCGTCCAGGTGATCACCGCCGCCTCCGGCACCTATCAGCAGACCCTCACCGCCGAGATGGATAAAAACGCGCCTCCCACCCTGTTCGTCATCGGCAACACTGCCGGCGTGGCTGACTGGGGCGACTACGCCATGGACCTGACTGGCACCGCCATCGCCAATGAGCTGAACACCGACGCCTACAACCTCTATGACGACGCGGGCAAGCTGGTGTCCATCGGCTACTGCTACGAGTGCTACGGCATCATCGTCAACCCCGACCTGGTGCAGCAGGCCGGCCACTCCATGGACGAGATCAAGGACTTCGCCTCCCTGAAGGTCGTGGTGGAGGACATCCACACCAACGCCGCCACCCTGGGCTTCGACGCTTTCACCTCCTGCGACATGGACGACTCCTCCTCCTGGCGCTTCACCGGCCATATGGCCAACCTGGAGTACTTCTATGAGCAGAAGGACGACCCCTGGACCGAGTGCCCCGCCACCATCACCGGCGCCTATATGGACAACTTCAAGAACCTCTACGACCTGTGCATCAACAACAGCCTGACCGCCCCCACCGACCTGGCCACCGGCGGCCATGACGCCGCGCAGGAGTTTAAGGACGGCAAGGCCGCCTTCACCGTGCAGGGCTCCTGGGAGTACGCCGGCTACGCGGAAGCTGTGCCCAACGCCACCATGATCCCCTACTACTGCGGCGTGGCCGGCGAGGAGAAGGCCGGTCTGAACTGCGGCACCGAGAACTGCTGGGCGATCAATGCCAACGTGTCCGAGGCCGACCAGAAGGCCACCATGGACTTCATGGTGTGGCTGGTCTCCGACCCCGACGCCTCTGCCAAGATGGTGGGGCAGCTGGGCATCCTGCCCTATAAGAATGCCGCGGAGTCCTCCAACGGTTTCCTGGCCGACGCCGCCGAGTACACCGCCAACGGCTGCTACGTGATGCCCTGGGTCACCAACTACCAGCCCAACGTGGACGAGTACCGCCGGGGCCTGGTGGCCGCTCTGAACCAGTACAACGCCGACCAGTCCGCCGGCAACTGGGAGAACGTCCGCACCGCCTTCGTAGACGGCTGGGCTGTGCAGTATCAGAACGTCAACGGCTGATCTGAAACCCACACGCTTTTCCTGTAAGCCGGGGCGGGCACTTCGCCCGCCCCGGTTTTCTGCTTGTAGGGGCGGATACCATCCGCCCGCAACTCCACACTGTACACTGTGCAAAAGCAGGCGCATACTATGCGCCCCTACAAAAAAGATTAAGGAGCTGATACCGTGAAAATGAAGATCACCAGCAGCAACTCTGTCCAGCGGGCCACCCGGCGATGGGGGCTATTCTTCCTGGGGCCGGTGACGGCGGCCTTTATCATCGGCTTCATCTGGCCCTTCCTCCAGGGCATCTGGCTGTCCCTGTGCCGGTTCAAGACCATCTCCAACGCAAAATTTATCGGCCTGGATAACTATGTCAAGGCGTTTAGCGACGTGGGCTTCCGCCACGCCTTCTGGTACACCACCATGTTTACCGTGGTGTCCCTGGTGCTGATTAACGTGCTGGCCTTCGCCGTGGCCTATTTCCTCACCCAGGGCATCAAGGGCAGCAATCTGTTCCGCACCGTATTCTTCATGCCCAACCTCATCGGCGGCATCGTGCTGGGCTATATCTGGTCCATGATCTTCGACGGCATCCTCAGCTGGTGGTCCACCTCCATCCTGCTGGAGAGCAAGTACGGCTTCTGGGGCCTGATTATCCTCATGTGCTGGCAGCAGGTCGGCTACATGATGATTATCTACATCGCGGGGCTGCAAAACGTTCCCGGGGAGATGCTGGAGGCGGCCCGCATCGACGGCGCCACCCGTACCCAGACCCTGTTCAAGGTGACCATCCCCAATGTGATGCCCTCCATCACCATCTGCATGTTCCTGTCCCTGACCAACGGCTTCAAGCTTTTTGACCAGAACCTGGCCCTCACCGGCGGCCAGCCCTTCATCATCCAGCCCGGCGGTACCACCATCAAGACCACCGAGATGCTGGCCCTGAACATCTTCAATACCTTTAACGCCTCCGGCGGGTCCTCCCAGGGCGTCGCCCAGGCCAAGGCTGTGGTATTCTTCATCCTGGTGGCCGGACTGGGCCTGCTCCAGCTGGGCTACACACGCAAAAAGGAGGTACAGCAGTAATGAACGCCAAGAAAACGCTCTCCGCCGAGGCCCGCCGCAAGACCATCCTGTCCACCGTGCTGGCCGTCATCTGCGTCATCTATGTGCTGCCTGTGGTAGCGGTGGTGATCAACTCCTTCAAGCTGAACACCTTTGTCAAAACCGATACCTTCGCCCTGCCCACCGGCAATATGTGGGCCGGGTTTGAGAACTTCATCAAGGGCATGACCTTCGGCAACTACCCCTTCGCCAAGTCGGTGCTCTACAGCGTGGTGATTACCCTCCTGTCCACCGCCCTCATCCTGCTGTGCACCTCCATGGCCGCCTGGTATATTGCCCGGGTAAACTCCCTGTTCTGCAAGGCGCTGTACTTCCTGTGCGTGTTCTCCATGGTGGTCCCCTTCCAGATGGTCATGTTTACCCTGTCCAAGACGGCCAACACCCTCCACCTGAACACCCCCTGGACCATCCCCATCATCTACCTGGGCTTTGGCGCGGGGCTGGCCATCTTCATGTTTGTGGGCTTTGTCAAGTCCATCCCCCTGGAGATTGAGGAGGCCGCCGCCATCGACGGCTGCGGGCCCCTGCGCACCTACTTCTCCGTGGTGGTGCCCATGCTCAAGCCCACCATGGTGTCTGTGGGGGATTCTGGAGATTATGTGGGTGTGGAACGACTTCCTCCTGCCCTACCTGGTGCTGGACAAGAACCTGTACCGCACCATCCCCATCCACATCCAGTACCTGAAGGGCAGCTACGGCACCGTGGACCTGGGCGCCACTATGGCCCTGATCCTGCTGTCCATTATCCCGGTGATTGTGTTCTACCTCACCTGCCAGAAGCACATCATCGCGGGCGTAGCCGCTGGCGCGGTGAAGGGCTGAGTCTTGCGTTCTGACCCTAAATGTGCTAAAATCGTTGGGCTGAATGAAAAGAGGGATATGAAGTGACCATTAAGGATATTGCCAAACTGTCCGGATGCGGCGTGGCCACTGTGTCCCGCGTGCTCAATGACCACCCCGACGTCAGCGATGAGACCAGGCGGAAAGTGCTGGCCGTGGTGGAGGAGCAGGGCTTTCAGCCCAACAACAACGCCAAACACCTAAAGCAGCAGTCCAGCACCAGCATCGCCATCATTGTCAAAGGGATTATGAATATGCTTTTTGCCGATTTGGTGGAGAAGGTGCAGGCCCTGCTACGAGACGCCGGCCAAGATGCCGCCGTCTACTACCTGGACGAGGACGCCAACGAGGTGGCCTACGCCTGCCAGCTGTGCCGGGAGCGCCGGCCCATGGGGATTTTGTTCCTGGGGGGCGACCTGGAGCTGTTTGAGGCGGGCTTCGCCTCGGTTGCCGTGCCCTGCGTGCTGCTGACCAATACGGCCCAGGAGCTGGGCTTTCCCAACCTCTCCTCCTTCACCACTGACGACCATCTGGCCGCCCAGCAGGTGGTGGAGCTGCTGGCGGCCAAGGGGCACACCCACATCGGCCTGCTGGGGGGCAACTGGTCCTGTTCCCAGATCAGCTACAGCCGCCTCAGTGGCTGCCGGGACGCCTGTCAGCGCCTGGGACTGCCCTTCGACGTGGACCGGCAGTGCGAACCCTGCCGCTACTCCATGCCGGAGGCCTACGCCGCCACCAAGGTGCTGCTGGAGCGGTGCCCCGACCTTACGGCCATCTTCGCCGTCAGCGACGTGATGGCCATGGGGGCGATCCGGGCCCTGGCCGACCTGGGCAGGCAGGTCCCGGGAGATATCTCCGTGGTGGGCTACGACGGCATTACGGCGGGGCAGTATTTTCTGCCCCGGCTTACCACCGTCCGCCAGGATATCCAGCAGCTGGCCGAGCGGGGGGTGGACGCCCTCCTGCGGAGCATCCTGCGCAGAAGTCCCTCTGTGCACGGACTGGTTCCCTTCCACCTGGTGGAGGGAGAGAGCGTCGCTCAGCTCAGATGATGAAAGGGCCGCCTGACGGCGGCCCTTTACCTTACTAGAAACAGGTGAAAAAACGTGAGAAAAGCAGGAATTCTTATGCCGATTTTCTCCCTGCCCTCCCCGTACGGGATTGGTACGCTGGGGGCAGAGGCCCGGAAATTCGCCGATTTTTTAGCTACCGGCGGCCAGAGCTGCTGGCAGCTCCTCCCCGTAGGCCCCACCAGCTACGGCGACTCCCCCTATCAATCCTACTCCTCCTTTGCCGGCAATCCCTACTTTATCGACCTGGACCTGCTGGCGGAGGAAGGCCTGCTGGAGCCCGGGGAGTACCGGAACCTGGATTGGGGCGCCGACCCGGCGCGGGTGGACTACGGGCTGATGTACAAAACCCGCTACCCCGTGCTGAGCAGGGCCTGTGACCGCCTGCTGGCCCGAGATATCCCTGAATTTGCCGCCTTCTGCCAGGAGCAGCAGGACTGGCTGGAGGACTACGCCCTGTTTATGGCTTTAAAAAGCCGGCATGACGGGGCTGCCTGGTTCCAGTGGCCCCGGGAGCTGCGCCTGCGCCAGCCCGCCGCCCTGGAGGCGGCCCGGCAGGAGCTGGCCGGGGATGTGGCCTTCTGGAAGGCGGTCCAGTACCTCTTTTTCAGCCAGTGGCGGGCGTTGAAGCAGTACGCCAACCGCTTAGGGCTGTCCATCATCGGCGACCTGCCCATCTATGTGGCCCTGGACAGCGCCGACGTGTGGGCCAACCGGGACCAGTTCCAGCTGGACGGAGACGGCCTGCCCACCGAGGTGGCCGGCTGCCCCCCCGACGGCTTTTCCGCCGATGGCCAGCTGTGGGGCAACCCGCTGTTTGACTGGGAGCGGATGAAGGAGGAGGGCTACGCCTGGTGGCTGCGGAGGATCGCCTTCCAGTTCCAGCTGTACGACACCCTGCGCATCGACCACTTCCGGGGCTTTGACCAGTATTTCGCCGTCCCCTACGGGGACAGCAACGCCCAGCGGGGCCGGTGGAAGTCCGGCCCGGGCATCGACTTTTTCAAGGCGGTAAACAGGGCCCTGGGCAAAAAGGACATCATCGCTGAGGACCTGGGCTTTCTCACCCCCTCGGTGCGCAAGCTGCTGAAGGACTCGGGCTACCCGGGCATGAAGGTGCTGGAAATGGCCTTTGACAGCCGGGACGCGGACAGCGTCTACCACCTGCCCTACCGCTACCCCATCCACTGCGTGGTCTACACCGGCACCCACGACAACGACACCGTCCAGGGCTGGATGGCCTCCGCCCTCAAGGAGGACAGGGCCTATGCCAAGGCCTATCTCCGTCTCTCCAGCCGGGAGGGCTACCACTGGGGGATGATGCGCACCGCGTGGTCCTCCCCCGCCGAGCTGGCGGTGATGCAGTTCCAGGACCTGCTGGGCCTGGGCAGCGAGGCCCGGATCAATACCCCGTCCACCCTGGGGAACAACTGGCAGTGGCGCGCCCTGCCCGGCGTCTTTGATGAGAAGCTGGCCCGCCGGCTGTACCGGGAGACGCGGGTCTATCAGCGCCTGCCCCAGGCAAAAATGTCCAAGAAATGAGGGAGCGTTATGGCGAGAAATACAACAAAAGAATACCGTAATCAGGTGATGTACTCCGTATTTGTCCGCAACCACAGCCGGGAGGGCACCTTTGAGGCCGTCCGCCGGGACCTGGAGCGGATCAAAAGCCTGGGGGTGGACATTATCTGGCTGATGCCCATTCACCCCATCGGGACCAAGGCCCGGAAGGGCACGGTGGGCAGCCCCTACGCCATCTCGGACTACCGGGCGGTCCACCCGGACTACGGCACCCTGGAGGATTTCCGGCGGCTGGTGGACGACATCCACCGCCTGGGCATGAAATGTATCATCGATGTGGTGTATAACCATACCTCTCCCGACTCCTGGCTGGCCGAACACCATCCGGAGTGGTTCTATCACAAGGCCGACGGCAGTCTGGGCAACCATGTGGGCGACTGGACCGATGTGGCCGACCTGGACTACTCCCACCGGCCGCTGTGGGACTATCAGATCGAGACCCTGAAATACTGGGCCGGGATGGTGGACGGCTTCCGGTGCGATGTGGCCCCCCTGATTCCCCTGGACTTCTGGCTCAGGGCCAGGGAGGAAGTGGAGACAGTCCGCCCCGGCTGTATCTGGCTGGCCGAGTCGGTGGAACCGGAGTTTATCCGCTTCGCCCGGGGACAGGGCATCACCGCCCTGTCCGATTCGGAGATCTTCCAGGCCTTCGATATTAGCTACGACTACGATATTTTCCCCGTGTTCCAGGACTGTCTGGAGGGAAAGCTCCCCCTGAGCCGGTACGCCGAGGCGGTCTCCGGGCAGGAGGCGGTCTATCCTGACAACTATGTCAAGCTGCGTTTTCTGGAGAACCACGACCGCCTCCGGGCCGCGGCCGCCATCCCCGGGGAGGGTGCCCTGGTGAACTGGACCGCCTTCCTCTACTTCCAGAAGGGGATGACCCTGCTCTACGGGGGACAGGAGGCGGGCTGCACCCACCTGCCCGAGCTCTTTGAGAAGGACCCTGTCAACTGGACCGCCGGGCCGGACCGGACGGAGCTGCTGCGGCGGCTCTACCGGCTGAAGGGGCATCCGCTGCTCACCGACAGCGTGTACCAGGTCCGGGCCCTGCCCGGAGATATCCTCCTGGCGGAGCACCGCCGGGGTCAGGACCGGCTCACCGGCATTTTCAGCCTGAAGGGGAACCGCGGCCTGGTGGCGGTGGACGTCCCCGACGGGACCTACCCCAATCTGGCCGACGGCGGCAGCGTCGAGGTGAAATTCGGCCGGGTCACCTGCCAGGGCCGGCCCATTATCTTTGAGAGCCGCGGCCAGGCCGGCTGCGGCGCGGAGGAAGCTCTATGACCAGTGAACCGCTGCAAGAGGCCCGGGCGTTTGAGGCCCAGTACGGCCCCCACATCCCGGACCGCGAGCGCCCCCTTTTCCATGCCACCCCCGCCATCGGCTGGATGAACGACCCCAACGGCTTTTCCCTCTACAAGGGGGAGTGCCACCTGTTTTTTCAGTACCACCCCTACTCCAACGAGTGGGGCCCCATGCACTGGGGGCACCTGAAATCCAGGGACTTCCTCCACTGGGAGCGGCTGCCCGTGGCCCTGGCCCCCGACCAGGATTACGACGCCTTCGGGTGCTTCTCCGGCGGGGCGGTGGAGCTGCCCGACGGGCGGCAGCTGCTGATGTACACCGGCGTGAGAAGGGGCCACAACGCCGACGGCTACTTACAGGACATCCAGACCCAGTGCCTGGCCATCGGGGACGGGGTGGACTATGAAAAGTATCCGGGCAACCCTGTTTTAACCGTGGATGACCTGCCTCAGGGAGGCAGCGCCATCGACTTCCGGGACCCGAAGCTGTGGCGTGAGGGGGACGGGACCTACCGGGCCGCAATCGGAAACCGCACCGAGGACGACAGCGGCGCCATCCTGCTGTACCGCAGTGCGGACTGCCTCCATTGGGAGTTTGTCCGCACCCTGGACTGCTCCTGTAACCGGTACGGCAAGATGTGGGAGTGCCCCGACTTCTTTCCGCTGGACGGCAGACAAGTGCTGATTGTCAGCCCCCAGGAGATGGACCCGGAGGGGCTGGAGTTCCACACAGGCAACGGCACCGTGTGCCTCATCGGTGACTGTGAGCCCGGGAGCGGCAACTTTGTGCGCCGGCACGCCCAGGCCATCGACTACGGCCTGGACTTCTACGCCCCCCAGACCCTGCTGACGGCCGACGGGCGGCGGGTCATGATTGCGTGGATGCAGAACTGGGCCTCGGCGGGGGCCAAGCCCGCCCACTGCCGCTGGTTTGGGCAGATGACCTTGCCCCGGGAGCTTTCGGTGCGGGACGGGCGGTTGTATCAGGTGCCGGTCCGGGAGCTGGAGCACTACCGAAAGGGCTGCGTGAAGCACACCGGTGTCCCCGTCAGCGGGGAGGTCAGCCTGCCCGGGGTCCGGGGCCGGGTGCTGGACATGACGGTCACCGTCCGGCCCACCGGACCCGACTTGTATCGTTGGTTCCAAATTCGGGTGGCCAAGGATGAACAGTATGAGACCAGGCTCCAGTACCGCCCCGACGAGGGCGTTCTGAAGCTGGACCGGACCCACAGCGGCCTGCCCCACGATATCGTCCATACGCGCAAATTTCTGGTGCGGCCCGGGGACGGCGCAATCAAGCTGCGCATCATCCTGGACCGGTTCAGCGTGGAGGTGTTCGTCAACGACGGCGAACAGGCCGCCAGCACCGTGATCTACACCCGGCAGGAGGCGGAGGCCATCACCTTTGAGGCCGGCGGCTCCGCCCTGCTGGATGTGGAAAAGTATGACCTGATATTCGATCCGAAGGATGCGCCCTGACATGGTTGGGGCGGTCAGGATAACGACCAGCGGGAGCCGGGTAATCCGGCTCCCGCTGGTTTTATGGGCCGTCTGCGTTTGCAGACTTACGAATTTTTCCGAATCTGTTTGCGGTACTCGGTGGGGCTGATTCCTTCCACCCGGCGGAAGCACTGAGAGAAGTAGCTCAGGGAGGAAAAACCCAGAATCTCGGCGATGAGGGAGAGGGGGTGGTCAGTTTTTCGCAGCAGGAACCGGCTCTCCTCCACCCGCCGGGAGATCAGGTAGTTGATGGGGGAGGTGCCAAATTCCCGGCGGAAGGAGTGGGACAGGTAATATTTGTTCAGATGGGCCAGCTTTGCCAGGTGATCCAGGGTGAGGTCCTCTTTAAAATGGTTGTCGATGTAGCGGCGTATCAGTTCGCACTCCTTGCTGGCCCTGGGGCCCGGGGTCTCGCCGGAGAAGGACAGGTCCTGATGCCGCCCCAGCTGAATGAGCACCACCTCCAGCAGATGCCGGCAGACGTCCTCGTGGCCGGGAAGGGTTTTGGCGGACTCCTGGAGCATCAGGTCCACGCAGCTGTTCAGCTCGGTCCAGCCGTCGTGGAGGTGGAGCATGATGTACCCCGCCTCGGGGGAGGCGGCCTTCAGGCCCTCGATCCCCAGGACAATGTACTGAAGGGGACTTTTCAGGGAGCTGACCTCGGTGTGGGGGATGTTGGCGTTGACGATAAGCAGGTCCTGAAAGGAGATGGGGAACTCCTCATACAGCGTGCGGAAATGTCCGTGTCCGTCCAGGATAAAAAACAGCTCCGCGCAGCTGTGGGTGTGCAGCTCTGAGTTCCAGTCGGAGGAAAACTGATCCTTGGCGATGTAACTCAGCCGGGGCCCGGTGTGCCCCGGCAGCTCCGGTGTACCGGAGCTGCTGAATTGATATCGAACCAAAATCTCACCAGCTTCCTTTTGTAATTTTATAAAAGAAGGGTGCCGTATCCTGTTCCCCTGTATTATACATTGCTCCGGCTGATTATGCAATACCTCAAATTGCTCCGGCATATTTTTTTGGTATTATAGGCATAGCGCCCAAATCCCGGAGCGGGGAATAAAAAAATTGTCCATTGTCTCTGGAAAAAAGTCCGTTATTTTAGACAAATCAATGAAAGAGAAAAAGCACGATATATAAACAAGAAAGCAAAAAACAGGTAGCTTTCCCACATGGGTTTATCATATAATTATAGGCGAAAAGGCCGAAAAGACGGCCTGAACGCAAGTGCCCAAAATTTTAGGAGGTTAGAATATGAAAATGAAGAAGACTCTCAGCCTGCTGCTGGCTTCTGCGCTGTCTCTGTCTCTGCTGGCCGGCTGCGGTGGCGCGCCCCAGACGCCCCCCGCCCAGTCCAACCCGCCCGCCGGCGGCTCCAGCACCAGCCAGGGCGATGCCAGCACCCCTGAGGCTCCCAAGGGTCCCATCAAGGTGGCGGCTCTGGCTTCCGCCTATGAGGAGACCTACCCCGGTATGTGGCAAGAGGTCTGCGACGCCTTTACCGCTGAGACCGGCATCGAGGTGGAGCTGATTGTGGACAAGGCCCTGGAGGACGTGATTGGCCCCTCCATGCAGGGCGGCGACTTCCCTGACGTGATTCACCTGGCCACCGGCCGCGACAAGAAGCTCACCGAGCAGTTCATCAAGGACAAGAACATCGCCGACATCACCGACGTGCTGTCCATGACCGTGCCCGGCGAGAGCGCCAAGGTCTCTGACAAGATCGTCCCCGGCTTTACCGACACCTCCATCACCAACCCCTACGGCGACGGCAAGACCTATCTGGCCCCCATGTTCTACTCCCCCTGCGGCCTGTTCTATAACGCCGGTCTCTTTGCGGAAAAGGGCTGGACCGTCCCCACCACCTGGGACGAGATGTGGGCCCTGGGCGACAAGGCCGCCGCTGAGGACATCGCCCTGTTTACTTACCCCACCACCGGCTACTTCGACACCTTCTTCCCCACCCTGCTCTACTCTGCGGGCGGCCCTGAGTTCTTCAACCAGGCCATGAACTACGCTGAGGGCGTATGGGATACCCCCGAGGCCAAGCAGTGCTTCGACGTGATGAGCAAGCTGGCCAGCTACACCGCCAAGGTGACCCCCGCCCAGGCCAACGATTCCGACTTCACCCAGAACCAGCAGCTGATTCTGGACAACAAGGCCCTGTTCATGCCCAACGGCACCTGGATCGTGGGCGAGATGGCTGAAGCTCCCCGGGCTGACGGCTTCCAGTGGGGCATGTGCGCCCTGCCCGGCGGCGGCGCCGGCACCAGCGCCAGCTACTGCTGGCTGGAACAGGCCTGGGTCCCCGCTCAGGCTCCCAATCTGGACGCTGCCAAGATGTTTGTGGCCTTCCTGTACAGCGATAAGGCCGCTGAGATCTTCGCCAAGGGCGGCGCTGCCCAGCCCATCACCGGCATCACCGACGGTATGGAGGGCGACAATAAGATCTTCTACTCCATCTATGACAACGGCGCTTCCGCCGTTATGGGCGGTTTCGCCGCCTACGCCTCCGTTCCCGGTCTGGGCAGTGTGCGCGAAGTCTTCTTCGACCCCTTCAACAGCCTGGTGAACGGCTCTCTGACCGCAGACCAGTGGGTGGCTGACATCAAGGCCGCCAGCGACCAGATGCGTGCCAACCTGCTGTCCGAGTAATCATATCCGCCGAACCATCCAATTGTCCGTAGAGCAGGCGGCGGTGAGCGAAAACCGCTCACCGCCGCCTTTTGATTTCAGAGAGAAAGGAGCGATCCCATGCGCAGTAAAGGCCGCAGCCGGTTTATCGCCCTGTGTGTCGCCCCGGCAGCCATCCTGTTCTTCATCTTTATGGTCATGCCCACCTTCAACGTGTTCCGCATGTCTCTTTTCGAGCGGGGGGCCTACTCTCCCACCGAGACCTTTGTGGGGCTGAACAACTTTAAGGTTCTGTTCAAGGATACCAAGTTCATCGTCTCTATGCAGAACACCATCCTGCTTATTGTTACCGTGACTATCATCACATTTTTCTTTGCCATCGTCTTTGCCGCCATCCTCACCCGGGAGAAGATCAGGGGGCAGAATTTTTTCCGTATCATCTTCTACATCCCCAATATTCTCTCTGTGGTGGTCATCGCCGGCATCTTCTCCGCCATCTACAAGCCGGACAACGGAATGCTCAACAGTATTTTTTCCCTGTTTGCCGGCCGGGATGTCATGGTGCTCTGGAAGGACCAGCCCATGGTAATCGTCAGCGTTATCATCGCTATGGTGTGGCAGGCCATCGGCTACTATATGGTTATGTACATGGCCTCCATGTCCGCTGTTCCTGTGGACCTGTATGAGTCAGCCAGCCTGGACGGCGCGGGGCGGCTGAATCAGTTCTTTGAGATCACCCTGCCCCTGATCTGGACCAACATTCGTACCACTCTTACCTTCTTCATCATCTCCACCATCAACATGGCGTTCCTGTTCGTCAAGGCCATGGTGGCCAAGGGGATGGCCGACGTGGGCCTGAGCTTTATGTATGCCCAGAAGGACGAGGGCCTGTACGGCTATGCCATGGCCGCCGGCGTGATTATCTTCCTGTTCTCCTTCACCCTGTCCGCTGTGGTCAACCACGTCACCAAGCGGGATGTGCTTCAGATGTGAGAGGAGGGACGAGAAGATGAAAAAAACAAACTCCGCCGACACCCTGTACAAGGTCTTTATCTATGTGGTACTCATTACTCTGGCAGTTGTCATCATCGTGCCGGTAGCCTGGGTCTTCCTGGCCTCCATCAAGCAGAACAGCGAGTTTTACGGCAACCCCTGGGTCCTGCCCGCCACCTTCTACTGGCAGAATTTCGTAGACGCCTGGAACGCCGCCAGCATGGGCAGCTACATGCTCAACTCGGTGATTGTCACCGCTCTGGCCCTGGCTATCCTGCTGGTGGTGGCCCTCCCTGCGGCCTACTGCCTGTCCCGCTTCCACTTCCGGGGCGGCAAGCTTCTGAACACCGCCTTTATGGCCGGATTGTTTATCAATGTCAACTACATTGTGGTGCCTATCTTTCTGATGATGCGGGATTGGGACAGCTGGATGAACTACCTGTTCAAGCTGAACAATATCTTTATGAACAATCTGGTGACCCTGGCTGTAATCTACGCCGCCACCGCCCTGCCCTTCACCGTCTACCTGCTGTCGGGCTACTTTGCCACTCTGCCCCACGACTTTGAGGAGGCCGCCTACATCGACGGCGCGGGCTATGGTCAGGCTATGATTCGGGTGATTTTCCCGATGGCCCAGCCCTCTATTCTTACCATTATCCTGTTCAATTTCCTGTCCTTCTGGAACGAGTACATTATTTCTATGACCTTAATGAACAGCGCCACCGGCCAGAAGACCCTTCCGGTGGGTCTGCTCAACCTGATGCAGGCCTCCCAGTCGGCGGCCCAGTTCGGGCGGCTGTATGCCGGCCTGGTGCTGGTGATGCTGCCCACCCTGATCCTCTATATGTGCGTGCAGCAGAAGCTGACCCAGGGCATGACCGTGGGCGGACTGAAAGGGTAAGGTGAGGATATGAACTATTGGAAAGAACATAAACAGCTGCGCATCATTTTGATGCTGGTCACCTTTGTGCTGGGGCTGGTC
Source organism: uncultured Oscillospiraceae bacterium (assembly GCA_910585815.1). Taxonomy (GTDB): domain Bacteria; phylum Bacillota; class Clostridia; order Oscillospirales; family Oscillospiraceae; genus Lawsonibacter. The sequence goes on along the minus strand of CAJUFJ010000029.1, from coordinate 4,155 downwards.
CTGATAATCCGGGGCTGGCTGATGACCGGCCAGATGGCAGGGCTGGGCCTGATGCTTGTGGGGGTTGTCCTGCTGCTGGTCACCCTGTATCTCTATAACGCCCGCTTTGCGGACCGGAAAAAGCAGTGAGAGGAGAAGCTATGACCGACATACATAAGACGGGCCGGGTGACTATCCCCACCGATGTGGACGTGGTGCCCGAGACCCTGGAGCTGCTGAAGCGCTGGGGGGCGGACGCCATCCGGGACTGCGACGGCACCGACTACCCCGAGGAGCTGAAAAGCGTAGACGCCAAGGTCTATTCCACCTACTACACCACCCGGAAGGACAACGCCTGGGCCAAGGCCAACCCCGACGAGGTGCAGCAGTGCTATATTATGACCGGCTTCCACACCGCCGGGGACGGTCCCCTGTCCATCCCTCTGATGCAGGGGATCAGCGCCGAGCTGATGGAGGTGAACACCCGGGACGACATACGCCGCTGGTGGGAAGTGATGGACCGCACCACGGGAGAGCCCATCTCCCCCGACGCCTGGCGGTATGAGGAGGGCTGTGTGATTATCGACGCCCCCCAGGCCTTCCACGACTACACCGTCAGCTTTCTGGCCTACCTGATTTGGGACCCGGTGCACATGTACAACGCCGTCACCAACGACTGGAAGGACTTCGAGCACCAGATCACCTTCGACGTCCGCCAGCCCAAGACCAAGAAATTTACCATGGAGCGCCTGCGGAAATTTATCGCAGACCACCCCTATGTGAACGTCATTCGGTACACCACCTTCTTCCACCAGTTCACCCTGGTCTTCGACGAGCTGAAGCGGGAGAAGTATGTGGACTGGTACGGCTACTCTGCCTCGGTCTCCCCCTACATCCTGGAGCAGTTCGAGAGGGAAGTGGGCTACAAGTTCCGTCCCGAGTTCATCATCGACCAGGGCTATTACAACAACCAGTACCGGGTGCCCTCTAAGGAATTCAAGGACTTTATGGCCTTCCAGCGCCGGGAAGTGGCCGCATTGGCCAAGGAGATGGTGGACATCACCCACGAGCTGGGCAAGGAGGCCATGATGTTCCTGGGCGACCACTTCATCGGCACCGAGCCCTACATGGACGAGTTCAAGTCCATCGGCCTGGACGCGGTGGTGGGCTCCGTGGGCAACGGCGCCACCCTGAGGCTGATCTCTGACATCCCCGGGGTGAAGTACACCGAGGGCCGGTTCCTGCCCTACTTCTTCCCCGACACCTTCCACGAGGGGGGCGACCCCGTCCGGGAGGCCAAGGAGAACTGGGTCACCGCCCGTCGGGCCATTTTGAGAAAACCCATCGACCGCATCGGCTACGGCGGCTACCTGAAGCTGGCCTGCCAGTTCCCCGAGTTCATCGACTATGTGGAGAGCGTGTGCAGCGAGTTCCGGGAGCTCTATGACAACATCAAGGGGACCACCCCCTACTGCGTCAAGACGGTGGCCGTTCTCAACAGCTGGGGCAGGGCCCGGTCTTGGGGCTGCCACATGGTCCACCACGCCCTGTATCAGAAGCAGAACTACTCCTACGCCGGGGTCATCGAGGCCCTGTCCGGGGCCCCCTACGACGTGAAATTCATCAGCTTTGATGATGTCAAGGCCGACCCCTCTATTTTGGACGGCGTCAATGTGCTCATCAACGTGGGCGACGGCGACACCGCCCACACCGGCGGGGCCATCTGGGAGGACCCGGCCGTCTCCGCCGCGGTGAAGAAGTTCGTCTACAACGGCGGCGGCTTCATCGGCGTGGGCGAGCCCTCGGGCCACCAGTACCAGGGCCGCTATCTCCAGCTGTCCGGTATACTGGGCGTAGAAAAGGAGACCGGTTTTACCCTGGGTTATGACAAATACAACTGGGAGGAGCACCCCGGCCACTTCATCCTGGCGGACTGCCAGGGAGCAGTGGACTTCGGAGAGGGCAAAAAGAGCATCTACGCCCTGGAGGGGGCCCAGGTGCTGGTCCAGCGGGACAAGGAGGTCCAGCTGGCGGTGAACGAGTTCGGCAAGGGCCGGGCGGTGTATCTCTCCGGACTGCCCTACTCCTTTGAGAACAGCCGCCTGCTCCACCGGGCCGTCCTCTGGTCCGCCCACAGCGAGGATCAGATGAACCTGTGGCTGTCCTCCAACTATAATGTGGACGTCCACGCCTATGTGAAGAACGGCAAGTTCTGTGTGGTCAACAACACCTACGAGCCCCAGTCCACCACCGTCTTCCGTGGGGACGGCTCCAGCTTCCAGCTGGACCTGGCCGCTAACGAGATACGCTGGTACGAGATCTGAATGACAGGGCGCTGCGACCTCTGCTATTTTTATCATCAGGAGGTTTTTCATGGATATCCGCTACTCCGCTCACCCCAACGACGTGAAGCGCTACACCACCGAGGAGCTGCGCCGTGAGTTCCTCATTGAAAACCTGTACCAGCCCGACCAGGTGGTGGCTGTCTACAGCCACGTGGACCGGATGGTCACCCTGGGCTGCATGCCCGTGAAGGAGACCGTCTCCATCGACAAGGACATCGACGTGTGGGCCAACTTTGGCACCCGCTACTTCCTGGAGCGCCGGGAGGTGGGCATGTTTAACATCGGCGGTGAGGGCTCCGTCACCGTGGACGGGACCGTCTACGAGCTGGGCTATAAGGACTGCCTCTACATCACTATGGGGGCCAAGGAGGTCCTGTTCGCCAGCAAGGACAGCGCCAAGCCCGCCAAGTTCTATATGGTGTCCGCCCCCGCCCACCGCAGCTATGAGACCCGCCTGCTCAAGCTGGCCGACGCGGCCAAGAAGCCCCTGGGGGACGGGGCCACCTCCAACAAGCGAGTGATTAACCAGTTTATCCACCCCGACGTGCTGAAGACCTGCCAGCTGTCCATGGGCATGACGGTGCTGGAGAGCGGCAGCGTGTGGAACACCATGCCCGCCCACACCCACGAGCGGCGGATGGAGGTGTATATGTACTTCGAGGTGCCGGAGGACCAGGTGGTCTTCCACATGATGGGCCAGGGCCAGGAGACCCGGCACATCGTCATGCAGAATGAGCAGGCTGTGATCTCTCCCTCCTGGTCCATCCACGCCGGGGCGGGTACCGCCAGCTACACCTTCATCTGGGCCATGGGCGGCGAGAATCAGGCCTTTGACGACATGGACGTCATCCCCACCACCCAGCTGAAATAAAACAGGAGGGCCGCCGCCGGCGGCCCTTTTTATGAAAGGAGTTTCACAAATGGATATGCAGAAGATGTTTTCCCTGGAGGGCAAAACGGCCCTGGTGACCGGTGGGGCCTACGGCATCGGCTTTGCCATCGCCGAGGCGCTGGCCGGAGCGGGGGCGAAAATCGCCTTCAACTGCCGCAGCCAGTCCAACCTGGACAATGCCCTGGCCGACTACAGCGCCAAGGGCATCGACGCCCGGGGCTACATCGCCGACGTCACGTCTGAGGAGCAGGTGACGGAGCTGATTGGCAAAATTGAGGCCGACCTGGGGGGTGTGGACATTCTGGTGAACAACGCCGGAATCATCAAGCGCATCCCCATGACCGAGATGTCCGCCGAGGACTTCCGCCAGGTGGTGGACATCGACCTGATCGGCCCCTTTATCTGCGCCAAAGCGGTCATCCCCGGGATGCTGAAGAAGGGCCACGGCAAGATTATCAACATCTGTTCTATGATGAGTGAGCTGGGCCGGGAGACCGTCTCCGCCTATGCCGCCGCCAAGGGCGGACTGAAGATGCTCACCCGGAATATCTGTTCCGAGTACGGTGAGGCCAACATCCAGTGCAACGGCATTGGCCCCGGCTACATCGCCACCCCCCAGACCGCCCCTCTCCGGGAGCGGCAGGCCGACGGCAGCCGCCACCCCTTTGACCAGTTCATTGTCTCGAAAACTCCGGCCGGCCGCTGGGGCGACCCGGAGGACCTGATGGGCCCGGCGGTGTTCCTGGCCTCCGACGCCTCCAACTTTGTCAACGGCCACATCCTCTATGTGGACGGCGGCATCCTGGCCTATATCGGCAAGCAGCCCTGACAGGAAGATTTACCTGACCTTGCTTCATTCCGCTCCGGCATACAGCCGGATAATTTCCTCCGCCACCGCCCGCTTGGAGCAGCAGCGGTCCATGGCCTGATGGGTGATGT
>CAJUFJ010000028.1 GCA_910585815.1 uncultured Oscillospiraceae bacterium | reverse complement strand
CCCCCATTTCGACAGTTTTGTTTTTTCACTGTCTACTTTAGAGGGAGCATATCATCCGTCCACAATAGCGTGCAGTTTTGTGTTCAACCCGCCTCTGGTTCGCCCAACTGCCTTATCTGCCGTTCCCCCCCCTTTGGCACTTTCGTGAACCTTGATACAGGTAGAGTCCAAGCTCAGGTTTTCCATATCCGCATCTGAGGACAATGCGCAAAATATGGCTTCCAATGTACCATCATCCCGCCATTTAGCGAATTGGGCATACACAGACTGCCAGGGACCATATGTCTCTGGCAGTTCCCGCCACTACGCACCGCTACGGGCAATCCAGAGCATCCCATTCAGCATCCTCCGGTCATCTTTCCGAGGACGGCCCCGTTTCCCCGCCCTTTCCGGTGGCAACAGCTCTTTTATGCGCTCCCACTGTTCTTTTCTCAATTCATATCGTTTCATATCCCTATTTTTGCACGAACCCACATTTTGTGCAATGTTTATTTTTTTAACAAACCCTAGAAACAGCCGCTTAAAATTTTATAGCAGCTTGATTTTTTTCATAATATAGAGTATTTTATTTTCATCATATGTCAGCGGCTTTCTGTGGAGGGAAGGGCGGCTTAAAAAGGGAGGAAATCCAGACATGAGAATTGCGGTATCTTATGAAAGCGGTCAGGTGGAAATCTATGATGATGTCCACTGCGGCCACCATGAGCATCACGGCCATTGCGGCGAGGATAAGCACGGATGTGCCGGAAATGGGGGCAAATGCGGCGGATAATGGAGTTTCAAAGCTGCTTTCCTGTATGGGATAGATTGTCAGCGGACCAGCAGAGCCGCATTCTGAGCAATCTGGTTTTTCGTGAAATCAAAAAGGGGACGGTAATCCACAACGGCAGCGCGGACTGCACCGGGCTGCTGCTGGTGAAGTCCGGGCAGCTCCGGGCCTACATCCTTTCCGACGAAGGGCGCGAAATCACCATTTACCGCCTGTTTGACCGGGATATCTGCCTGTTTTCCGCCTCCTGCATGCTGCGGAGCGCACAGTTTGACATCACCATTGAGGCGGAGAAGGACACCGGCCTCTGGGTCATTCCCGCAGAGGTGTACCGGAGTATTATGGAGCAGTCCGCTCCCCTGTCCAACTACACCAACGAGGTCATGGCCGCCCGTTTTTCCGAGGTCATGTGGCTGGTGGAACAGGTTATGTGGAAAAGCATGGATAAGCGGGTGGCCGCTTTTCTTCTGGAGGAAGCAGCGATTGAAAAGACGGACCGGCTGTCTATCACCCACGAGACCATCGCCAACCACCTGGGGACCCACCGGGAGGTGGTCACCCGGATGCTCCGCTACTTACAGGGCGAGGGCATGGTCAGGCTGTCCCGGGGCACGGTGGAGCTTCTGGATGCAAAAAAGCTGACCGCTCTGCGGGATACATGAAAATACCCCTCCTCAGCTCCGCTGGAGCTTGAGGAGGGGTGTTCACCATTTACTGGTCCATCCCGCAGGCTGTGGCTTGTTCGATCAGCCGGCGGTCATTGGTTACCGCGTCATAGAAGCGGAAGCCTCCGGCAAAGTTATACGTCTCATAGCCGTACCCGGCCAGAATCCGGCAGGCGATGTAGCTGCGCAGGCCGCTCTGGCAGATCACATAGACCGGCTTGCCGGGTCCAATCTCCCCCAGCCGCTCCCGCAGCTCATCCACGGGGATATTTTGGAAGCCCTCGATATGGCCCCCGGCGTACTCCCACGCCGTCCGGGCGTCCAGCAGGGTCACGCTGCCGTCGTGGGGCAGGGCGCCCACATCCTCCGTATGGAACTGTTTCACAATTCCGTTGGCCAGATTTTCCACCATAAAGCCCGCCATATTCACCGGGTCCTTGGCGGAGGAGTAGGGCGGCGCATAGGTCAGGTCCAGGTCCTTCAGCTGGATGGCCGTCATGCCGGCGCGGATGGCGGTTGCCAGCACGTCAATCCGCTTATCCACCCCTTCATAGCCCACGATCTGGGCCCCCAGGAGGCGGCAGGTCTCCCGCTCAAAGACCACCTTCATGGTCATCAGCTTGCCGCCGGGGTAGTAGCCCGCGTGGCTCATGGGGGACAGGACCACCGTATCCACATCCAGGCCGGTCTTTTTGGCGTTGGTCTCGTTGACGCCGGTGGCTGCGGCCGTCAGGTCGAAGACCTTAATCACGGAGCTGCCCTGGCTGCCCTGATACCGGCTGTCCCCGCCGCAGATGTTGTCCGCCGCGATACGGCCCTGCTTGTTGGCGGGGCCCGCCAGGGAGATTACCGCGTCCTGTCCGGTGACAAAGTGCTTCACCTGGACCGCATCCCCCACGGCGTAGATGTCCGGGACAGAGGTCTCCATCCGGTCGTTGACCACGATGCTGCCCTTGAGCCCCAGCTCCAGCCCCGCCTCCTTCGCCAGGGCGGTATCCGGGGTAACCCCGATGGCCAGCACCACCATGTCGGCATGGAGCGGAGCCGCGTCCTTGAGTAACACATCCACCCCGCCGTCCTGCTCCGCGAAGCCCTCCACGGTTTGGCCCAGGGCCAGATGGATGCCGTGCCGCCGGATCTCACCGTGGATGAAGGCGGCCATGTCCGGGTCGAAGGGGTTCATCAGCTGCCTAGGCCGCTGGACAATGGTGACCTCCAGCCCCAGCTCCCGCAGGTTCTCCGCCAGCTCCAGGCTAATGAAGCCGCCGCCGGCCAGGACGGCGGACTTGGGGTGATGGGTGTTGATGTAGTCCTTGATGTGGAAGGTGTCCTCTACCGTCCGCAGGGTGAACAGCTTTTCCAGCCCAACACCGGGGAGCCGGGGCTGGGTGGGCTTGGCGCCGGGAGAGAGGAGGAGCTTGTCATAGCTCTCCTCAAATTCCTCCCCGGTCTCCAGGTTCTTGACGGAGACAGTTTTCCTGTCCGGATGGAGGGCGGTGACCTCATGGCGCACCCGCATATCCACCCGGAAACGGGCGAAGAAGCTCTCCGGCGTCTGGAGGGTCAGGGCCTCGGGGTCCTCAATCACCCCGCCGATGTAGTAGGGCAGGCCGCAGTTGGCGTAGGAGATGTATCCCGACCGCTCAAAGACCACGATCTCCGCCTGTTCGTCCAGCCGGCGCAGCCGGGCCGCCGCCGTGGCCCCTCCCGCTACGCCGCCGATGATGACAACTTTCATTTCAGCGTTCCACCTTTCCCTTGTAGGCGGCAATGCCGCCGATATTTTTTGTGTTGGTATAGCCCATTCCGGCCAGAAGACGGATTGCCTGGCCGCTCCTGGCTCCGCTGTAGCAGTAGACAAAAAGTGGGGCGTCCTTCCCGGCGGGAATCTGATCCGCTGTGCTCAGGGATTGCAGAGGAATGTTGATGCTGCCAGGGATGTGCCCCTCCCGGTACTCCTGGGGCGTGCGGACATCCAGAAGAACCGCGCCCTCCAGTCCGCCATATTCTTCGACGCCCTGATTGATATCAGGGCCGTGCAGGAAATCAAAAAATCCCATCCTTTGTCCTCCTTTTTCCTATGTAAAACTGCAATCAAATTACTGTCCGCCGCTTTTGGCCTTACAAATCAGCTGGGTCATGGTGCCCATGGGACAGTAGACACACCAGCTTCGGGGCTTAAACAGGACCATGGTAATCATGCCGAGCATGGTGGAGGTCAGCATGACGCTGTAAAATCCGAAGGCGAACTGGGCAACACCGGGGGAGAAGAAGGTGCCGTGATAGGCCCAGTGCCAAGGCAGCTTGAAGGTCCACAGCAGAGTCACCGCCTGCCTGAGATTTTGTACGCCGGCAAAGACCAGATAGGTATTCCACAGCATCTGGAAAAACATGATGAAGAAGAAAATCAAAAACCCATAGCGGAACCACTTGCTTTTCATCCACTTGGGAATATCCTTTTTCCGGGACAGGCCGAAGCGTCCGCCCAGCAGGCTGAACAGCTGCCCCCGTCCACAGTAGCGGTTGCAGTAGCCCTTTGTGCTCCAGACCAGGGAGATAATCAGCGGAACGCAAAAGAAGACCATGCCCAGCCAGGCAAACAGGATATTGAAAAATCCCAGGGCCATGTAGGTCAGCTCCACGATCCACAGGTAGTCATACCAGCGCTTTTTCATCCCCGCACCTCCTGAATTGCAATCACGGACGCGGGGCACTCCTTCGCGCATTTGCCGCAGCCTACGCACCGTTCTGGATCAACCTTTGCATAAACCCCGCGCCAGACTTGAACGGCGGACAGGGGACACACTCTTGCGCAGCACCCGCAGGCGACGCAGTCATCCGTACGAATGAAAGCTCTCCGCTTCATTCTTGTTTTGGTTTCCATATCATGACCTCCCAGAAATTATATATTTATTATATCGCCAATGCCGGTGATCTTCTGTGATAAGATTACATAAAGGGGGCGGCAAGCTGGGCAGGAGATTGTCTGAACAATTCCTAAGTCTTGTCCAGACGCTTCTGCAAATCTTTAATGTCCGCCGCATAGATGCTCACGGTTTCATTTGCGCGTTTGGAGAAATCCTCAAAACTATTTATTTAGTTCAGCTGATATTTTAAAACGACTCTGACTTTGATTTGGTGAGGGCCTTTTGACAAGTAGTTTTTGAATTGCAAGTTATGTAAATCGTTGCACTGCAAGAGATATGGTGGTGTATCTTTTTGACGCCACAGTCCAGACCAGACAAGTCCCGCTTTTCAAAAAGCGGGACTTATCATATTCAGGAAGCCTTGCAATATCGATATCCATAAAAAACACCGGAGCAAAGTTTCCTTTGCTCCGGCATGTCATGTGTTGACAAAAAAGATGCAGTTTTACAGCTATTTAAAAGAAGGTATCCATCATATTCTCATCAATGCACTTATCAAACAGAGAAAATCTTCCGATATATTTTTATAGCTGTCAACAGCGGATAATGAAGTATAAGAGGGGATTGCAAAGATGATTCACTACATAAAAAATTTAAAAATCAGACTGAAACTTTATATTCTCATAGGAGTTGCGCTGCTCGGAATGCTCATTATCAGCGGGATGTCATTTTTTCTCATGGGCCGGATGAACGACATGACAAACGACATTGCGACAAGCTGGCTTCCCAGTGTTGATGTAGCCAGAGAGATGAGCACTACCATTTCCAATATCCGGCTGAATGAGTTAGAGTACCTGAGCGCAGACTCTGATAACAAAAAGGAGACCAGCCTTCAGCACCTCCAGGACGGAAACGAGACCATGGACACCCTCTTAGCCGCATATGGGGATATGATTGATGAGGAAGAACGAAATTTCTATAACAACGCAAACAACCTCTGGACACAGTATCAAGCGGCGGCGGAAGAAATGATGGCTTTCGCCAAACAGGGCTGCTCCGAGAGCGCCCGCGGGATTCTGGACGGAGAATGTGAGACGCTTTTCAACTCTTTGAACAGCGCTTTTGATGATATTATCGACTACAATACAAAGGGAAGCGATGATGCAGCGGCAGAGAGCGCCTCCCTTTACAGAACCGCCACCTTGACCATGGCAGCAGTTGTCATTGCCATTATCCTTGTAGGCGTCTTCTTCTCATTTGTGATTATACGCCTGATCAAAATTCCTATTTCTGAAATCGAGAATGCGGCCACAAAAATGGCGGAAGGGGACCTGGATGTAAAGATCTCCTATACCTCGAAGGATGAACTGGGTGTTCTCGCCGCTCAGGTAGGCAGATTGATCCATAAGCTTCAGCTTATTATTGCGGATGAGAATCAATTCCTCGCTAAAATGGCCGAGGGAGATTTTACGGTGGATTCGACCTGCGAGGCAGCGTATACAGGCGGCTTTTATCCTCTGCTTGTCTCGTTCCGGGGTATTGCGGACAAGCTCAATGACACAATGCTGCAAATCAGCCAAAGTTCCGCTCAGGTCGCGGGCGGAGCGGACCAAGTATCGAATGGCGCCCAGGCGCTTGCCCAGGGGGCGACTGAGCAGGCCAGTTCTGTGCAGGAACTTGCTGCCACAATTGATGAAATCTCCAACAAAGTAAGTCAGAACGCAGACAGTGCGCGGCAGGCCAGTAAAGCGGCAGACAGTGTCAGCGTAAAGATGAATGTGAGTAAAGAAAAAATGCAGCAGATGACACATGCAATGGGGGATATCAGCAGCTGCTCCAGTGAGATCAGCAAAATCATGAAGATCATTGAAGATATTGCGTTCCAAACCAATATTCTCGCCCTGAACGCCGCCGTAGAAGCCGCCCGCGCAGGCGCCGCTGGAAAAGGGTTTGCCGTAGTAGCCGATGAAGTCCGCAATCTGGCAAACAAAAGCACAGAGGCCTCTGAAAACATCGCTGTTTTGATTGAAAATTCTTTGCAGGCAATCGAAAACGGAACACAGATTGCGGACGATACGGCGCAGTCTTTGATTCAAGCAGTCAATGACGTGAACGAAATGGCCGGCATTATCGAACAGATTTCGGCGGCCAGCAGCGATCAGGCGGATTCCATTGCGCAGCTCACGGTGGGGATTGACCTGATCTCCAATGTTGTACAGACAAACTCGGCAACCGCAGAGGAAAGCGCGGCGGCAAGCGAAGAACTGTCCAGTCAGTCACAGCTTATGAAGCGTCTGGTAGGAAGGTTTCAGTTGTGTATTTTACCGCAAAAACGATAAAACCTGTGCATAGTGATACTATACACAGGTTTTGTCTAATATGGCATGTGTTGCCAAAAAAGATAAATCAAAAGGACATGCAGCACAACAGCATGTACGCTTGTTCTTCCACTTTTTACTTAAATCTTTAGATAGGCTGAGTTTTATAGCATTTCTGTTACAGAAGAACTTATCATAAACTCAAAGTCACGTTCAGTTTGTCCGAAATTCCATGCATTAAAATAGATGCTTTTATCAGTTTCTTCGGATGTATCCTTTGCTAATTCCGGAGTTTCCATAAGTGTGTTTGTCAAGAAAAAAGTTAAGCAAAAGGGCTCGAAAAAGGTGAGCACTCTCAGCACCTATAAATTATAAACGATAAGGGTTACTATTTTGTATTGAAGCCCCAATGCACAAGTTTTGGAGCCCTTTTGTTATATGCGAAGAACAGATCACCCCTACGAGCCCCGATGCACAGCATTTGGGGCCCTTTTCCAACAAAAAGCCCTTGGGGAAAATTCCTTTATATGAGTCGCCAGGAATCGACGTATTTTGCCATAATTAAGCAGAGGGAAGTTTTATGGCGAAAGAAGTCAGAATCTTTATTGTGGAGCTGCTTCAAGCATATGAGGAAATTACAGACAAGACATGTACAGAAATGGCGCTAGATTTTGATGTGACTCTTTCAAACCTTTACAAGTACCGAAATGGGAAAGGGAATCCGACCGCAAAAACGATTGACAAGATCATAAAAGCTGTTGAGGAAAACTGCCCCGAACTCCTGGAAAATAGGAAAAGATTGGTGGTACTGGTGATGAACAGGAGAAAACAGCCGGAAGTGTATGACCTGTTGTACCAACTCGGTGTGACCACAAACTACACCGGCTTTTTTCATACAGCCTATGCGGTGTCACTGTGCGTGGAGCAGCCAGACCGCCTTCTGCTGGTGACAAAGTGGCTGTACCCGGAGGTGGCAAAGCAGTACAAAACCAACTGGAAGGCGGTAGAGCGGAACATCCGGACTGTGAGCTGCATCATCTGGCAGGAAGGCCGGCCCCTGCTGGAAGATCTGGCACACAGACATCTGGAGCAGAAACCCCGAAACGCGCAGATGCTGGCGATTCTGGCCTCCTCACTGGATACCGGGCCTCTGGCGGTTCATGGACTGGGTGAGGTGGTAGCTCTCCCCGGAGAAGATGACGATGTGAGAGTGGCGGATGAGTCGGTCAATGAGGGCCGCTGTGAGACGATTGTCGCCGAAGACGGTGTTCCACTGGCTGAACTCCAGGTTGGAGGTAATGATGAGGCTCCTGCGCTCATAACAGTCTGAGATAACCTGGAACAGTAGCTCGGCAGCATCCTTATGGAGTGGAACAAAGCCGATCTCATCCACTACAATGAGCTCCACCCGTCTCAGATTCTCCAGGAAGCTGTTCAGTGTGCCCTTGTTGTTGCGCTCCAGCAGGAGGTTGGCAAGAGAAGCTGCGGTAAAGAACCGCACCCGCCGTCCCACCTGGCAGGCTTTTAAAGCGATGGCCGTTGCCAAATGGGTCTTGCCGGTCCCGACAGAGCCCAGGAAAATGAGGTTTTCTTTCTGCGGGAGGAATTGAAGTCCTTCCATGTACTCCCTTGTCAGGCCGACCGGAAGTTCTATGTTCTGATTCCAAACGAAATCTTCCAGCGTCTTGATAACCTGGAAGCCGGCGGTCTTGACCATCCGGTTGATCCGGTTGACCTCTCTTTCCCGAAGCTCCAGCTCCAGCAGTTCCCGAACATATTGCTCGGTATCCTGGAACTCCACATTCCGCCATTCCCTGGCCATGCCGCCCAGCTTCAAGGTCCGCATATATTGCTCAATCTGCTCAGGCATGGGAAGCATCCCCTGTCAGTTCGTCATAGGCGGTGAGATTCGGGTCATACCTCAATTTTGGCGTGGAAGCCCTCAGTTCCAGAGGCTTTGGCCGGAACTCTTTTCTCGCGATCATGTAGTAGCACTGCCGGATACTGTCTGGATCTGTTCTCCCGTTTTCCGCCGCCATGGACAGAACGTCCTCGCACAAAGGGGCGTTGCCGTCCCGCACGATCTCGTCCAACAGCCGCAGGGCTCCTTTCCGCTCACGGCCCCTGGATTGAACCAGAAACTCCTGCCACCGCTGAGGCAGCTGCTTGAAGAAACGAGTGTGTTCCATGGCTCCAGGCTTTTTCAGCAGCGTCCCCACATACTGCGTCCAGTCGTACAGTTCCTCATCCTGGCCGTAGCTCCGGCGGTACCGGCCCACCGGCTGGTGGTCATGGTAAAATTCGACATGGTCAAAGAAGATCTTTGCCTGCACTGTCTTGCCCGCCAGCGTGGGAGCCAGGTCATACTTGTTGGTGTCAATGACGGCGAAGCCGTACTTATTTACCGACAGCGCCCCGTAACGGAATACCGGGAACGGATACTCCGGCAGCTTCAGCAGCGCATCCCGATCCGCTTCACACAACTCCTGGATGGGCACCTTGTACTTGTAGTGCAGGCGCTGGGCGTCCTTTTCACACCATTCCCACAGCCATTCATTGAACTCCTCAAAGGAAGTCACTGTGGGCACCGGGACAAAGGCGTTGTGCCGGCTGTACCCCACTCTGTTCTCTACGCTTCCCTTTTCGTTCCCTGCCGCCGGGTTGCAGAACTCCGCCCGGAAGTGATAATGCAGCATGAACCGGGTAAAGCCATCCGTGAGCTCCCGTTCTCCGCCCTCCAGCACCTTGACCACCGCTGTGGAGAGATTGTCAAATCTCAGCCGAGGCGGTACGTCACCGACGTGCTCAAAGACCCGCTTCAGACCCTCCAGCAGACACTCTTGGTTCTGCGAGGGGAAAAACTGTGTGTAGTCCTTGTTGGACTGCGGAAAACTCACTGTTAGTGCGTAACCCTTGCGTTCCCTGCTCTGGGAATAATAGTAAAGACTCTCTCCGAAATCCACCTGTCCATGTCCACAGGGCTGAGCCAGGGGCAGGTATCCCTCTGCAGCCAGCTTCAGCACAAATTTCTTCTTCCGCACATACCGCTTCACGCTGGAGTAGCTGCCCTGGTATCCCTGCTCCTCCACCAGACAGTGGTAGATCCGCGTTGCCGTGTACCGTTGCTTTCGCGGCAGCTTCCGGTCCGCCTCCATCCACTCGTTTATGCTGGGGATGTTCGAATCCCTTCATTTACACTCAGATATTGAACTGTTTGCATTTAACCCGTGACAAATCATAGGCAGATAGGAAAGCCCAAAAGCCTTGACATTTCAAAGCTTTTGGACAAAAAACAACCTTACCTAATCTGACAACTGACAACAGTCTGTTCAGATTAAGTAAGGTCGTTCAACTCAATATATGTACGGAATGTCTGACTTCTGGAGGACAATTCCACCGCTTGTCAGCTCAATGGACTCCAGCACTTTTGCGCATCGGGGGAATTTCTGAACCAAATCATCCTTTAACGTACGCGCCAACTCACGTATGCTGTTAGTTTTGATTAAGTCGGGTGTTGCCTTTGTTTTCGCTTTGTAGTCGCTTATCATGCGGCTGAGGCCGGTCTGACGCTTGAACAGAGGGCAGCAGCTCGCCTCCACCTTATCTAGGTAAAGATTAAGCGCATATGTCCGAAAATCTGCGTCATCCATCCGAATATAATTCCCAAAGTTCAAGAAATACCGGAGACTTTGGAAAACCTGGTCCTGGTTATATCCCGGCCCCACCGTGATTGCGGTAACGGGCCAAGGGATAGGGCGGAGCTCCGTCGCCTTATCACGCTCAGAAACGGCCACTTTGATGAAGGGCTTTAATATGCTGTCCTGCTCACGGTAGAAAAGGGGCGTTTTTTTATACTCCACGGTATGTTCCGTCATATTGAAAACCAGACGCCACTCCTGTTCCGCAGAGAATTCATAGCGCTTGATCTGCGCGGCCAGCTCGCTGATTTTTTCCTCTGCGCCGTCTTTGCCGCTCTGCAGCCCCAATGCGTTTATCCGCTCAATAATCTCCGCCGCGCGCTTATAAACCTGTTTCTCCGATATCTTCTCCAGCATGACGTTCCGGGTGAAATAGATGACAGGCTTGAGGGGGGCGGCGACGGCTATTTCATCGGCATCCTTGCAGTCCCGGGGACAGAAAAAGCTGCCCGGATGGTCCTCGTCCATCTTAATCAGGCTGAAATCCAATTCCAGGTTGACCCCGGACTCCCGGGCGTACACACACCACTGGCTCAGCAGGTCTCCGTTTGTACAGAAGGAAATGGTAAAGATATGCGGATCAGGGGTGTGGATCAGCTTGTCGGGCACCCGGACGTCCCGGAAATTAAGGCTTTTGTAGCGCTCCATAATGCCCCGGATCTCCCGGAGCCCGTTCAAATACTCTTCAGAATCGTTCATATAGAGGATATTCGTCGCCCAGAACATACCGGAGGTCAGAATGGAGCGCATCGTATCCGCCCTTGTATAATAGTAGAGCTTTGTGGCATCGGTGCCCATCTTCCTATCCTTCTTCCTCTCCGGCGTTCAGTGAAAGCGCCTCGCACAGCAAGGCGTTCTTTTTGTAGAGCAGGAAGTTCTCCTCCTGTCCAAGATCTGTCTCGACCACATACGATTGAAAGGCGCTGTGCAGCAGCTGCTGCATCCGGTCAAAGGTGGTGTAAATAAAGCAGCGGCAGCCTGGTCTCGCGCTGTCCTCTTTGCTCTTGATATAGATGACGGACAGCTTTTCAGAGAAGGCCACCTGTTCGTCCTCCAGACACAAATCAAACAGAAAAACATTTTGAGGCAGCCCGGCCTCGTCGCGGGCCTCATACAGCTGGTCCAGGGTCTCGTAGATGCTCCAGGCGTCTACCCGTTGGAGCTTTTCAAAAAACGGCTCTTTGCGGTATTGCCGTGTGGACACTTCAAATTCCCGTTCTGACTGGTAAATAATAATTTTTTCGATCCTGTCCAATAGGCCGGGAACAACCCGCGCCACCCGATCCAGCCGATCCTCCACCAAAACTAACTTCATGAGCCCGTTTCCTCCCTTTCTATTGAGTCATATTTTTCCTCCAGCAATGGCAGATCAACGCAGAAAAACACCTCATCGGCCGTCTCCTGTTCGCCACAAACGGGTGTGAACCTTATTTGGAGAGAAAACTCCCGTGAGGTCAGCCGCCGGTACAGCCGCACGAACTGCTCCGCCCCCTCATTGAAGTCCCCGCCCTCACGGAATATATTCCTGAGCTTGTTCAGGCGGCTGTCCAGATAGTCTGCGACAATCGCCTGGATATAGCGTGAGACGCTCCACAGGGAAATGCCGTCCGTCACGTTAGCCGGAGGCTTATCTAAATATTTTTTCCGCACCAGCTCCGGGTTGTCTACCTGCGTACGGGAGACCTTATTGGCAATGCGTAGGTCGTGGGCTGCTGTCTTCACGAAGTAAACGTCCACCGCCTGCTCTTGGCGCATCCCATCCTTTACCGCGTTGCGCGACAGCGCAAGCAGGAACAGCGGGACACGTACGGAACCGATGGGGCCGGAAAGATATCGGATCCGGTCCTCACTACTTATACTGTACAGGCCGTCGCTGGTTCCAAATACCTTCTCGATTACATAGCTGTCCGGCGGGAAGTGAAGCCTCAGTTCAACATATGCGTACCGCTCCGAATCATGTGAAGGATCCAAGGGCTCTCTCATCCACAGTGTCATGCAGCTCTCGTCCTTTGACCAGATTCCCTTTAGCGCTTTTCTCAGAGTCAAAGGTGTGGGGCCCGTTCCCCGCCCCGGCAGGTAGAAATCCTCTGACAGGCTGCTGCGGTAGATGTCGCTGATAATCAAATCGGATACCAGGCATAGCACGTCGCTGTCGCTGCGCCCCTGGGGCGTCCCTGGCTGATTGGCACGCCGATCCGGGGTAGACCCGGCAAACGCAGACTGATAATAAATGACCAGCTCCTGATCTCGGGTATGGGAGTGGGCCTTTGCCCGCTGCTGGATGGACAGGTCGTAACGCTCCTGAACAAGCTCCTGCAAAAGTCGGTTTTCCTTTTCGTCGAACACCATTCCGACGAGCTCGGGGAAAAACAGCAGCCCGCAGCTTATGCGGTGCAGTAGCCTGATTCGATCTGGCTGGTAAAAACTGGCATACAAATAGATGCCTTTCCCCTCAAACCCGCCCAAGGCAAGGACGAACTGTGTTTTCTGGCCTGTCTCCCGCAGTAGGTAACCCAGCTTCTTTTTCCCCGGCGCAAGCTCTTTATAGGCGCACAGCGCTTTGATGATCCCGTCCTCCACCTGGTAACTAATGCCGGAGGTCTCTTTGTCCCCGCCGTCGTTCAGCCGGCCGTCGGCCAGGGTCAGGTATTCCGTGTAATCCTTGTCATCTGTGCAGTCCAAAAGCCGGACATCGCATTCGTTTTCTTCGACAAGCTGGTTGAAGGTCTTGGCGAGCGTCGCTTTCCAAATGTTGTATTTCGCTGGCAGCTCCGTCACGATGCACAGCTTGTCCGCATCCAGTAGATAGCGCAGGAGGGCGGTCAAACGGCTGTATATCTCAAGCACCGGCATTTTCAGGGGCTTGTTTGGCTCTGTTTCCGGAAAGCAGAGCCGCAGGTGGAGGCGGAGAGCCCTCAGCGCCAGCAATAGCCGGGTTCCTTCCTGCGTGAGCCGATCCTTATCCATATAGCCCAAGATGTCCATCAGGCCCTTCAGGTTCTCATACAGGTATGTGTCATCCCGGGAGGCCCCCTCCAGCAGGTTGGAGAAAGGGACCATATCTGCCGGGGGGGGCTTGCCGGCGCTTCTTATGTGCGTCTGGGCTTTCGCGACGAACGGATTGATCCGTTCCCTCCAGATCCGGCCCTCCTGTCCGCCGCCATTCCCGCCGTCATACTCCACATCGTACCGTTCCGCCAGGTGCTCATAGTACTGCTCGTCATCGGGGGACGCTGTCCCCTGCGGCACGGACAGGACAGATTTCAGTTCATCCAGCCGGGCGTTATATAGGGTTTCCAGGAATTCTCCTATCTGCTTCTCTGCGTCCGGGCTGCCGTCCCGGCCCGGGGGCAGGCTGTCTGCCAGCTTGGACGCCGCGTCAAACAGAACCCGCGTATTCTCCAGGATCACCAGCTCCACCAGTTGGGGTATCGTCCGGCCCTTATCCGCCCCATACACCCGATAAATCTCCCGCGTCAGCCACAGGCTCTTGCTGGTGTCTGAGCTGATGCTGGTCAGGCGCTTGATCTGCATGAGATAGAAAGCATAAAATTCCAGCTCCTCGGCCTCGTCCCCGTTGGTAAGCGTGTGGACCTTGTCCAGGATCGCGTCCATCTTTTCCATACGCAAGGTATAGTTGCTTTTCAGCTCTGTGAGCTGACTTATCAATATCTTGAGGTAATCCGCTTCACGACCCCTCACAATCTGGCCGGCGTGTTCGGCCAGGGAACTCAGTGTTCCGTAAACCGGCTCCTCGCACAGGTATTGTTTGTCCTCCAGCCCGCTCAAGGAGTCCTTAATCTCCTCCATCCCGCGTCCCAGGCAGCGCTCCATGAGCACCAGGAGCATATCCAACACCGCTTCCTTGACTGTTTTATGGAAGATGAGAAACGGCCTTGAGATCACTTTAAGGTAGGAGAAGAAGAACTCCCGCCGCTCCTCCTCATCCCCCGGTCGCTCCTCCAGGTCCTTCAGCATAAGGCTGGCCATGCGTAGGAACGCGGTGCGCTTGTCATAGAGCGCGGCGCCTGAGAGCGCAATCCCGGCCGTATGCGTGGCGGCCATACGGAAGAAGCCGTGTGGCCCGGCCTGGTCTCCCCCGGTGTTGGCCTTATGCTCTTCCAGCGACCTCAGGCGGAACCGTCTCCTCTTATCCCCCCACTTGTCATAAAGTAATTTTGTAGAGGACATTTTCCGCATCCGATCCGCTTCCCGGTGGAGGTTGCACAGGACGCAGGAATCCCCGTGGGTTCGGAGGGACGAGATTCTCAGGTCCAGAAAACAGAAATATTTTGTCCTAGACTTATTGGGATAATACGTGTAATAGGACTGCAGCGAGCTTGTCGAATTGCGGTTGAGCAGAAGAAACAGAGTGTCAAATATACGTACCGATACCTTGTGCGGCCCTCCCGCCTCCGGTGCCTGGAGCAGCGACGTCATCAGGCTTTTCGAGCGATGGAAAGTCCGCCCGCTCAGGATGTTGTCGTCCACATAGTGCACCCGAATGGTCGTGTCCCTCCCGGTACGGCTCAGGTTATCGACCAACATTTTCAGGTAGGAGAACTTGGCCTGTGCGTTCGCCCGGAATTCCTTGTCGACATCCACGCGGATGACCAGGGCCGAACCTGAGAACACCTCGTTGTTGATCAGCTCCACAAAGCCGGCGTTGCTGAAATGGAGAGGGCAGAAGATGATGTTGTAGTCGTCCCATTCGCCGGGGTGCGAATTCCGGAACTCCCGGAGCTTTTGTTTGACGGCTTCCTGCTCCTGGATCAACAGCTTTTCCAATTCCAGGTAATAAAGGAAATGATTTTCCCCACGGCCTATGTGCCCGTATGCGAGGACCGGGCGGAGGCATTCCAGCTTGTCCTGTTCCTTCTTTATGTCGGGCCAGCTCAGGTAGGGTCGGCCCGCTTCCGGGCCCTCGTTCAGTGAAAAGCTCTGATTCGGAATGGTCGAGGCCGCGTTGACCTCAATCAGCGGCGTTTCCGCCAGGGGGTTTTGCGGAAAGCAGTATTCACAGGTATCCGCTTCGTGATACTGCACCGGCAGGAATATGAAATAGGTGGACACAGGTAGCGTCTTCACCTTAGGCGTAATCGTTCTGCGCTCCGGGTCTCGTTTCCAGTATTTCGACTCAGACCCAGGCGGGCCCACCGTGATGAGGCCGAAGTTTCCAATCAAGTTGCAGCCCGGTTCTTTTTCATCTCCGCACAGGCGGATCTTATTGCGTTCGAGAAGGAAACACATTTTGTTATGGGTCTTTAAAGTGGAATTTATTGGAACTATCAGGATGTACCTTGTTCCCGGCAGCCGGCTCAGCTCCTCCGTGGAGATTCCGGAGCTAGAGCGGATACGGTCGGTGTGGTTGAACCCCCGCTGTTCCGCTTCCCGTTCCAAAATGAGGTATTCCACCTGTAGGGCCCGCTTGTTCTGTTGCGCCCAGTGGCGAAGCTGTAGCTGCAGCTCCACCAGGAGCAGCTCCGAATAGGAGGAATACCCGTACAAGACCAGCCGCTCCACTGCTGGGGGGAGCTGCTGCAGTTTTGGCCGCAGCTCCCTCAGCAGGAGGAATGCGAATCTAGAATAAAACAGGGAGTTGGAGAACAGCAGCTCGGCCTCATAAAACGTGCAGATGTGCACAGCCGACCCCAGCCGCATATGGGTGTGCTCAATCTTACACCCAAGCTCCTGTCCCTGGATGCTGTTTTCCAGCTTTCTCTTGGTGTACAGCTCAAACAGGGTCAGGCCGTCCTCCTCCGGCTCACAAATGACCTCCAGAGGCGCAATCCCTAGCTCCTCCTTGGGCTGTGTCCCGGGCCGGTTCAGCCACGCCAGCTGGTTAGGGATCCCCCTGGACCTGCACAGCTGTTCGTTGGCGTACCAGGTATCCTCCCGGCTCGCGGGGAAAAAGATCAAGCCGTCGATCTCGTTTTTCAGGAACAGGGAGATCTGTACCGGATTGCCGTTCAGGGGATTGCAGCCCTCCGTCCCGCGGAAAAAGGCGCCCATGTCCTCTTTGAACTGATCCATGAACTGTTGGGAGCAGTTATAGAACGCAAAAAGGCGCGGCTCGGCCCGCAGCGAGAACAGCGCTACCAGTAGGGCTTTGCACCAGAGCTCTCCAAAGACCGCCTCGCGCATCTCCTCCATATTGAATTGAAACACCTTTTTCTCGTTGCTCTGCATTTCCGCCGTGAGCGCGGCCTGAAGCCGCCTGGCGGCGGTGCTGATAAGTCGGCTTTTCTCGGCCGGCGAGCCGTACTGTCCGGCAAGCGGTATAGACAGTTCCTTCGCTCGATGCTCAAGGTACACCAGCGAGTAATCGTTGAAATTCCTCTTGTCGATGCCGCTGTCCTGCACCGGCTCCAGGGTGGTGAGGGGGAAGCACACCGTATACGCGGTCCCGGGTAGCACGGGCCGGGGGCCGGGATCGTCCCCGCCGCGAAGGCTGGTATAGCGCTCCCCCGATCCCTCCGTATGCGTCGAATGGCTCTCCATGAAAAAGAGACCGTTGGAGTCTCTGATGATCTGCTGGAAGATATACAGGCCGAAATGCTTTGTGAGGTTTTCGCCGGACGAGCGGTAGTTGTGCCAAGCCTCCTCCAGCCCTTGCTTCTGCCGGCCGCCCGCGCCGTCGGGCCCGGTCATAAAAAAGTCGGCCGGGGTGATGGCCTGAAACATCCCGCACACGTCCTCGGGAAGCCCTCGCTTGAACGTCTCGGCAAGGTTCCCGGTACCCTCCAGCGGGGAATAGTCCGCAATCTCGAATACAAGGTATGTACAGTCTTGGGCGGGGAATTGCCGGATTCCTCTGCTCTCTAAAAATAACTTGAAGTTTTCCGGTTCATAACGCCGCAAAGACAGTGCACCGACGCCTCCTTGGGCATAGTGAACGATGTTCTCCACAACCTGCCGTAGGCCGATGCTATAGGCCGCCAGCCGCCCAGCATATCCGCGTAAGCGCTTCTCCATTTCCAGGAGGGCCGGCTTCCCTTCGGGGCCAGCAGCCTGCTTCAGGGACATATCCACGGCTGAATAGCAGAAAATAAAAAATGCCAGCAGATCCAGCTTTGCCAGAACCTGCCCCGAAAACTTGTGCTCCACAAGGCAAGGGAACCTATCATAGAGTTTGGACAAAAGCGCTTTGCAGCCGTCAAGCAAATTGAACATATCTTTCTTTTGCATCTGCCACCCTACCGTTGCGATATCTTTGAAATCCTGTTCAGACAGCACCTGCCCCACAGGCGTAAATAGCTTGCCACTGCTTTTCGCGCAGACCGGAATCAGCGGCAGAAAGGCTTGGAGGCCGCCAATCTTGTTTATTTGCAGACGCCTTGGATGATTCCCATCATAAAACCACATATGGTCATAAAAACGCCCGCCCCGTATCCCGTCGGGACAGTAGGAGGGATCCGTGTTAAGTAGTGCAAAATAGTGCGACAGCCGGTGGTACAGGCTCATGGTTCCGCTGAGGTCGATGACAGCGCAGGATATATTGATGGCCGGGAACTGCGCAAACAGCAGGTAAAGGTATTGGAAGTTCGTCAGGTTGAAAGGGTCAACCTTTGCACCGTCGATTTCAATATAAAAACAAATCGAATACTTCTGCAAAAGTTCATGGAGGTTAGCGGCCTGTGCAACCTTAATGTCCTTGTAATTGGCTTCCAAAAAGTCTTCCGCCCGCTGTGCGCGATTCACCTGTGCACGGGAGACGTGGACGAGTTCATCCTCCGTGTAGACTGTACGTGTTTCATATTTCCTCAAAAAATTTCCGATTTTTGTGTAATCCTCAAGCAGGCTGCTGATTCGGAACCGAATTACAACTGGTTTGTCCACACTTCCACTTCCTTGTATGCGTTAATATGTCAGTATACATAACAATTTTCCAAGTGACCCTAATATATCCATCGGGCGGCTCGCAGAATCCATATTAGGTAGTATTTCGCCAGATGCCACTATAACTACCTATTTTTATTATATCACATAATAAGTCAAGTTTCAATGTCTTTGATTATATTTGCACAGCATATAATGTCAACTACGGCGGAACTAAAAATGTTTTCTAAATAATCGCTAATCTCGCCTATTGGATCTAACCATAAATGGAGGCCTGCTGCAATTTCAGGGTAAGCACTTACGTCTCCACCCTTGCCCTGTTTTACACGCATCCCAATAGCGTGAGTCTTTCGAATCCACAACGATGGCGTAATAGTAAGCGATGTTGTATGTCCTTGATAAATCAGCTCCACACAGACCCTATCATCAAATTCCTCGTTCATGTCATTTTCCCATTGGTGGAGGAATTCTAATGTATTACGGCTGCGCATCCAACTTTGGATAACATATCCAGGGGATTTTTCAGAATGCCGCCTTGCCAACTCGGTTAATGACACCATATCTTTGCAAGTCATCAGCCTAATGTATAGACGCATAGTTTTATGGTAGTCCCTGATCTTTTTAGATGTCCGCAGCTTTTCCTCATTCAGCGAATCATAAAACTTTTCTCTCGATGTAGTAGCAAGGTCTATATCTATGATCCATCTCGCTAAAAGCGAATCTATCGAGAACTCGTACTGAAACGCCAAGCGTGCGTAGAGTTCGCCGATTTCTTTCTCTGTCATGATCCTATTTTCCCTTTTTTAACAAGTATATCAAAAAGAACAGGATTTGTACAGCTTTATTCCATTTCCATGGAGGGGGACCGATATCTGGTCGCTTTTCTTGGATGTCCAGCCTTGTCATAATCCACATTACATCGGCAATCCCTTTCGAATTGAGCATCCATATATACGTCTATCCCAACAATTGGTATATATTTCTTATTGGCCAGAAACTTATCAACGGCCGCCCTGGTCCATTTGGCGTTTCCAGTCAGAGAAGCTATGCCCTTCGCAAAGAGCATATCAACTATTTTCCCAAAGCTATCTCCTGTAAGATAATACTCAAATATGCTGCGAACAACGTCTGCCCTTTCCTCATGGATGGCAATTCCCTCGCCAACCAAAACATAGCCATATGGAAGTTTCATAATGATCCCTCTTTCTTAAACATAAATAAAAGCAGGTTTAAGAGAGAGCTAATCTCCTTAAATCTGCTTGCTAACACTTGCGACATGTAATTATAGCCAGTTTCTATTATCAATTTTAATGCATTTTTGCTAAGAAAAGCAAAACCTGCGTATAACTATCGTTAAACGCAGGTTTTGTCCACTTTGGATTGTGTTGCCAAAAAAGATGTGGGCCCATAGCTGTTGTACCACAATGGTTTCTCCAAAAACGCCTGTCAGTTCAGAAAGAAATCAAAGCTTTAATCTTTTCAATTAATTCTGATCCCTTAGCAACTTTTCCATTGCCTCCAAGTGTGATATATTCAGTAAACACCTGCGTAGCGGCTTCTGCGATAATATTGTCAGAAAAATAAGTTAACTCAATTTCTTTCAAGTCTTTTGGAGTGATGTTTATTCTACCAACTTTCTTGGTCACAACATGAAGCAAAACATAAAACTGAATATCATTTTTTGGGGCTTGTGTGAATTTATTTGACTTTTTCAGGCAATGTTCAATCTTTTTCCCTAAAAAAGCAGCATTATAGAAAACGTCCAAATCTTGATTGTCGACATAAAGTTTTTGGTAAGTTTCGTCCTGTGCGATTACTGTAGAAGGGCGGGCTCGGGCATAATTTGGTTTTTGAAGAAGGAGGGAAATCATGCATTGTGCAAGAAAGGATACACTTATGATTTCAGAGCTTTTCTTTCCTTGGTTCTTATAATAATTTTTTCGACGATCATAGTACAAGCCTCGCCCTTTAAAGAAAAGTTCTATTTGACGATGAATTGGATCATTTGCACGTAAAGAAGACCTGGGTATATTGGTCTGATTATTGGTTGCTAGAATTATTCGGTCTCTCGATTCTTCGCTCTCAGGCACTATTACACGGACAAGAATATTCCTTGATTCTATTTCAATTCTATCTGGATGTAATGTAAAAAAGTTAAATATTTCATTAGATGTCTGTAATCCATTTACGATTTCTGGCTCGGTCAAAACCAATTCTTTAGTAGTCACAGGGACAGCTTCTGTCGTTAATATGGTTATGCCATTATTTAACCACCAAAAATCTTCAGTAGCTGGTGCCTCTAATGTTGTTTGAATATCCTGATTGACCGCATTGTGACCCTGATAGTCCCTGACATTAGCCTCAAAAATATATTTGCGGAGATTTCCTTGCTCGTCAGTTATAAATCTGTAGTATTTCCCAAGGTTTACCAGTGTAATGTAATCGTGATGGTTTCCAATATTTATAGGTTGTTCAGTCAAAGAAAGCTGTATCTTCTGCTCTGGTTGAGTCTGTGCAGCCAGCAGGGTTTCATCAGCTCCCCAAAAATTTACAGAAACAGATGTTTTGGGACTGGGGTACATTTGCATTAGTTTCGCTTTTAGTTCATTTGCTTGGGCAACAACATTGGGATGGACCTCTGATGCAAATGTAGAATAAACAAAGTGTATATTTAATTTGGGAGTTTTTCGCAATAACTTTACATACAGATTCCTAAACAGTGAAAACGCAGAACGTAAATCTTCATTATAACGAGCGTCAAAATGAGTATCATCGACTCCAATCTCTAACAGATTTTCAGAAACAGTTTTCCATTTCATAATTGCATCTTCACCAAATGCTGTTTCGCGTTTGGCTTGAACTACCACGAAATCTATGGTTGCATCTTTACTCGCTGATATGTCATTTACAATATCTTCAGTCACGAGAATGCCATTCAACAGCGTATAAACTGCATCGCATCCTCCATCATTCCCACGGCCGATAACGCCATTATCAATTTCTTCATCACTTAAGTCATAAGGTTTCATTATTTGCTCCGCTACAAATCGCTCAAAAAATTCGCTTTCATCTGTATATGTAATATTGTCTTGATACTCTTGGACAAATAACTCATAAAGTATTCGCTGGCTATTAGATACTAATTTCATTGCCCCTATTCCCTCCAAATTTCTGATTCTGATACCTTTAAAACCACGATTTAATGGTACAACTAACACTAATTTTTTGCATTATATCAGAAAATCTGACAAATTCATAGGGGGGAATTTATTAATATTTCATCTAAGACAAAGTTTAGAGGAGGGATGGATTAGCCCATCAAATTTTACAATTGCTGGCCTCCACATCATACGTTGAGGAGCCAAACGCCACGTTAAGCGAAAGGAAAAACGTTGAACTGCAAAGCCTAACGCTGATATAAGTGATGTCAGTAGGAGTTCGAATTCCCCCATTTACACGTTTTGCACTCGAATTTTGAACTGTTTACATTTAACAAGTGACAGATCATAGGTAAATGGAAAAGCCCCAAAGCCTTGACATGTCAAGGCTTTGGGGCAAAAAACGACCTTACCTAATCCAATAACTGACAACAGTCTGTTCAGATCAGGTAAGGTCGTTCAGGTTGGTGCGGCTGACGGGAGTCGAACCCGTACGCCCATCCGGACACAAGCACCTCAAGCTTGCCAGTCTACCAATTCCAGCACAGCCGCAAGACGCGGTCATTTTCAGACCGCTTGATTATTATACTGTTCCCGGACAAATTTGTCAACGGGTAATTTCAAGTTTTTACGTCTTTTCCGCTTTTTGTGCCGCGATGGCCTCCCGCTCCCTGAGCAGTTCCTCATGGAGCTGCACGGTGTTCCACGTCTGATTCGTGTCGGTCAGCACCGCTTTCAGGGGGATCGGGGGCAGTTTGGCCAGACGGATGACCTCCAGCACTTGGTTGAGCAGGGCCTGACCCAGGCCGCAGAACACCAGCATGGGCTCTGGCAGGGCCTCGGCGGTCTCTCCCGCCTCTCCCTGCCCCCGGGCCAACTCCTCCAGGGGAACATGGTACCGGTCGGGCTCCACCACCCGCATCCGCAGGCGGAGCATGGCAAAAATCTGCTTCAGTTTGGAGAACTCCGGAGCGGAGCAGTTATACAGTAAAACAGTTCCAGCATTTTTCATTTTATTACCTCTTTTAGCCTCTGTGTCCCCGCCCTTGCGGGCGGGGACACGCACTTATTTATACATGGGTCAGGGCCTGCTCGATGTCGGCAATCAGGTCAGCGGCGTCCTCGATGCCGCAGGAGAAGCGGACCAGATCGGGGGTAATGCCGGCGGCCACCAGCTCCTGGTCGTTCATCTGCCGGTGGGTGGCGGAGGCGGGGTGGAGGGTGCAGGTGCGGGCGTCGGCCACGTGGGTCTCGATGGCGGCCAACTTGAGGTGCTTCATAAAGGTCTCAGCGGCGGTCCGACCGCCCTTGAAGCCAAAGGACACCACGCCGCAGGTCCCGTCGGGCATATACTTCTGAGCCAGGTCGTAGTACTTGTCCCCCTCCAGGCCGGGGAAGGTGACAAAACTGATCTTTGGGTGGGCCTTCAGGTAGCTGGCCACCGCCAGGGCGTTCTCACAGTGGCGGGGCATCCGCACGTGGAGACTCTCCAGCCCCAGGTTCAGCAAAAAGGCGTTCTGGGGGGACTGGATAGAGCCGAAATCCCGCATGAGCTGGGCGGTACATTTGGTGATGAAAGCCCCAGCCAGACCGAATTTCTCGGCGTAGGTGATGCCGTGGTAGCTGTCGTCGGGGGTGCACAGGCCGGGGAATTTTTCCTTGTGGGCCATCCAGTCAAACCGGCCACTGTCCACGATACAGCCGCCCACACCGGCCCCGTGGCCGTCCATATACTTGGTGGTGGAGTGGGTGACAATGTCGCAGCCCCACTCGAAGGGCCGGCAGTTTACCGGGGTGGCAAAGGTGTTGTCCACAATCAGGGGGACGCCGTGGGCGTGGGCGGCCTTGGCGAACTTCTCAATGTCCAGCACCGTGAGGGCGGGGTTGGCGATGGTCTCGCCAAAGACCGCCTTGGTGTTGGGCTTAAAGGCGGCGTTCAGCTCCTCCTCGGTGCAGTCGGGGGAGACAAAGGTGAAATCAATGCCCATCTTCCGCATGGTGACGTGAAATAGGTTGTAGGTACCGCCGTAGATAGTGGAGGAAGCCACCACATGGTCGCCGCAATTGGCGATATTGAAGACGGCGTAGAAGTTAGCCGCCTGGCCAGAGGAGGTAAGCATGGCGGCGGTTCCGCCCTCCATGTCGCAGATTTTAGCGGCCACATGGTCGTTGGTGGGGTTCTGGAGCCGGGTATAGAAGTAACCGCTGGCCTCCAGGTCGAACAGCTTGCCCATGTCCTCGCTGGTGGCATATTTAAAGGTGGTAGACTGAACAATGGGAATCTGCCGGGGCTCGCCGTTGCCGGGCGTGTAGCCCCCCTGGACGCACTTGGTGTTGATTTTATAATTGCTCATGGAGAACGCCTTCTTTCCTTTGAATAGACCTAAGATTACAGACAAATACAGAATTTGTCAAGTGTTTTGTGGGGGCCGCCCCTGCGAGGGGGTATCCGCCAGCTCGTCCCACAGCACGGCCTCCTGTGCAGACAGGACCTGGTGGCTGCGGTAACTGACCCTTCGGCCGCCGGCGGTGATCTCCACCTCCTCCACTCCCTCCGCCTGGGACAGGGTAAGGACGATGGAGTAGTCGGCCAGGCTCAGGGACACGTCGGCCAGGGCGCCGTACTGCTCAGACAGGTCCACCAGCAGCACCCCCGGCCGCTCCTCATCCCAGCTCCACTGCTGCATGGCGACCCCTCTGGGGAAGGGGGAGACCAGCCCCGCCTGTTCGGGCCCGGCCAGCAGGGCGGACAGCAGCGCCTCCGGGGTCATCTCCCCCTGGTAGGGCTGGGGGGACAGGGCGGGGCCGTGGTCCCGCTCCCCTCCGGTGCAGAACCAGAGGACGGGCCCCTCTGTGTGTTCCGTCTCCCCGCCGCATGCGGCCAGGAGCAGGGTCAGGATCAGAAGCAGAACCCACCGTTTTTTGCTCATTGGCCCCGCCCCCTCTCATCCTCCTCCAGCACATACCGGGGAAAGCCCACGGTAAACAGGCTGCCCTCCGGGCTCCGGGGCCGGGCGGTAACCCAGCCGCCGTGGCGGCGCACCGTGTCCCGGACGATGGACAGCCCCAGTCCGGTGCCGCCGGCGGCCCGGGACCGGGCTTTGTCCACCCGGTAGAAGCGGTTGAACACCTTGGGCAGGTCCTCCTCCGGGATACCCACACCGGTGTCCCCCACCTCCAGCAGCACCTGGTCCCCGTCCCGGTACACCGAGACGAACACCTTTCCGCCGTTGTAGTTGTATTTGACGGCGTTTTCCACCAGGTTATAGCAGATTTGGGACAGGTCATCCTCGGTACACAGGACGGCGCAGCCCGGCTTCAGATTTTTCTCCACCGTGACCCCCGCGGCGTCGGCCACCGGCTGGAGCAGGGCCACTGTCCGCTCCGTCACCCGGGCCACGTCTACCGCCCACTCCTCTCCGGCGGGCAGGCTGTCCAGCCGGGTGAGGGCCAGGAGGTGCTCGGTGATGCGGGTAAGCCGCTCCGCCTCAGAGCCGATGTCCCCCACAAAGTCCCGCACCACGGCCGGGTCCATCTCGTCGGTCTGCAAAATGGAGTCGGCCAGCAGGCGGATGGAGGCCAAGGGGGTTTTCAGCTCGTGGCTGGCGTCGGAGACAAAGCGGCGGCGGACCTCCTCGGTGGTCTGGAGGCGGTCGGTGAGCTGGTTGAACTCCCCGGCCAGCTGGGCCATCTCGTCCCGGCCCACAGGCTGGAGCCGGTGGCCGTACTCCCCCTCGCCCACGATGCGGATGGCCCGCAGCAGGGCGGCGATGCGGGCGGTGAGCATTTTAGAGAAGAAGGTGGACATAACCACTGTTACCGCCGCGATCACCAAGGAGATGGTGCGCAGATTCTGCTGTAAGCTGTCCAGCAGCTGCCCCTGGGCCCGGTCCACCTCCAGGATGTAGATGGCGCCGATGACCATGCCCCGGTAGACGATGGGCATGGCAGCGGTAGAGGTAAACATCCGGTCCACATAGCGGGAGTAAAACACGTCGTTCCCCCGCAGGGCGGACACCACCTCCTGATACAGGGCGTAGCGGTACTCCGCTTCTCCGCCGGAGCTGTCCGCCTCCTCCTCGCCGGGCTGTCTGGTACTGTCGTAGAGGATCAGCCCCGCCGGGTCGGTGACCAGGATGCGGGTGGTGCCCATGCTGTCCAGCATGTTCATCACCCGGGCCACCTGCTCGGCGGACAGGGACTCCAGTTCCATGAGAGCGGAGGCCATCACCGCCGTCTGGCTTTTCAGCGAATCCCGCTTGGAGGTGAACAGCAGCTCCTGAGAGGCCATGAGGGGGTAGGTGTTCAGCAGCACCAGCACCACCGCGAAGATGACAAAGTAGCTCAGGGCGTATTTCACTTGGAGGGAGGCAAAAAAGGGGACCTTATTTTTCTTGTTCATAGCTTCGCCAGATAGTACCCCACACCCCACTTGGTGCGGATAAACTCCGGGCTGGCAGGATCCAGTTCCAGCTTCTCCCGCAGGCGGCGGACGTGGACGTCCACCGTGCGGTAGTCGCCGATATACTCATAGCCCCACACCACGTTGAGCAGGTTCTCCCGGCTGTATACCCTTCCGGGGTTGCGGAGAAGCAGCTCCATCAGGTCGAACTCCTTGGCAGTGAGCTCCACCGGCGCCCCGTCCCGCCAGGCCGCCCGGGCGGCGGTGTCCAGCCGGATGTGGCCGGCGGTGAGCACCGCCTCCGCCTTTTTCTGTTCCGCCGCTCCGGAGCGGCGCAGCAGGGCCCGCACCCGGGCCTTCAGCTCCAGCAGGTTAAAGGGCTTGGTAATGTAGTCGTCGGCCCCACACTCAAAGCCCATGATCTTGTCGGTGTCCTCCCCCTTGGCCGTCAGCATGATGATGGGCACGTTGGAGAACTCCCGGATGCGCATACAGGCCTGAAGGCCGTCGATCTTGGGCATCATCAGGTCCAGCAGAATCAGGTCAAAACTGCCCTCTCGGGCCAGTTCCACCGCCTGCTCGCCGTCGAACCCCACCTCAACCTGGTAGCCCTCGTGCTCCAGGTTGAACTTGATGCCCTTCACCAGCACCTGTTCGTCGTCTACTACTAATATCTTTGCCATAGTGATGCTCCTTGCTCCGTTTTGTGGGACCCGGCCCCCCTGGCCGGGCCATCCCGTAATGGCCCGCCGAGGGCGGCGGGCCCCGCATTAATATTTTACCCCGCAGTCACATACTCCCGCAGGCCCTCCAAAATACCCGGCCCTATGCCGGACACCTCCGTCAGCCCATCCACACTCGAGAAGGGGCCATGCTCCTCCCGGTAGGCCACAATGTCCCCGGCCCGCTTCTCCCCGATGCCCGGCAGGCGCTGGAGGTCGTATGCGTCCGCCGTGTTAATGTTGATAACCTCCCCCGGAAGGAGGCTGTCCGGATAGACCTCCCCCTCCACGGCCGGCTCGTCGGACACCTCCTCCGCCGGCGGGCGGCGGACTGAGGACACCTGAAAGGGCTCCGGGGCGGTGGTTCGGGCCAGATACCAGGTGCCGCACACCAGGACAAAGGCCGCAAACAGGGCCAGCACCACCCCCGCATATCTGGATTTTCCTCCCATTTCCCGTGCCCCCTTGCGGTTTTGCCCGTTTTTTGTTATAATCAATGCGGTTGCGGTTATACCGTAAAAATTAAAAAAATCTTAATTGCCTTTTCCCCTCATGTGCGATACACTGGGGTACGCACCTCATTATAACATACATATGGAGATTTTCCTATGAAAAAATATCCTTTTCTTTCCCTGATCCTTTTGTTTGCCCTGTCCATGTCTCTACTGCCCGCCTCCGCCGTCGTTCCGGGGCAGGAGGACCTGGACCTGTTCTGCACCCACGCCGTCCTTCTGGACGCCAACCACGGCGAAATCCTATACGATATGAGGGCCACCGAAAAGGCCTACCCCGCCAGCATTACCAAAATTATGACCGCCCTGCTGGTGCTGGAGGCCATCGAGTATGGCCAGCTCTCCCTGGACACCCCCATCACCGCCGGAGAGACCCGGATGCAGGATGTGACCTACTCCTATGTCAATGGCAACATCAAGCTGGGTGAGGTGCTCACGGCAGAGGAGCTGCTGTACATGACCCTTCTCCCCTCCTACGCCGACGCCTGCAACATCCTGGCCGTGGCGGTGGACGGCACCATCGAGGACTTTGTGGACCACATGAACCGGAAGGCCGCCGAGCTGGGCTGCCAGAACACCCATTTTACCAACCCGGTGGGCATCCACAACGAAAACCACTACTCCACCCCCTACGACCTGGCCCTCATTATGAAGGCCTGTTTGGAGTATGACACCTTCCTGCGCATCGCCCAGACCCCCAAGTACACGCTCCGCGCCACCGAAATGTCCGGCCCCCGAGAGATGTACAACAGCAACGCCCTGGTCTCCACCTGGAACCACAGCGGCTATCTCTATGAAAAGTGCATCGGCGGCAAAACGGGCAACACTGACGAGGCGGGTCGCTGTCTCGTCGCCGCCGCCGAGGACAATGACGAAATTCTTATCTCCGTCGTAATCGGTTCCGGCCCCATGCCGGTGCCCGGCGAGGAGGACCTGAAGCAGGGCCACTTCCGGGAGAGCAAGCGACTGCTTGAATATGGCTTTAACAACTTCCAGCGGGTGACCATCACCAAGGACAGCGAGCCGGTGGAGACGGTGAAGGTCACCATGTCCCGCCAGGCCGACGAGGTGAACGTGAAACCCCAGGGCTCCATCACCCGCACCCTGCCCAAGTCCATGGACCTGAACGACATCGAGACCAAGATCACCCTCTACGCCAAAGAGGTGGAGGCCCCGGTGGAGGCCGGACAGGTGATGGGCATTATGACCCTCTCCTACAACGGGGAGGTCTATGGCCAGCTGGACCTGGTGGCCGTCACCTCGGTGGAACGGTCGGAGCTGCTGTATAAGAAGCAGCAGTTTTTCCAGTTCTTCCAGAACGAGGGGGTGCGCATCATCCTAGCCGTGGTGCTGTTCCTGACCGCCATTGTGATCCTTAAACTTACCGTTTTCCGCCGCAAGCGCCGCCCCAAGGCGGGGGCCGCCTCCCGGCGGGGAAACTACAAGGGCACCCGGATGTGAAAGGGGTGGTATGCGTGAAGCGATGCATTGTCCTCAGCGGGATCATGGACAACTAAAATCAATTCAGGAGGTTACATATGATCCCGCAATGGAAAATCTATCCCCGCTCCCAGGGGCACAGCACCGTCTATCTGCAAAATGTGGTGACAGACCCCTCCATCTCGGTGGGAGACTACACCATTTACGACGATTTTGTCAACGACCCCAGGGACTTCCAGCGCAACAATGTGCTCTACCACTACCCCATCAACCGGGAGCGGCTGGTAATCGGCAAGTTCTGTTCCATCGCCTGCGGCGCAAAGTTCCTGTTCAACAGCGCCAACCACACTCTGCGCTCCCTGTCCACCTACATCTTCCCCGTCCTCTTTGAGGAGTGGGGGCTGGATGTGGCCCGCATCCCCGAAGCCTGGGACAACCGGGGCGATATCGTGATCGGAAACGACGTCTGGATCGGCTACGAGGCGGTGGTTCTGGCCGGCGTCACCATCGGGGACGGGGCAATTGTCGCCGCCCGGGCGGTGGTCACAAAGGACGTCCCGCCCTACACCATCGTGGGCGGCGTGCCCGCCCGGCCCATCCGGCGGCGGTTCTCCGATTCGGAGATCGACCAGCTGCTGGAACTGAAATGGTGGGACTGGCCCGAGGAAAAAATCGCCGCCAATCTGAACGCCATCCAGTCCGGCGACCTGGAAGGACTGAGACGGGCAAATCCATGATATAATATGGAACAGGGAGGGATTGAAATGTCACAGACTATATCTGATATTCGGACTGCGCTTTCTCCCGTCTTTGACCAATACGGCATTTCCCGCGCCGTCTTATTTGGCTCTGTGGCAAAGGGCCTTGCGACGGAAAAGAGCGACCTGGACCTGCTCGTGGACAGCAGGCTGCGCGGACTGAAATTTGTAGGCTTTATGGATGCGGTCCGTCGGGCCGTCGGTATGCCGGTGGATATTTTAGATGTGACCCATATTGAAAAGGGGTCGAAAATCGACCGTGAAATTACTTCCACTGGGGTAACGATCTATGAGAAATGATATTATCCTGCAAAAAATGCTTCGGTACACCGAAAAGCTGACCTGTTACTGCGAAGGATACACCTACGACCGCTTTGCCCAGGACACCAAGCTGGTAGAGGCCTGTGTATTTAACCTCAGTCAGCTGGGCGAGCTCTGCCGGGTGACAGACGACGCTTTTGCCCGCGCACACCCGGAAATCCCCTGGCGTGAGATGTACGGACTGCGTAACCGTATCGTCCACGACTACGAGGGGGTCAATCTCCGTCTCGTCTGGGAAATCATCAGCGAGGACATCCCGGAATTAAACAGCACGCTGCGAGCCTTAATCTAAAAAGAGGCAGCCTCTCCCGTCACAGGACGGGAGAGGCTGCTGTATTATTTCAGTTCCGGGTGATACTGCGCACAGGTGCACTTTTTCCATTTCAGGCCGGAGCCGCAGGGGCAGGGGTCGTTGCGGCCGATCTTGACCACCTTGCGGACGGGCTGTTTGCGGACGGTGCCGTCGCCGGAGCCGCTCTCGCCGGTGACCTTGGCCACCCGCTCCCGTTTGACCTCCTCGTTCTGGCGCAGGCGGACCAGGAACAGCCGGCGCAGGGTCTCCTCCTGAATGGCGGCCACCATGTTCTCAAACATCTCGTAGCCTTCCTCTTTATAGGCCACCACAGGGTCGTTCTGGGCGTAGGCCCGCAGGCCGATGCCCTGGCGCAGCTCAGTCATGGCGTCGATGTTGTCCATCCAGTACTCGTCCACCACCCGGAGCATAATCACCCGCTCCAGCTCCCGCATGAGGGGCGGGGTGATCTCCTGCTCCTTCCGGGCGTAGGCCGCTTCCGCCTTGTCCAGCACCAGCTGGGTCAGTTCCTCGGCGTCGTACCGGGCCAGTTCCTCGTCGGACAGCAGCAGGTCGGTGGGGGCCAGGAACATGGCGCGGAAGTGGGCCACTGCCTCCCGGAAGTTCTCGGCGTCCATGTGCTTCTGCTCGCCCATGTGTCCCAGGATGGCGTTGGAAATCATGTTGCGCAGCATGTTCTGGATGGAGTTTTGTAGGTCCTCCCCGTCCAGCACCTGGCGGCGCTGCTTGTAAATGATCTCACGCTGGGTATTCATCACGTCGTCGTACTGGAGCACGTTTTTCCGGGTCTGGAAGTTCCGGGACTCCACCTGCTTTTGGGCGTTCTCGATGGCCCCGGAGAGCATTTTTGCGTCGATGGGGGTGTCCTCGTCCACACCCAGCTTCTCCATCAGGTTATACACCCGCTCAGAGCCGAACAGGCGCATGATGTCGTCCTCCAGGGAGAGGAAGAACCGGGTTTCGCCCGGGTCGCCCTGACGGCCAGCGCGGCCCCGCAGCTGGTTGTCAATGCGCCGGGACTCGTGACGCTCGGTGCCCAGGATGAACAGGCCGCCCGCCGCCCGGACCCGGTCGGCCTCCTCCTGGATTTCCGCCTTATACTTGGCCTCCGCCTCGGAGAACTTCTTCCGGGCGTCTAAAATCTCCTGGTTGTCGGTCTCGGCGAAGCCGGTGGCCTCGGCGATGAGCTCGTCGGACATGCCTGCCTTGCGCAGGTCGGCCTTGGCCAGGAACTCAGCGTTGCCCCCCAGCATAATGTCGGTGCCGCGGCCGGCCATGTTGGTGGCCACGGTGACCGCCCCGAACTTGCCCGCCTGGGCCACAATCTCCGCTTCCTTCTCGTGGTTCTTGGCGTTGAGGACATTGTGCTTAACGCCCTTCTTTTTCAGAATGGCGGACAGCTCCTCCGACTTCTCGATGGACACGGTGCCCACCAGCACGGGCTGGCCCTTGGCGTGGCAGGCCTCGATCTGATCCACAATGGCCCGCAGCTTGCCGGAGACATTTTTATACACCACATCGGGCTGGTCAATACGGGCCAGGGGCTTGTTGGTGGGAATCTCCACGATATCCAGCTCATAGATGGTGCCGAACTCCTCCTCCTCGGTGAGGGCGGTGCCCGTCATGCCGGACAGCTTGTCATAGAGACGGAAGTAGTTCTGGAAGGTGATGGTGGCCAGGGTTTTGGATTCGTTGGCCACCTCCACATGCTCCTTGGCCTCGATGGCCTGGTGCAGGCCCTCGTTATACCGCCGGCCAAACATGAGGCGGCCGGTGAACTCGTCCACAATGATGACCTGGCCGTCCTTCACCACATAGTCGATATCCCGCTTCATCACCCCCCGGGCCTTGATGGCCTGGTTGATGTGGTGGGAGAGGGTGGTGTTCTCCATATCCGCCAGGTTCTCCACCTGGAAGGCCTCCTCCGCCTTCTTGATGCCCCGGGCGGTGAGGGTGGCGGTGCGGGCCTTCTCGTCCACGATGTAGTCGGCGTCGATATCGACGTCTTCCTCCTCCTTCTCGTCCACCTTCCGCACCCGCTGGCACTTCAGGCGGGAGACGAACTGGTCCACAATGGTATACAGCTGGGTAGACTTCTCACCCTGGCCGGAGATAATCAGAGGGGTGCGGGCCTCGTCGATGAGGATGGAGTCCACCTCGTCCACGATGGCGAAGGCGTGGCCCCGCTGGACCAGCTCCTGGGAGTAGATGGCCATGTTGTCCCGCAGGTAGTCGAAGCCAAATTCGTTGTTGGTGCCGTAGGTGATGTCCGCCTGATAGGCGGCCTTCTTCTCCTCGCCCATCACGCCGTGAATCACCAGACCCACCGTGAGACCCATGAAGCGGAAGACCTTGCCCATCCACTCCGAGTCACGCTTGGCCAGGTAGTCGTTCACGGTGATAACGTGGACCCCCTTGCCCGCCAGGGCGTTGAGGTAGGCGGGGAGGGTGGCCACCAGGGTCTTGCCCTCGCCGGTCTTCATCTCGGCGATGCGGCCCTGGTGGAGGACGATGCCGCCCACCACCTGCACCCGGTAGGGCCGCAGGCCGATGACACGCCAGGCGGCCTCCCGGCAGGCGGCAAAGGCCTCGGGGAGGATGTCGTCCAGGGTTTCGCCGTTGGCCAGGCGCTCCTTCAGCTCCGGGGTCTTGGCCTGGATCTGGGCATCGGTGAGGGCTTTGTACTCCTCCTCCAGGGCGTCCACCTTGTCGGCAATGGGGTAGATGGACTTCAGCTCCCGCTGGGAGGAGGTCCCGAAGATCTTGGTAAACAGGCTCATTGTGTAAAACACCTCTCGGTTTCATGTGTTGAGGGATCACTGTGTAGGGGCGGACACTGTCCGCCCGCCGTCAAATCTTTGCCGCTCTGTGCGGGCGCACAATGTGCGCCCCTACGAGCAACCCAGTTTGCAGGGGCGGGTATCTCCTGACCGCATACCTTTTCCGTCGCATAACGGACGGATAATATCCGTCCCTACACACAGATAATCACAATCTAAATCAGTATACCACACCCGTCCCCGCAAAAAAAGAGCAAATTGTAAACTTTATTGGACGAAAATTCTGCTCTGTTCGTTTAATTAGCTGAAAAATCCGTAATCGGTGTATTGTTGTCCGTCAGACATTGACAAATCCCCCCGGCTTGTGGTATGGTATGCTGGTAATTGAATAGGGACAGACGAAGCGCGCAGGAAAACGGCCTTACGGCCTGCCGAAGGAATAACACTCTCAGGCGTCCCCTGTGGGATGAGGACTGCGCGTGGATGTGACTCTGGAGAAGCTCGTTTACCGGGTGCCGAAGGTGCAACGCGGGGCAGAACGCCCCGCCAATCTCTCAGGCAAAAGGACAGAGGAAAGTCAAAACGGCGGGGCCTGCGCTCCGCCGGGCTGTGCTTTTTCTTTGGGCTGCGGGCATCCCCCGCGGCCCGTTTTTGTCTGCCCCGCGAAGGAGAGTAGGCTATGGAAAAATTTCTGGAGATTGTCATGAATGCAGAGCGCGCCGCCAACGACTTTGTCTGGGGCCCCATCATGCTGGCCCTGCTGGTGGGCACCGGCGTGTTCCTCACCTTCCGCACCGGCTGGGTCCAGGTCCGCCGGTTCGGCTATATCATGCGGAACACCGTGGGCTCCCTGTTCCGCAAAAAGGGTCAGACCGACCACGGCAGCAACCTGTCCCCCTTCCAGGCGGTGACCACTGCCCTGGCGGGCACCGTGGGCACGGGCAACATCGCCGGCGTCACCGGGGCCATCTTCATCGGCGGACCGGGGGCCGTGTTCTGGATGTGGGTGTCCGCCTTCTTCGGTATGTGCACCAAATACGCCGAGATCGCCCTGGCCATGAAATTCCGGGACACCGGCGCGGACGGCGTCCACAAGGGCGGCCCCATGTACTACATTGAAAACGGCCTGGGCAAAAACTGGAAGTGGCTGGCCGTTGTCTTCGCCCTGCTGGGGGGCCTGGCCTCCTTCGGCATCGGCAACATCGCCCAGTCCAGCGAGATTGCCGGGGCGGTCAGCGGCCTGTTCGGGCTGGACCCCATGGTCACCGGCATCGCCCTCACCGTGCTGGTGGGCGTGGTGGTCCTGGGCGGCGTGAAGCGCATCGGTCAGGTCACCTCCCTGCTGGTCCCCTTCATGTCCGTGTTCTACGTGGCGGCGGGCATTGTTGTGATTCTCATGCGCATCACCGACATCCCCGGCGTCTTTGCCGCCATCTTCTCCAGCGCCTTCAGCTTTGAGGCAGTGGGCGGCGGCGTGTTTGGCTACGCCATCATGATTGCCATGAAGAACGGCTTCGCCCGGGGCGTCTTCTCCAACGAGGCCGGCCTGGGCTCCGCCCCCATCGCCCACGCCGCCTCCTCCACCGAGGAGCCCGCCGAGCAGGCCATCTGGGGCGTGTTCGAGGTCTTTTTCGACACCATCGTCATCTGCTCCATCACCGCCTTCACCGTGCTGCTGTCCGGCTTTGAGCTGGGCGAGGCCGCCCTGGAGGGCTACGCCTCCAAGGGTTCCGCCGCCGTGGCCGCCTTCAACTCCATCCTCCCCGGCACCCTGGGCGGCACCATTATCCAGCTCAGTCTGGTCTTCTTCGCCCTGTCCACCATCCTCAGCTGGAGCTACTACGGCGAGCGGTGCTGGGGCTACATCTCCCGGGACAACAAGGTGGTCACCTCCGTCTACAAGGTGATTTTCGTCCTGTTCTGCATCGTGGGGGCCACCGGCTCCGGTGATTTGATGTGGAACATCTCCGACACCCTCAACGGTGCAATGGCTATCCCCAACCTGATCGCCCTGCTGCTGCTCTCCGGGGCGGTAGCAACCATTACCAGGGAATATTTTCAGGATAAGAAATAACCTGTAGGGGCGGCCTGTGGCCGCCCGTCACGAGGCCCCGCAGAACAATCATCACGGGCGGCCACAGGCCGCCCCTACAAAACCGTTAAATATAGAAAGGAAGCATTATCATGGCTGAGCTTGAAGCAACACTGTTCCCCATCGTGGCAAAAATCAACGAATACCTGTCCAACTACATTCTGGTTTTCCTCCTCATCGGCGTGGGCCTTTGGTACTCTATCCAAACCCGGTTCGTCCAGGTCCGCTGCTTCGGCGAGGGGATGAAGAAGACCTTCGGCAATCTGTCCCTCCGGGGCGGGCGGCAGGAGCAGGGCATGAGCTCCTTCCAGGCCCTGGCCACCGCCATCGCCGCCCAGGTGGGCACCGGCAACATCGTGGGCGCCTCGGGCGCCATCCTCACCGGCGGTCCCGGCGCCATCTTCTGGATGTGGATTATCGCCTTCTTCGGCATGGCCACCATCTACGCCGAGGCCACCCTGGCCATCAAGACCCGCCGGGCCGACGAGGACGGCTCCTACCACGGCGGCCCCGTCTACTACATCACCACCGCCTTTAAGGGCGGCTTCGGCAAGTTCCTGGCCGGCTTCTTCGCCGTGGCTATCATCCTGGCCCTGGGCTTTATGGGCTGCATGGTCCAGTCCAACTCCATCGGCTCCACCTTCAACACCGCCTTCGGCGTCCCCAACTGGATTGTGGGCGTGGTGCTGGTGGCTATCTGCGGCGTTATCTTCCTGGGCGGCGTGCAGCGGCTGGCCTCGGTCACCGAGAAGGTGGTCCCCGTCATGGCGGCCATCTTCCTGCTGGGCGGCCTGGTGGTCCTCATCGCCCGTGCCAAGTACATCCCCGCCACCTTCGGCATGATCTTCCAGTACGCCTTCCAGCCCCAGGCC
The DNA here is from genome assembly GCA_910585815.1 of uncultured Oscillospiraceae bacterium. Lineage (GTDB taxonomy): Bacteria > Bacillota > Clostridia > Oscillospirales > Oscillospiraceae > Lawsonibacter. The sequence goes on along the minus strand of CAJUFJ010000028.1, from coordinate 7,065 downwards.
ATCATCGGCGGCGGCTTCGGCTACGCCATCAAGACCGCCATCAGCCAGGGCGCCAAGCGGGGCCTGTTCTCCAACGAGGCCGGTATGGGCTCCACCCCCCACGCCCACGCCCAGGCTAACGTCACCGCCCCCCACGACCAGGGTGTGGTGGCTATGATCGGCGTGTTTATGGACACCTTCGTGGTACTCACCCTCAACGCCCTGGTGGTTATCTCCACCCTGTACACTGCCGACGGCCCTCTGGCCGCCTGCGGAGCCGCCGCTGAGAGCACCACCCTGGGCAAAGCCAACCTGGCCCAGACTGCCTTCGGCGTGGTCTTCGGCGAGACCGCCGGCGCCATGTTTGTGGCCGTGTGCCTGTTCTTCTTCGCCTTCTCCACCATTTTGAGCTGGAATCTGTTTGGCAAAATCAATGTGATTTACCTGTTCGGCAAGAAGTCCGCCAAGATTTACGCCGCCCTGGGCCTGGTGTTCATCTTCCTGGGCACCCTGATGTCCAACGACCTGGTTTGGGAACTGACCGACATGTTCAACAACCTGATGGTCATTCCCAACGCCCTGGCCCTGTTTGCCCTCACCAGTGTGGTGGTCAACTCCACCCATATGGCGGGGAAGAAGTAACAACTCTCTATCGAACCCCAACGGAGCGGCAGGGCGAAAATCCCTGCCGCTCCTGGTTTTTTTGACTTCAAACAATTTAACAGGAAGCGCAGACGGTGCGTTTAAATGCGGTGCGCTTTCTGTCACCGCCCCGTCCTCCCGCATAGGATGGCAGGGCCCCTCCAGGCCCCGCCGCAAAGGAGGCTGTCATGAAACTTGATTGGGAGCAGCAATTCCTCACGGAAAACGACTGCTATAAAATCGGCCGGACCATCACGCCCAAGGGGGTCATGGTCCACTCCACCGGGGTGGCCCAACCCGACCCGGAGGTGTTTATCAGCCGCTGGAACAGGCCGGATGTGGAAAAATGCGTACACGCCTTCGTCAGCCGGGAGCGGGTCATTCAGACCCTGCCCTGGACCATGCGGGGCTGGCACGCCGGCACCGGCACCTCCGGCCGCAGCGCCAACAACACACACATCTCCTTCGAGTGCTGCGAGCCCGCCGGCCACACCTATCAGGGCGGCACCATGATCGGCTACGACGTGGAGGCCAACCAGCCCTATTTTGACGACATCTACCACAACGCCGTCCAGCTCACCGCCATGCTGTGCAGCCAGTTTGGCCTCGACCCGGCGCAGCCCGGGGTGGTCCTCTGCCACGCCGAGGGCTACCAGCAGGGGGTGGCCAGCAACCACAGCGATGTGCTCCAGTGGTGGCCCAAGCACGGCATCACCATGGACCAGTTCCGCCAGGACGTGGCCCAGGCGATGGAGGACGGAGACGAGGAGGAGGATGACATGACACAGGAACGCTTCAACGAGCTGATGGAGGGCTATCTGGCCCAGCGGGCCGGGCTCCAGCCCGGGGACTGGTCCGCCCCCGCCCGAGAGTGGGCGAAGGACCAGGGCATCGTCTCCGGGGACGGGGACGGCCTGCGCTACCGCTCCTTCGCCACCCGGGAGGAGACGGTGCAGATGCTCTACCAGCTGAGCCAAAAATAAGCGAAGCGCCGCCCACAGGGCGGCGCTTTTTCAGGAGTCGATGAAGCTTCGGATGCGCAGCTTCACACCCAGCCCCTCGGCAATTTGTTTGCAGCGTTCAATCTCTTTGGGGGTCTTGTCCTTGTCCACGATGGTCAGCACCACATTGGGAACATAGGCGGTGCACTCCCAGGCAAAATCCCGCATGGCCTGCCAGGCCTCCTCCCCCTGGACGGGGTGGCACAGGGCCACATAGTCCGCCGCGTTGGTGGCGTTAAGGGAGATGGACACGGTGTCGATGCGGCCATACAGTTCGGAACACACGTCCCGGCCGTTGATGAGGTTGGCGTGGCCGTTGGTGTTGATGCGCACCGGGGGCAGCTTGTCCCCAAATTTCTCCTTCAGCTGGTCCACCAGCCACAGCAGATCATCCAGCCGGTAGGTGGGCTCGCCGTAGCCGCAGAAAACGATCTCCCGGTAGGCGCACACGTCCCGGCTGAGAAAGCTGTCCAGGGCCTCCTCCCGGGTGGGCTCCCGCTCCAGCCACAGGGAGTCCTCGGTGTAGATGGACCCCTCCGCCTTGCCCTGACGCAGGCAGAATTCACAGGCGCAGTTGCATTTGTTGGTCAGGTTGACGTACAGCGCACCCTCGTACTCATAGGTAATGGTCATCGTGTTTCCTCCTCAATTCCAAAAAACCGCTTGCCGTTTTCCAATGTGATTTCCGCCACCTCCTCCGGGTCCATTCCCTTCACCTGGGCGATGGTCTCCGCCACCCGGTACACCTTGCCCGAGTCGTTCCGCTTGCCCCGGAAGGGCTCCGGGGTGAGGTAGGGGGAGTCGGTCTCGATCATGATGCGGTCCATGGGCAGCCAGTCGATCACCTCCAGCGACCGCCGGGCGTTTTTATAGGTGACCACCCCGGTGAAGGACAGCATCCAGCCCAGCTTCACCAGAGTCTTGGCGTCCTCCAGGCTGCCGGAGTAGCAGTGGTACACCCCGGTGACCTTGGGGTGGGCACGGACTACCTCCAGACAGTCGCGATGGGCCTCCCGGTCATGGACAATCACGGGCAGCCCCAGCTCCTCCGCCAGCTCCAGCTGGGTGTGGAAGACCTTCTGCTGGAAGTCGTGGGGCGGATTCTCCTTCCAGTAGTAGTCCAGACCAATCTCTCCGATGGCCTTCACCCTGGGATGGGCGGCCAGGGTACGGAGGGCGTCCGCCGTATCCTGAGAGAAGCCCTCACAGTCCGAGGGGTGGACCCCCACGGCGGCGTAGACAAAGGGAAACTGCTCCGCCAGCTCCACCGCCGTCCGGGAGCTGTCCAGATCGCAGCCGGGGTTGAGAATCAGCTCCACCCCCTGCCCGGGCATGGAGGCGAGCACCTCCAGCCGGTCGGTGTTAAAGCCCCCGGAGTCGTAATGGGCGTGGGTATCAAACAGACGCATGGGCGTCCCTCCTTACAAAGCCGGCTTGACAGACAGCTGGCAGTTGATTACGGTTCCCCATATAGCAGCTCAAAGCTCTCATAGTGGTTGTCGGTGTAGTAGACCAGTCCGTCGTTGGAGAAGACAATGCGCTTGGCCCCTCGGGAGTTCTCCCCCACGGTGTCGATGTCACACTCGGTGTAGGTCCGTCCCTGCTCCTTGGGCAGCAGGCCCTCCCGGTTGCCGAACCGGGACCCGCCGATGGCGGTGCCCTCGCCGGTGTAGTACTCCACGTTGCCCCCGCTCCAGCCGGCGTCCTCCGCCTCGTCCTTGGTAACATAGTTGTCGGGCAGGTCGCCATACAGGTGGATGTACAGGGCCACCTCCTCCTTGGAGGTATACCAGCCGTCCTCGTCAACGGAAGCGTTGCCCTCGTCGCTCTTGCCGTCGGGGCGGTTGCCCACAGACGCATTGCCGTCCGGGTCCTGATTGGAGGGGACCTGGCTGCTGTCAGGGGCGCTTTGACCGTTGCCGGGAAGGTCCCCGCTGTCCTCCGGTTCCTGGACGGGCAGGTCAACCAGCTGGCTGGACGATCCATAAACACCATGTATGACGGCGCTGTGGCTGCCCTGGTTCATCTCAACGTCCCCGCCGCAGGCGGTGAGGCTCACCAGCATCAGCAGGGACAGCAGCAGTCCCGATGTACGTCGTTTCATAACAAATCACTCCTGTTTCATTCGCTTAAAATCCAGATAGTTCTCCAGAATCAGAGAGGCGGCCACGGCGTCCACAATCTTCTTCCGCTTCCGGCCGTCCTTGCCCTGGTTGAACAAAATCTGGTGGGCGTCAATGGTGGTGCGCCGCTCGTCCCAGAGGATCACCTTCATCCCAGTGGCCTCCTCCAGCTGGGCGGCCAGCTCCCGGTAGAGGTCGGCCTTCCGGCCGTCGGTGCCGTCCATGTTTTTGGGAAAGCCCAGCACCACCTCGTCGGGGCGGTGCTCCTCAATCAGCTCCAGCAGCCTGCCCAGCACCACCTCCTGCCGCCAGCTGTTGATGGTGGTGGTGGTTCCCACCAGAAAGCCGGTGGGGTCGGACAGGGCCACCCCGGTGTGGGCGTCGCCGTAATCAATGGCCATGATGCGCACAGTATCGCTCCTCTCTTTAGGGCCTATTATACAGGGAAACGGCGGAAAAGGCAAGTGGGAGCGGATACCATCCTCCGGCGACTTCTCTGGCACAAACTTCCCCATTGACTTCCTGCCCCACAGCCCTCATAATAGGTAAAAAGAACGCTTAGGGAGGAAAATTCTATGGAATTTTACGCCACACTGGGGGACCCCTGCGCCCGGCGGGACATTTTAGACAAGCTGTTTCGGGCGGGGATGACAGGCATCCGGGTCAATCTGTCCCACACCAGCCTGGACAAGTGTGCCCCCCTGCTGGAGGGGCTGTACTGGCCCGCCGCCCAGCAGGCGGGGCGGGAGGACGCCCACCTCATTCTGGACCTCCAGGGCCCGGAGCTGCGGGTGGGGGAGCTGCCCCGGCCCATCCTCCTGCGGGAGGGGGACGAGGTCCTGCTGGGGGACGGCGGCATCCCCGTCCCCCAGGGCATCCTCCAGACCGCCCGGCGGGGGCAGCAGATTTCCATTGACGACGGGGCTCTGCTGCTGGAGGTGAAACGCTCCAGCCCCACCGTGCTGCTGTGCCGGGTGGTCCGGGGCGGGCCCCTGCTCAGCCGGAAAAGCCTGTCCATCCTGGGGACCGACGTGGACACCCCCACCCTCACCCCCGCCGACCTGGACAACCTGCGCCAGGCGGGACAGTACGGCGTGACCCACATCCTCCAGCCCTTTGTGCGGGGACGGCGGGATATCTGCGTCCTGCGGGAGGCCCTGGACGATCTGGGCCTGGAACGGGTGCAGATCATGGCTAAAATTGAGGAGCACCAGGGGCTGGAACATCTGGACGAGATCATCGCCGGGGCGGACCAGCTCTGCATCGCCCGGGGGGACCTGGGCAACTCCATGCCCCTGTGGAAGCTGCCCGCCATCCAGAAGGATATCGCCGCCCGGTGCCGGGCAGCAGGCCGGCACTTCTGCCTGGTGACCCAGCTGCTGTGGTCCATGGAACAGCGCCCTGTCCCCACCCGGGCGGAGGTGTGCGACATCTACAACGGCGTACTGGACGGGGCCGACTCCCTTATGCTTACCGGCGAGACTGCGGCGGGCAAGTGGCCCGTCCAGGCTATGGAATATCTGGTGCGGACGGCAAATGAGGCTTTGAAATCGGTTAATATGCCTTCCTCTTTTTACGGCCCTTGATAATACGATAAAATTATGATAAAATAACGATATCAAAAGGAGGGGTCTCTTATGCTGCATATCCGCCCAGTCTCAGACCTGAGAAACAAATTCCCGGAAATTGAATCTACCGTATTGCAGACCGGCGAGCCCGTCTACCTTACAAAAAACGGATATGGCTCCATGGTACTGCTCAGTCTGGAGCAGTATGCCGCCCTGACAGACGATGTCGAGCTCCTTCTGGACGAGGCGGATAGGGCCGCGGAGTTGTCTGACCTGCGCTGTTCCGGCCAGGAGGTGTTCCATCGGGTAAGGGGGCGTATCCATGGACGGAAAGCGTTATAAGCTGAGCATCCTCCCTCTGTTTGAGGATGATTTAAACGAAATCGTGGATTACATCACCTACCGTCTGCGTAACCCTCTGGCCGCTGAGCGGCTGGTCGATGAAGTGGAGGAGGCAATTTATGCCCGCCTGAGCTGTGCGGAAGCTTTTGAGCCCTACCCCTCCAGCCGGGAACGGCAGCACCCCTATTACCGCATCCAGGTTAAAAATTTCACCATATTTTATGTGGTAATTGGAGACACGATGGAGGTGCGCCGAATCATTTATAGCAGAAGAAACCTGACGCATTTGATTTAAAACAGCGCCGCCCGGTTGGGCGGCGCTGTTCCATTGGAAATGCCGGCCGGTACATTATGTAGGGCAGGGGTTCTACCCCTGCCTATCCCTATAAAGGGATAAAACGGCATCGGGATCAGGCAAGGGCAGAGCCCTTGCCCTACATTCGGCAGCTTTCCTAAATTTGTGAGACAAGGGTATTATTTTTCAAAAGGACCTTGATATATTGCTAGCCATCCGCTATAATTGCTAGCAAGGAGGTGATGGAGACTTGTCTCCCCCGAACTCGGCCGAGTATTACCGAAAGCGTCGAGAAACAATTGGGCAGTTCAGTGTTCCTCTCTCCCGTGAGAAGCTAAACGCACTGACAGAGAAGCTGAAAGAGCAAAACAAAACAAAGACCCAATGGCTCAACGAAAAGGTTGACGAAGAACTCGGTCAAAACAATTAGAGTGCTGTGCGGCCCACGAAGCTAACCAACACGCTTGACCGCCTGTTTGGAAACAGTCTAACCAAAAAAGCGCCGCCCAGCCGGGCGGCGCTTTTATATCACTCGGGTTTGTTCTCCCCGTCTGCCGGGGATTCTTCGGGCTGGGGGACTTCCTCGGGAGCCTGTTCCGCCTCGTGAGGCTGCTCCTCCGGTTCCTCCAGCGCGGCGGGGGGCTTGATCTCCTCGCTGACCATGTGGATGGCCTTGGCGGGGGGCTCAATATCCCCGGGCAGGGGCTTCGCCCCCCTGCGGGTGGAGGCGTAGGCGTCCTCCACGGTGGTCGGGTCGCGGCCCTCGATGATAGCCACCATCTCGCCGCCGGTGATGGTCTCCTTCTCCAGCAGGTAGGCCACCACCTTGTCCATATCCTCCCGGTTGGCCTTGATGACCTCCACCGCGTCCTTATAGCACACGTCCAGTATGGCCTTCACCGCCTTATCCATGACGGCGGCGGTGTCCTGGGCGCAGTCCAGGCCGTAGCCTCCCTCCAGATACTGGTTCCGGACAGACCCCAGGGCCATCATGCCGAACTCCTCGCTCATGCCGTACATGGCCACCATATTCCGGGCGATGTTGGTGGCCTCCTGGATATCCTGGGAGGCGCCGTTGGTCATGGTGTCCATCACCACCTCCTCGGCGGCCCGGC